>NZ_JBNGOT010000004.1:0-358753 GCF_050589705.1 Sunxiuqinia rutila
TTGCCTGTGGTGCCGTCTTCACAGTCTTCCAGGTTCTGTAAAACCATGTCAGGGTTGTCATATACATCGATGGTAAAATCCACTCCACTACTTTCACAATCCGTTGCATTACTGACATAAAGACTTGCATTATAGGTTCCTGGGCTAACTCCGCCTGGAATTATAATACTAATTTCATCTGCAGGTAAACTTGGTACGCCAATGTCTTTAAAGCCTTCACTTTCTGCTGTCGCATCAAAGTCAATTCGGTAGGTATCAGGAGCTCCGGCAGTGGCAATATATGGAAGATTAGTAGTCGTAGTTCCTTCACAAACCTCAGGACTATCCCCAAGTGTTATGGTAGGCGGTACGCATTCGGCCAAGGCAAAGGATGTTGTGGTACTTAGTGAATTAATCCCCGAAAAGTTGACAATCTTTGCAGTTCGTGTCGTTGCAGGGTAACTCCAATTACCATCAAACATTCCTACCAGGTAATCACCAGCAAGATTCGCTTCAAATTCAAAGCTTCCACCCAAACTTTCAAATTCAACGCCTGAGTTTTCAATCGTCCAGTAGCTATTCATACTTGCGCCTGAATTTAGAAGCGAACTACCTATGTTTGGATGAGAACCTGCAGCTGATGTAACAGAGATGTATCCATTTTGAGTGATGTTCGTGAAATTCAATTTTAAGACTGAATGATTAACAGGAAAACGGTAGCCTGCTACATCTGTTACAGCAATAGCTCGTTGCAGTGTTCCCAACACGTAGCCGTTGGAACTAACCAGTGCTCCAACATCTGAATCGTTCAGAATAACAGTAAGACTATTAGTCGCGGCATCTATGTTGCTGCCATCCTTCATGTATAACTGCTTATTGATGACAAGATCGTTTGCTACCAGCTCTAAGGTTGTGTTTTCACTGACCGTAATGTTGTAAAAAGGGATGGGACTATTGATTGAGAAGGTGCCGCTGGTTGTTGCTGTTCCAAACTGCAATGTACCTCCCGTCATTGATTTGGAGCCGGAAGTGCCATCAATTATTGAAACATCCCAATAGCCTGAGCCATTCGGTTGATGGAAAATGATGGTACCACCGGTCATCTCAAAATTGGCCTCTTTAGTAAGATGCAGGGTGGCGAAGGTTGTACTGCTGTGTCCAACCTTCGCTAAGGTAATGGTTCCGCCAAAGATATTGGCTGTACCACCCGAAACCACCAAGCGCCCGGCAATATCTACGGTGCCCCCGTTGATATTCAGGATGCCTTCACTCCGAATGGTCAGACTATTGCCTGGGTCACTGCCTAAGCTTACCGTTGAGTTTTCTTCGACCTGGAAAATTCCTTTGTTCTCAATCGAGAAAGCACCGGTAGTCAAGCTACCACCTTGAACCAGGAGTCCGGCGTCGACCTCAATCGTAAAGCCAGTATTGTAAGTGCAGTTAATACTCCCTGAAGGGTTCACCAAAAGTTTACCGGAAGTAAGCGTAATGGTTCCGCTCAATACAATAGGGGCATTCACCTGAAGGGTGTTTGCTGCATCTTTATTAAGAATAAAATGTTTGAAAACAGTGGTCGATGTTCCGCTGATCGTTCCATCCGTACTCCCGGTAAAGCTAACGGTACTGTTGGTTCCTGCATCAAACGTCCCGTTGTTGGTCCAATCGCCGGTAACTTCTAAGTTTGCTCCATTTCCGAGGGTCAGTGAAGCATTGATAAGCACATTATCAGTGGTTATTGTTGCTCCAGCAAGAATGGTTACATCATCGTCAGCATCAGGAACGACTCCTCCATCCCAACTGGCAGTTTCATTCCATGGTCCTCCAGTTGCCGTGGAGGTGATGGTGAGTCCTGCCTGCGCAGTCATTGAGCTGGGAATCGCAGGCCTTTCAGCACCTGTATTCAACAGTTCGTTGGGGCTTTCGTTCTTTTTTTCAGGGACTAAGGCAATAAGCTCCGAAGCCGGGGCGTTTACCAATTGTTGATCGGCTGAAGCTGCGATTTCGCGTTCAGCCATGAAAAAAACATCCAAGCTATTCTTTTGGAATGACTCAGATGATGGATGAGCTTGAGAAAAACTGATTTCCTGCAAAAAACACGCCAGTACGACCACACCCACTACGACAGAAAGAATCTTATTTTTTAGGACCATTAAAGATTGATTCTTACACTTAATTCACAACCAAGTGTTTTCAACATGATTAAATTTACGAAATCCCACCTAAAAACCCTTACTACTTAGGACTTCGCTGTTTCTCCGATGACGCTTTTGATCGCTAAAACGATTCCACGTTGTTCGCTTTACCAATAGACTTCCATGTTGAAGTTAAACAATAAACGACTATCAGTCAGTCGAATGTATTCGCTTGATGAGTTTTGCCAATTGGCACTTTTAGTTGAAATCTCACGCACGAATAAAACGACAGGTAGCGAAAATATGTTCAAAAGCATACGCCGGAACATTAACTTCTCTAATCTTAATCCCGAATTACGTTAATAAGTGACCCCTTTTCCTTCTCTTTTTTGACAAAAAGGGCTTATTTAAAATGGGTTTGAATTTCGCCTGTAGCAAATAAAAAAACAGGATACCAAATCGTAATTTCCTCAACCTTTCTCAGCCTCCTGATTCTCAGGATTCAGTACGTTTCACGGCACACGATCTCGCTTCGAAGTCTTTGTGCGTTCGTGATTTGTGTCCTCGTGTGCTCTGCTCTTTGCGTTCACTGCATGCTTCCCGTCTTAGCGGTCAAACAGACTGTTGTCAGTTGTCTGCTTCAAGTTTCAAATTCCGTCATTGCGAGCGCAGCGAAGCAATCTGTAAGCGGATATCAGTTGTCGGTCCTATAAAATACGCACTCCGCAAATTTTCACAGGATAAATTATCAGTTGACAGCCTTCGTACGTTCGTGACTTCGTGCCTTCGTGTGTTCTTTCTTTGCATCTTAGCAGTTAACGAAAATAGTATCAGCATCAAACCAACTTGTCCTTTTGGCATGATCCAAAAGAACCAAAAGATCTAGGCTGACGATGCTTTTGATCGAAAACGGCAGATCAGTCTCTCCCCGAAAACCAACTCCTCCCGTTGGTCGTGAAACAGGGTTTTCTTAGCTAGTCCCGCGCAGATTCCTTCCCTTGTTTTCTGTTTCAAAACCCTCGTAGGCCGAACTTTTCACCTGGCGATGAAGTGGAGGAATTAGTCAGGCTTCGTGACTTCATGCGCTCGTGTCCTCGTGTGCTCTGCTCTTTGCGTTCACTGCGATGCTTTCCGTCTTAGCGGTTAAACAGACTGTTTTCAGTTGTCTGTTTCAAGTTCCGTCATTGCGAGCACAGCGAAGCAATCTGAAAGCGGATATCAGTTGTCGGTCCTATGAAATACGCACTCCGTGCATTTCACAGGATAAATTGTTAGTTAACAGCCTTCGTACGATCGTGCGTTCCTGGGTTCGTACCTTCGTGAGTGCCTTCTATTGTCTATTGTCTATTGTCTATTATCTTCTCTTTCCTTTTGACAGGGATCAAATCCATATCTTCTAAGTATCTTCTGTGTTATTTCTGTGTATATTCTGTAACTTTAATAATATAAAATATGTATAATAAACTAATCAAATACGTTAAAAATAAGACTCTGCTATGGCGAAAATAAGAGACGGGTTATTGGGATCGGTATCCGGGAAACTGGGGCCACTGGTTGTTGTTAAGCGCGGGGACACGTCTTATGTGCGGGCAGCTCCACAATACAGCAAAGACTCCTGGTCGGACCGGCAGAAGCAACACCGGCAGCGGTTTAAGGCGGTAAATACCTTTTGTCAGCAGTATAAACAGCAGGTTATTGTCCCCATTTGGAATCGCTTGTCGGGAAATAGCAGTGGGTATCATATGTTTTTAAAAGCAAACATGCCAGCATTCGGTCACCAGGGACAGTTGGAAGATCCATCCTTGCTCCATTTTGCAGACGGCTCGCTGCCCTTACCATTTAAGCTGGGGGTAGCTGTCCGGCCTGATGGAAGCGACCAGCTGGAAGTGAGCTGGCTGAACGACGAAGGAATAGCCAGCATTCGTTTAAGCGATGAGCTATGGTATATAACAACTTCTGCGGACGGATTTCAGGGGCCCTATGAAAGTGGCCTGCACCGCTCGGCGCAGGGCGGTCTACTCACGCTTCCAGAGGAGTCGAGTTCGTATGACGGAATTTACCTGTTTTTTGCATCGCCTGACCGAGGCGCTTTTTCACCCGACCGGTTTCTGGTCATTTGAATTAGGAGAGTCAAGAGCAGCGGGCTAAGAGCATGGAGCACTGGGCACTGAGCGCGAGAACAGTGAGAAGGACTTTACCGAAGGTATGAACACACGAACGCAGGAAGGCACGATCTCAGGCACTCAGACACTTTCAAAGAATTCGGCAATCTGAATATCCGAAAATCCAGTGGTCAAATTAAAGCCAACGGCGAAGTGCATGCAGAAAAGAGAAAGAAGCACTGAGAGGCTGAGAAGAGCTTTTCAGCAAGGCAGTAGTTAGTAGGCAGAAGGTGCTTATGAACGCCCGACGGCACGACAGCACGAACACACGAAGGCACGAGCGTACGGACATATGAACTTTCAAAGATTCTGGAAGGCCCCTATAAGCCAAACAAAAAAACCAGGTCTTTGCTGACATGCAGCTAAAGCCTGGATTTTTAATATCGTATTAGTACAATTTGCTAATGCGAAGGCTGATAGCCAGAATGACTAAATCAATTCCTTAACAACATTCAATGCTGAATCATAATCAGGTTCAGTGGTTACTTCAGGCACAAACTCAACATACTTAACTGTTCCGTCCTTGTCAATCACCACGGTTCCTCGGGCCAGCAAACGAAGCTCCTTTATCAGGAAGCCATATTTAGTCCCGAAATCCACGTCTCTGTGATCCGACAAAGTCACCACTTTATCCAAGCCTTCGGCAGCACAAAACCGGCTTTGCGCAAAAGGCAAGTCGCAAGAAATAGACAGCACAGCGGTATCGCCTAATTGGGCAGCTTCCTCATTGAAACGACGGTTCTGCGCCTGGCAAACGCCCGTATCAATCGAAGGGTAAATAGCCAAAACACGCACTTTGCCATCAAAGTCGGATAACTTCACCGGCTCGAGGTTTGCACTTAATAACGTAAAGTCGGGCGCTTTTTCGCCTACCTGAATCGGTTCCCCAATCAGGGTTAAAGGATTACCTGCAAAGGCAATTTTTCCAGTTGTTTCTTTCATCTTATTTTAATTTTCAAAGGTATTCGATGAACGCGCTTATTAATCTTCTATCGGGTGCAATAGTTATCACATGCTCGTTTCATCTTGATTTCTTTTTTTTGAACTTAATTATCTAAAACAACCAATCCCTTCGCTTGTTTGCTCTCAGCACAAGTTTTCATCCCAAACTTCCATTATACGCTTTATTACAAGGCATAACAACCCAGGAATACAGAAAAATTGAATGAATAATGATTCATTCATTTCGTTAAGTCAACTCCACGAAATTACTTTTCCAGCGTCATTCCAATAATCCGTATTGGCCTTTGCAACAGCTGCCCATCATCGTTTCCCTGCTGAATCTCCCGAACAACTTCCATCCCCTTCACCACTTTTCCAAAAGCAGCAAAGCCTTGTCCATCCGGATTTCGTTGGCCTCCAAAGTCCAGCTCTGGCTGTTCGCCCACACAAATAAAAAATTCGGTTGATGCAGTTCCAGGCTCCATCCGGGCCATGGAAAGGGTTCCATCCCGATGCTTTAGGCCAGTTTCACGTGTTGTTTCGTGCATAATTGCCGGGTATTTCTCCACCAACTCATCCTCTTTCAATCCCCCCTGAATCACTTCAATTTTTACGTCATTATCCGGTTGATTATCCATCCGAACCACCCGATAAAAACAAGCTCCGGAATAAGTCTGATCCTCAACAAAACGCAGAAAATTAGCCACCGTTACCGGTGCTTTTTCCGGATACAGTTCAACCACCACATTCCCCCGTTCTGTTTCAATAATCACAGTAGGTACAGCAGGCCGGTTACAGGCATAAAAACAAATTAGCAAAAGGCTAAGCAATCCAGGTTTCATAAAACACATTTTTAGGTTAATCAAAGAAACAAAAAAAGTCGCAAAGCCGTTAAACCCCTTTACCCTTGACTTTCTACCTATACTCAAAACATCTAAGGACTAAGTAAGGGCCTATAAAATAAACATCCTTGCTTCACAGAGTTTTCCCGCGAATCAAGCGGATCAATTAAACGAAAGAACAAAAACTTACCCAAGGAGAATTAATGATAATTTTGTATCTTCTTCTCAATTTCGTTGAATCAAAAAAAGATCAATTAATTCCGACCTATGAAAACACTCAAAAAATTCTTTCTTGGCCTGCTTATCCTACTTATTGCCATGGCCATCATTGCCTTTTTCCTACCACGAGAGGTACATGTTGAACGAACAGCCAGCATTCAGGCACCCGCCAAAGTTGTTTTTAACCAGGTAAACAATCTTCGTTCGTGGGACAAGTGGGCCGTGTGGAACCAAATGGACCCGGATATGAAAGTGGATTATAAAAACAGAGGCATCGGCAAAGGAGCGGCTTATTCGTGGGAAAGCGAAAATCCAAACCTTGGAGCCGGTACCATGACCATCACCGAATCCGTTCCTTACGATTCCATTGCTACAACGATGAATTTTATGGAGGAAGGCCTGTCAACCGGTTATTTTCTGTTTGATGAATCGGGACAGACCACGACCGTCACCTGGGCTTTTGATACCGATCTGGGCTACAACCCCATTGCCCGATGGATGGGCTTGTTGTTTGATTCGATGATTGGCCCTGACTTTGAACAAGGCCTTCAGAATTTAAAAATTGTTGCCGAAACCATTGTTCAGGAAAAGCGTCCGGTTGTAGAGCTAGTCAACCTGCCGGCCTTTGACTTTGTTAGTATCCGCCAAACCATTGAGTTGGAAGACGTGTCAGAGCAAATGGGAATTAACTATGGGCAGCTCATCAATTTCATCAACCAAAACGACCTGGCCATGACCAACATGCCTTACGCCATCTACCACAAGATTGACGGCAACCTGATTGATCTGGAATGTGGCATTCCGGTTAATTCTAAAGTTGAAGCCCAAGAGAACATCCTGACGGGCACCATGCCTGCAAAAACCTATGCCGCAGCCGATCACTTCGGCTCATATGACCATCTGGAGCAAACGCACAGCTTTATTCAAAAATGGATTCAGAACAATGAGCTTCAGCTGGCTGGCAGCCCCATGGAGCAATACCTGACTGACCCACAAAAGGAACCCGACGAATCGAAATGGGTAACGGCCATTTATTACCCGGTGAATTAGGCAGGAAGGGTTAATAACCAGCTTCGGAAGAAAGAAAATCATCCAACCAAGGGAGTCCGCCATATTGCCGATGAAGCTTCTGGCGGGTTCTTTGGTACAAAGCATCCTGCTTGGTTTCAGAGTAGCCTTTCAGGATGAAAATTTCAACCAGCACTGTCAGGTAATTGCAGGACTCTTCGCTTTCCTCAAACAACTCCAGCGCTTTGCGATAAGCCGCGATGGCCTTTTTCTTATCGCCCCCAAAAAGGGCCGGCCGGTTGTAAAGGGCATTGCCTTCTTCCAGCCACACCATGGGTTCATCCGGATCCACTTCCATAGCCTGTTGAATGGAGCCAACGACTTTAGGTCCCAAAAAGGGGGCTTTGTACCTGGCCAGACCAATCTTAAACGCATCGAAGGCGGCTTGCAAACTCAAAAGCCGGGCATTGTCTGGCTCTTGCTCCAGGTAGCGTTCCAGCCGATTCTCCCCTTCCTGAAGTACTTCTTTAATCCTCTCCTTTTGATCGGTTCCGAAGTAATAACCGATAAGGCCATAGCGAGCTTGCAGGGCCAGAATCCCCCACTCCTGCTCTTCCGAATGCTTGTGTTCAATTTCTTCAATCCAGCGCATCCAGTTACTCATATCTCCTTCCAGATAGGCATTAAAAAAATGACACTGGTAGGTCTCCAGCTTTTGCCCCGATACGGACAAAGCCAGGCAGAACAGCAAGCCAAGCAGCAACAAGTTTAAATAGTTATTTTTCGACCTTTCCATTTTGCTTTTTTAGTTATTCGAAGGCGAATATTTTCAATCATCAGATGAGCCAGAAACACCATTTGCAAAGGATGAAACAAAAGGTTAGCCCAGCATTGCTGATGGCTTGCCCGAGAAACCAGCAAACGATTCAGCACAAGCAATGTAGCATAAACAAGCAACCCGTTCCATCCCCAGGCGAAATATAAAAGCAATGGACTTCCCATGAGAACGATCCCAAAGAAGAGCATCAGCAAACGGCTGCCAAAGAAAAACTCATGCACATTTTTCACAAAGCCCTGCAAGGCTCCCGCATAATCCTGGTACATCCGACAAAAGACATCGCCATTTCCTAATAAAACAGCCACACGCTCCTGTTGTTTTTTCATCAGGCGAACCAGCTGGATATCTTCCACATGACGATTTTTAACTCGTTCGTGCCAATTATTCCGTTGATAGTTTTGTGCGTCAAAAAGCATAAACTGTCCATTGCCGGCGGCAAACAAAGGGTTACCCGATTTCAGCACAAGCTTCAGAGGCAATAAAGTCACTAAAATCCAGTTCATAACTGGCACTGTCCGTTTTTCAGAAGTAGTTTGCATCAGTTGCTGCGGAAAGAGAGATAACAGGCTTAGCTTGTTGGCTTTGAAAAAATCCACAGCTTTGTGCAGGGCATCCGGTGCCAGAGTCACATCGGCATCCACAAACAACCAATAGTGTCCCCTTGCTTTTTGAGCCAGTTGGTGACAGGCAAAATTTTTCCCGGTCCAGCTGGGTGGTAAATCGTCTCCGTCAAAGTAATGAAGCCAGTCTGCATGCTGCTGCCATTCCTGTAAAATCTGCCCGGTTTTGTCTGTTGAATGATCATTGCACACCCAAACCTCAAGATCCGGGTAATTCAATTGAGAAATAGCTCGAAGTAAGTTCGGCAGGTTGTGCTCCTCGTTCCTGGCTGGCACCAACAAGGACACTTTGTCGTTGTGCTCGCTTCCAGCAGCAGGCAGGTAAGGTTTGCTCACAACATTGACCAGCGCAACCAAGGTGCGTAAAACAAGAAAAGTAAATACAGCCCAGGCAATGATTAAAAGATCAGTCATGTTGCTTGTTTATACATTCGTCCCGAAAAGAATTGTAGGCCAGCTCCATGCTCTGGGGTGTCCGCTCGCCCTCATAGTGTTTCAAACAAAACCGGATTAAAGGTTTTGAGCTGCTGAAATAATCCGTTAAGGTCACACAAAACCACACTTGAACGGGCTCGCCGGCATGTTTTAAAATCCAGGAAGCTCCTCTCCCAAAAGCAATGGTTTTAACCTGCTGCGATTGGATTTCCCCTTGCGGATAGAGACAAACCAGATTCTGATGAGCATGCAATAGCCCGGCAGCATAAGTCAGCGTCTCCAGCAGCTCGCGCGAATTCTTTCGTACGGAGAAAGCACCGCACCGGTTAATGAACATGCGCTTATGAAGTTGTTCTTCCAACATCATCACATGAAAACGCTTCTGAAAAAAACGCTTGCTTAACCACAACGACCAATAGCCGTCCCACCAGCTGAAGTGATTCTGAAGCAACAAAACCGGTCTCTGTGGATCAACTTGCTCGTTGGCATGCACCTCAATTCCGCGAAAATGAAACGCCATTTTCCAGCGGAAATAAAGATCTAAAAACCAAGTCGTTAGGGGATGATGTCTGGATTTGATCATAGCTGAATTTTTCGTTTATCTTTTTCGCGATAAAGTTGCCACCAAGGAATTCGGGGTATCTCGTGATGTTCCCAGTGGTAACCAAAGAAGTAGCAACTCAGCATGGCCCACCAATGCGGTCCCCGCTGGCTTCGCGCCCGATGCGGCTGCATACTTTCGGTGTGCGGTTTTCGGTGCGGCAGGTAGGTGCCCACAAAAAATAGCTGAAAAGTAGCCAGTACCGCCGGAACAATCCAAAACACAATCAACTCCGGAACAGCAAACCAAATTTTCAGCACATTAAAAGCAACCGCCATAAACAAGAGTTGCCAGATGGTGGCATAACGTTTCAGAAAGACAAACCACCAAACAAAGAAATTCTGCGAGCGCGTATAATAATCCGGATCCTTTTCAGTAGCCGGAAACTGATGATGCAAATAATGATTGGCCCGCAGTTTTTGGTAGCTAAGTCCGGCAAAAAGCAAGGATGAAATCCAGCCAAACACCGTGTTTACCTTCATGCTTCTGCTAATTAATCCATGCATGGCATCATGCCCGGTAATAAACAAGCCGGTATATAAGTAGGCCTGTAACATAACATGCAGGTAAGTCCAGCCAGAAGAGGGATCAGCTTGCAGATACAGCAGGCAGTAAAGCAAATGCCCCAGCCAACATATTAGCACGATGATTGCAATTAAAATTCCCATCAAGTTAAATTTAAAGTGAAGGTTAAAGCGAGAAAAAATACCAGTTGAGTCCCCAAGATCCATACGGCCAAAGGGTTCTTCAACGACACCCGTCCGGCACGCATCAAGGCAAAAATCAAGAGCGAAACCAGGTACCAATCCAGGTAGTTTTTCAACGGAATATGGGCCGATTCCCAGCTCCACATTTTCAAGGCCGTGGCTACCGGTTCCATAATAAAATCAAACAGCACCATCAGCAGAGCTCCCAAAAACGGAAAATACCATTGTTGGTTGATTTTCGAGAAAAGCACAAAAATACCGTAAGCCAGGAGCAACCAATTGATTCCGATAAGCAAAGGGGTGTTCCTCAGTTTCAACCCAAGTGCCGGCCCATAAGTGTAGTTTCCAAACAGCCAGCCCGTGTTAACCCCAATCCATTCGGTGACAAAACCAATGCAAGCGACAGCTGTCAGCATTAAAGCCGTTTTTACCGACCACTGCTGTTGAAAGTACAATAAAACCACCGCCGTCAATGATAAATTAAGCGGTGTTAGAGCCACAAACAAGTCATAAGTCCGATCCAATGAAAAGCCTAGTATCCCAACCAGGTAGAGGATGGCCAGAACAATTTTGATCCCTAAAATAAATTTGGCGTTTTCTTTCATTAGCTCTTCCTTTTTTCTTCAACCATATCGGCCACAATTTTTGCCGAAGACAAGCACAGTGGAATTCCACCACCGGGATGCACGCTGCCACCAACGAAGTAAAGTCCGGGCACATCGCGCCGGAAATTGGCATGCCGGTAAAACGCAGCAAACAAGCTGTTTGAGCTTGGCCCATACATGGCTCCATGAAACGAGCCGGTCTCCGCCTCAATTTTCACCGGGTCAAGCAACTCCTCAAATACAATCTGTTCTTCCAGCTCTTCGCCCAACATACGATTCAGCTTAGTCAGAATATGCTGCCGTGTCCGCCGGTTCATTTCAGCCCAGTCTTGTCCAACATTTTCGGGCGCATTCACCATCACAAACCAATTTTCCATACCTTCCGGAGCATCATCCGGATTTTCTTTACTACTAACAAACACATACACCGTTGGATCATCTGAAATTTCCTTTTTCTCAAACAAGGACACAAACTCGGCTTCGTAATCTTCACTGAAAAAGATGTTATGCAAATCCAATTTGGGAAATGACTTTTTCATGCCCCAGTAAAAGATCAAGGCAGAAGAGGATCGTTCCAATTTTTCCATCCGCCGGATCCGCTTCTGATCAGGCAGCAGATGGGTATAAAACTGGTGAATATCCACATCGCTAACAACCACATCCGCAGGTTTCAACTCGCCCTGAACAACGAGGCCTTTCAATTGCCCCTTATGCATCCAAACCCGTTCAACCGGTGCTTGCAAATGAAACTGCACTCCCAGTCGCCGCGCCTGCTCTGCCAGTGAATGCACTAGTTGAGCCATTCCCTTTTGGGGGAAATAAGCTCCCAGTTCATGCTCCAGGTGTGAAATCACACTCAACGTTCCCGGAGTTTTGTAAGGATTAGAACCATTGTAGGTGGCATAGCGATCAAACAGTTGCACCAAACGTGGATCGGAAAACGCCTTTGCATTCAGCTGATGCAGGCTCGAAAAAACTTTCAGCCGAAAAAACTGCAGTGCCCGAAGCAAATTAGCCCAAGTAAGCAACTTGCGAATGCGATGAAAAGAGTTGAAAATAAAAATCGGGGCCGTCAAGCGGTAAATCCGCTCAGCCTGTTTCAGGTAATCCAACAATTTGGCGGCTTTCACTCCGGTTTTTTGCTCCACTTCTGCGGCAAATTGCCCGGGATCAGCATAAGCTTTCAACTGCACGCCATCTTCAAAAAAATACGAGGTAATCACTTCCAGCTTCCGGTAGGGAAATCTCAGGTCTTCATCGAGCAGCTCATCCACCAAATGAGGCAGCGTAAACAGCGATGGCCCCCGATCAAAACGGAAACCAGCTTGGCGCGATTCTTTAATCTTGCCACCTAACTGATCCGACTGTTCATACACCTCCACCTCCATGCCCAGTCGAGCCAATCGAATAGCGACTGCAATTCCTCCAATACCTGCTCCTATGACTAGCGCTTTTGACATTATTTCATTAATTTTAAGAAAGATAATACTCTTATCGAAAAAAAACTTGCTACTAGTTAAAACATTTTAGCTCCAATTTGTTTAACTAAACAGATAAAACTTCAAACAAAAATGAAAAAGAAAGTACTGATTGTCGGAACCGGATTAGCGGGTTTATCAACAGCCCTGCGGCTTACCACTGATGGCTACGAGGTTGAGATGGTTGAAAAATATCATCAACCGGGAGGACGCTTGAACCTGCTGACTCAAAACGGGTTCAAATTTGACATGGCTCCGACTTTTTTCAGTATGAGCTACGAATTCAAGGAACTGGCCAAGTACTGTAAAATCGCCATGCCTTTTGAATTTGTAGAGCTGGACCCGCTTTATGCGGTTCACTTTGAAGGCGATTCTCGTTCTTATTTAATCCATAAGAACCTGAAAAAACTGGCCGCTGAGTTCGAACACCTGGAACCCAATCTGGAAAAGAAACTGGAACGCTTTTTGAAATCAGCTGGCGAAATTTTTCACGACACCGAGCACAT
The DNA here is from genome assembly GCF_050589705.1 of Sunxiuqinia rutila. Lineage (NCBI taxonomy): Bacteria > Pseudomonadati > Bacteroidota > Bacteroidia > Marinilabiliales > Prolixibacteraceae > Sunxiuqinia > Sunxiuqinia rutila. The sequence continues at coordinate 13,075 of NZ_JBNGOT010000004.1, forward strand.
TGTCATCAAGCAGAACTTTGATAGTTTGCTGGGATATTTGCTGCAGCTTACCCGTGTCCCAATCAAGCACGCCCCAAAAATGTTTTATTCGATGTGGCGTGAGATGGAGAAGAATTTTGATTCGTTTGAAGTGAAAGTCATTTTTTCGTTGGTCGGCTTTTTCCTGGGAGCAACTCCTTTCGATACGCCGGCTGTTTATTCCATGCTGAATTACACCGAATTGGTACACGACGGCTATTACAACGTTAAAGGCGGCATGTACAAAATCGTGGAAGGCATGGTTGCCGAACTCGAAAAGCGCCAGGTGAAGATCCACTATGGGGTAGAAATTGACCGGTTTGAAGAGACTAACAAACAGCTCTCCGCCTTTTATGATCAGACCGGGAAGAAATGGGAAGCTGATTTGTTTGTGGTAAATGCAGATGCAGCTTCATTCCGCGGCACTATTCTCAACCGGAAGAAGTACAGCCCTCAGAAACTGGATCAGAAAAAATGGACGCTGGCACCGCTGACCATCTACCTGGGCTTAGACACCAAAGTGCCGGACATGTATCACCACAATTACTTTTTGCGCCGGAACTTTAAGGAATATGCCGGGAAGATATTCAAAAACGACATCAAGCTCGACAAGCCCTATTACTATGTCAACATTCAATCGATGCATAATCCGGACTACGCGCCGGAAGGCAAAGAGAGTGTTTTCATTCTGTGCCCGGTACCCGACCTAAGGTTTAAAGCAGACTGGAGCGATGCCGAAGAAATTGCAGATGCCATCATTGCCGATATGAGCCAGCGGACCGGCTTCGACTTTGCAGCACATACCGAATTGCGGACTGTTTATTCGCCCGAAGCCTGGGAAAGCACCTTCAACCTCTACCAAGGAAGTGGCTTAGGCCTGGCCCATGATCTGAACCAAGTTGGTGGATTCCGCCCGTCAAACAAAGACGAGGCATTCAACAACCTCTACTACGCCGGAGCCTCTACCGTTCCGGGAACCGGACTCCCCATGACCGTGATAAGCTCAAGATTAGTAACCCAACGAATTTTAAAAGACCATGGAACTTTATCGTAAAAACAACCTGGATTGCAGCCGAATTACCACCCGTAATTACAGCACCTCTTTCTCGCTGGGTGTTCGCATGCTGAATAAAAAATACCGGCCGGGCATATACAGCATTTATGGTTTTGTGCGGTATGCCGATGAAATTGTTGACACCTTTTTTGACCAAAACCAGGAAGAAATTTTTCAGGAATTTAAGCGGGAAACCTTTGTAGCCATAGAAAGAGGCTTTAGCATCAATCCGATTCTCGACAGTTTTCAGCATGCGGTTCGTCGTTATCAAATCGATCGGGAATTGATTGATGCTTTTCTTTTCAGCATGGAGATGGATTTACACCAAACCAGCTACGATCCACTCCTCCTGAAAACCTACATTTACGGGTCGGCCGAAGTTGTTGGGCTTATGTGCCTGCGCGTCTTTTATTCGGAAGAGCCCGAGCTGTACGAGCAGTTGGTGGAGCCGGCACGAAAACTAGGTGCTGCCTTTCAGAAAGTGAACTTCCTGCGAGATGCCCAGGACGACTTTGAAAACAAAGGCCGTATCTATTTCGAAAACATCGACTTCAATCATTTTGACTCGGAAGCCAAAGCACGGATTGAGCAGGAAATTGAACAAGACTTTGCCGAGGCTTACCAAGGACTAAAAGCCTTGAAAAAAGAAGTCCGCTTTGGCGTTTACCTTGCTTATATCTACTATTTAAGGCTATTTCGGAAAATCAAACGTGCACAGCCATCTCAAATTTTAAAGCAGCGTTACCGGGTTTCCAACCCAAAAAAAATGTATCTTTTGGCCAACGCTTATTTAAAAAATACGCTTAACCTTTTATAGATGGATTTGCAACATTTTACCTACGCCGGCTTGCTGCTGGGCACCCTTGCCATTCCGCTGGCCCTGAGTTTTGATCAAAAAGTTCGTTTTTGGACCAAATGGAAGTATTTGTTTCCAGCCATTCTGATTACGGCTATCCTTTTTATTTATTGGGATATTCAGTTTACCAAGGCCGGCATCTGGAGTTTTAACCACGACTATGTGTTGGGCTACTTCTACAAAGGGCTTCCGCTGGAAGAATGGCTTTTCTTTCTCATAGTTCCTTACGCCTGCCTGTTTATTTACGAAGTGCTGAAAGCCTACCTCCAGGCCTATGAATTTCCACGCATTTTTGCAGCCCTAAGCCTGGGGCTGATTGTCCTGTTCGGCCTCCTCAGTTTTTTTCATCAAAGCCAGTTGTACACCTTTTTCAACTTTCTGTTTGCTGCCGTTTACCTGGGTTACACCATCTTCCGAAACCGCTTCAGGCAGCATCTTAGCAAGTTCTTTTTCACCTACCTGATCACGCTGATTCCCTTTCTGCTTGTCAATGGTGCACTGACAGCCATTCCTGTGGTTGAGTACCACAGCGAGCATATTCTCAACATCCGGGCATTTACGATTCCGGTTGAAGATTTTGGCTACCTGTTTTTATTGCTTCTGATGAATACAACCATCTACGAAACACTGAAGGAACAAAAGTACTATTAAGCCTTAGGAGCGCGGGGTAAACCCCAAAGAGTTTGAACGGCTAATCCACTGCAATTTTGAATACCAGTTTTTTAACTGGTTTCGCTCCTTCATGATCCATCATCATGCATGGGCGATGAACATCGGAAGGAAAAAACACAAAATAGCACATTGGATTGGCTCTAAAATATTCGCCTTCCTGCTGCCCAAAAAAGATTAAATCGTTGGCCTCATCATATTTTTCAGGCGAAACGGCACGCGACAGGTCCAAAAGTCCCATCGTCTCCTCACCATCAATGACATACTGTAGATCAATATATTTTCGGTGTGCTTCCCATTTCGCGTCTTTCGGATTTTTCGTTGAATAGTTTGAAACCATGGCAAAAACATCATCACCCATCACCGGGTATTTACCTTCATCCAACGCAGCCAAGTCTTGCTTCAAAAATTCAAAAACAGCTTTCCAGCGCTCGGGATGGCTGTGATAATGGCTATAAAACTGGTTTAAATCAATCGACGCATGCGCCTTCATACTCAATCCTTCCTGCCAATCTGCCGCATGAAACCAGGCTTGCTCTTTGCTCATTTTTAGGGGGTATATGGGGTTATCAATAATTTTCCTGCTTCAAAGGTAACAAAAACAAGCATCTCTGGCTCCTAAAATGCTTTTTATGTAAGTTAATTATTTGGATATCTAAACGTTAAGAAATCATAAAATAGCTTTACTGACCAACAACATACCAAAACAAATTCACAACTTTGCAGTTGTAAATCATGAAAACAATGTTTAGCCAATGGATATAGTCGGAGTTGTAAAGTTAATTCATGTATTTCTGTTAGCCACCATCAAGTATTCCATCACCTTTCCCTACGCCTTGTTAATCGGACTGGATACCACTCAGGCCATTATCGCCATAACCGTCGGGGGAATTAGTGGGTTTTTCTTCTTTTATTACTTGAGTGCAGCTATCGTTCGGGTATTTAAAAACCAGAAAGTAGTGATCACCAACTTTGTTGACAAACACTTCAAATTCGATTTGAATCGGCTGTTTGCCAAGTTCAGGTCACGTTCATCCAAATCTATGCGGACCAAAAGGCAATTTGTCAAATTCAGAAACCGCTACGGATTCATCGGGATTATTATTGCCACACCTGTTTTGTTGAGTATTCCTTTAGGAGCTTTCCTGTTGAACCGTTACTACTCCCGTAAAAAACATGTGTTTGCCTATATGGTTCTTTCCATTTTGGGCTGGTCCATGGTATTTTCTTTAATTATTATCATTATCCCGCATTCGATCTAGGCATCCTTCGCTTCAGTTGAATCAGCTATCTTTAGTCATGTTTTCAGAAAAGAATACAGCATGACCCGAGAAGAATTTTATACATACTTAAACGAATGGAGCGCCATTGAAACCCTGACCAGCTACCTGGTTGAGCATCCCGAAGAAATCAGCATGCTCGTGCAAATTGGCTTACATGATTCTCAAAAAGAAAGCTGGCGAGCCCTTTGGATCGTGGATAAAATTCATGAGAAGAAGCCGGCCTTAATCGGTCCTTACCTACCCCAGTTCATTGATTCGCTCCACCAGGTTACCAATGAAAGCAAGCTTAGGCACCTGTTAAAAATTATCAGCCTCAACCCAATTTTGCCTGACCGGCTAACTTTTCTGTTAGACTTTAGCATTGCTGAGCTGACCAATGCAGCCCGCCCGATAGCCATCCGGGTGCATGCCATGCAACTGTTGTATGAAATTGCCCTCGTCGAACCGGAATTGCGGGCAGAAGTCATCCAACTCATCGAACATGAAATGACTTTTCATGCCTCGCCAGGCATTCTTTCACGCGGGAAAAAGATTCTCAAAAAAATTCACGCTTTAGGTCAAACATAAAAGATCCTCATTTTCAATATGGTTCTTAATTCACCCAAAAAAAAATGAAAAAAATTACTCCTAAACGCTTGTGGGTATATATTCTTTTCCTATTTTTGCAGCGTCTTTAAAGAAAAGGCAATAATGATTGACCCGTGGTGTAATTGGCAACACGTCTGATTTTGGTTCAGAAGAGTCCAGGTTCGAGCCCTGGCGGGTCAACTGAAAAGCTTGCAGAAAACTGCAAGCTTTTTTCATTTCTACTGTGTTTATAGGGATTTCAGAGCATTTTACTATAAAACCAGATCAAGAGAAATTAAGAGAAATTAAACTTTTCTGTCCCCCCTGCTGTCCCCCCGCTGTTCTTCTGTATCTTATTAATTCCTATCTTGCCATAAAAAATCAAGTATGGCAGAAGTCAAATTCTTTCTTAAAGAGCCAAAATCGGATAAAGAAACATTGGTTTATCTTTTCTTTAGCTACAATGGCAAACGCTTAAAATATTCAACAGGAGAGAAAATTCATCCTAACTATTGGATAACAAAAGACAAGAAATACCGTGCAAGCAACAAAATGCCGTTTAATCAGGCTTCCGAATTCAATTCAAGGCTGGACAAACTGGAAGGAGCTATAAAAAAAGCTTACCGAAAATTACTAAATGACGGTACGCCTCTGAATAATACAGCACTGAAAACCGAGTTTGAGAAAGAACTCAACGAAGAAAAAAAGGAGAGGCCAACTTTAATTTCATTTATTGATGGCTTTATCGAAGAATCAAAAAACCTAAAAGCTCCCGCAACAATAAAAGCCTACAAAAACACTTTCTCCCACCTCAAAAAATATTGCAAGGAGAAAAGAAAGACAATGGACTTTGAAAATATAGATTTGGACTTTTACAACTCTTTCATCTCCTACCTCACAAACGATTTGCAATTTGCCAGCAACACGATAGGAAACCAGATTAAAAACCTCAAACTATTCATGAACGAAGCCACGGAAAGAGGCTTAAATACAAATCTGGATTTCAAAAAACGGAAGTTTAAAAAAGTTACCGAGAATGCTGACAAAGTATATCTGACTGTTGATGAACTAAAAAGAATGTATGAACTCGACTTATCAGAAGATGCAAGACTAGAGCGTACCAGAGATTTGTTTATCGTCGGCTGTTTTACAGGGTTGCGTTTTTCCGATTTCATCCAGTTGAAAAAAGAAAATATCATTGATGGGAACAAGATCAAGATTAGAACCCAAAAGACAGGCGAAACAGTTGTCATTCCGCTTCATCCATATGTAAAAACCGTTTTTGAAAAATATGATGGAGAATTGCCGAAACCAATAAGCAACCAAAAAATGAACGATTATCTAAAAGAAGTTGCGAAAAAAGCAAAAATCAAAGAGCGTGTTGAGATTGGAATTACAAAAGCTGGCGTACTTCAAAAAAAGCTGTACAAGAAACATCGCCTGATAACAACCCATGTCGCCAGGCGAAGTTTTGCAAGCAATCTATATTTGGCTAATGTGCCTTCAATTACAATTATGAAGATTACAGGACACCAGACCGAAAAAAGCTTCCTTCGCTACATCCGCATTACACAAGAAGAAAACGCAAACAAGCTATTAAATCATCCATTCTTTCAATCATGACACATCCTTTCACCCTAGACCTAACAACAAAGCAAAAAACAGCTTTAAAAGTCGAATTCAGCCAACTTCAGTCCATCGAGGAGAAGTATAACTTCTGGAAAGAGAAACTAGGACGTTCTTACTGCTTCTGGGCACACTTTGAGCAAATGGAAATTATCGACTTTCTTATCTACCCAAACACCCCAGATGAAACAGAAACCCTTAACAGGTTACTCTATCAGGATGGCCAATATATTTTTACAAATAAGAAAGAACCTAAAATTTCTGTATCGAAACAAAAATTTATTGATGCCGCCAACAATTCAAAAAACAAAGATTCTATCATCGAATATGAGCTAAAAAAGATCGACGATTATATTTTCACCCGAAAACAAACCACAATCGTTGACGGAGAACAATACGAAAAAGACAGATTCTTTATGGCTGGCTATGAAGATTTCCTCCTCCACTCCAAGGAATTTGACTGGTCAGAACGAAGTTATCAGACGGCTTTACTATTTGAAAAACTCCGTGGTATTGAATGGGCAAAATATCGAAAATTTGTAAAAGATTATTCTACCTCTACAGCCCCAAAACCAACTGAACTAAAACTTACCGGAGAACAAAAGTTTCTGGTTCTGCATTACTGGAAGTTTGGAAACGAGATTAAAACGAATACAAAAAAAGCACTGTTGTATGATTTCTTCATCAGTGAGCTAAAGCAAAGCACAATTCGTCCCATGTTTTCCGATATCCCCAAATACGAAACAGAAGAAAATCTAGATGCTGTCGTCGATTTTTTTAGATTGCTTGGTCTTACCTCAAAAGCCCGTGAGATACAGGATAAAGTGAATAAACTGAGAAAGAAGCAGTAAAGAAACCACCCACAGTTTCACCCACACTTTCGACCACAGCAAATTTATCAACGGAGATTTGTGACATAAACATTTTAAAAAATAACACATGTCACACATTATCCTACACGGAATTAGTACAGACGAATTCAAGGAATTATGTCTGGAAGCATTTAAAGAAATGCTTAGTGTCAACTTGGCTAACGGAGCAACAGCCGGCACAAAGAAGTTATCGCTCGAAAGTGAAGAAACTTTCTTTACACGTCAACAAGCTGCCAACTATTTGCAGATGTCTTTACCAACGCTGCATCAGTACACAAAAAACGGCTGGATTACTTCCTACCGAATTGGCAACAAAGTCCGCTACAAGAAAGCTGATCTTGAAACAGCTCTCACAAAACGTAACTACGGGAGGAGGGCTTAATTATGAAACACAAAAACGATTATTCAGCAATTGTTTTCTTCGAAACACAAAAACCCAAAAAATGGGCATTCATTCACAAGCTTAGTACATTTCGAAAATTTTTGGACGAAAAGCATTCAAGTTGGGAATATATGAATGTTTACGATCGAAGAAATAAAACATTTTTGAAGCGACTACACAAAGATGAAGTCACTCCTGATTTTCTCTAAAATTTAAGTCTTTTAAAACCTTTAAAGTCTGGGCAAATATGTCTGGACTTTTTTTTTAACCTTTAAAATTTATCGAGTAAACCTTTATAAAGGACTTGATATTACATTCAGATTCCGCAAAGCCGCACCACACGGGCAAATCAGACAAAACCGTACTAATAAAACAAACAATACAGCCAAAAAAAAACCAAAAACCCGACTGCATCTTGCCTTCAAGATTACACCGAGCAGTAAACCTTCAGTATTGGTTTTAATATTGATGTAACTTTTCCGACGGGACTCTTATCGTTAAATAGCATTAGAGAATACCTTTTTCAATATTTAACCTTTAAAATACTAGAGGAAAACATTCTACTTCCATTGATACAAAAAATCTGTACTCCTTAATTACAGACTTAAAAACATTTACTACATTTGCTTATAAATAGCAAGTTCATTTCTAGCAAGTTGTATCTAAGCAAGTACCATTTATGGCAACTTTTGGAGAGTTTATAAAGAAAGAGAGACAAAAGAAGAAGTTAAATCAAAGTGACTTTGGTCAGCAACTTGGAATCATTATGACTGATATTAGCAAAATTGAAAATAGTCGTAAAAAGTTTCCATATGCAAGTCTTGAAAAGCTGGCTGAATTTCTTAACGTTGATTATATAGAAATTAAAAATCTATTTGTTGCCGACATTTTGATCGAAGAAGCTAATAAATACCAATGCTCAGATGATGTATTTACAATAGCTGAAAGTCAAAGAAAATACACAAAGGAAAAGAATGCTAAACAAGGTGAAATGAAATTCTAATATTATTATGACACAGAAAAAGCTCATACGAGCATTAGGATTTAAGCCTAAAGAAAACACGTCAGGAATATTTCATAAAATATATTCTAAATGCGACAATTACGAAATCGAGATAGACTTTGAAAGGGGAAATTTCAATTTTGGAGACAAGATAAAAGCTGAAAGCAAGACGACTCAAAATTTTACGCATACTGAAAATTGGGTTGTATTGGAGTGTGTGAATAGATTACTTGAAAAAGGTTACCAACCTCAAAATATTACACTTGAAAAGACTTGGGCAACTGGTCACGGAACAAGTGGACGTTTGGATATTTTAGTTACCAATGATGATGGTTCTGCTTACCTAATGGTTGAATGTAAAACTTGGGGAGCTGAATTTGATAAAGAATTTAAGAACTTAGGTAAAAACGGCGGACAACTATTTACCTATTTTCAGCAAGACAAAGATGCTGAAATTATAATGCTTTATACTTCTGAGCTTGATGGAAACGAAATTAAGTACAGAAACGAAATTGTTAAAATTGAAGAAGATTACCGACAAACGGGGAATGTAAAAGATTTGTATGAACGCTGGAATAAATTGCCGAAATCAAATGGAGTTTTTGACAATTGGGCATCGCCTTATGAATTTCAGAGTAAAGCACTAACCAAGAACGATTTAAAAGTATTAAAACAAGAAGATAGTAGTTTTATTTTTAATCGTTTCTTGGAAATTCTTCGACACAATGTTGTTTCTGACAAACCGAATGCGTTTAATAAAATCTTCACGCTGTTTTTATGCAAAATCGTTGATGAAAATAGAGATGACGACGAACAATTACATTTTCAATGGTTAGAGGGAGAAGATAATCATATTTCATTTCAAAAACGTTTAACAGACCTTTACAATAGAGGAATGTTAGAGCTTCTTGAAAAAAAAGTTACCGATGTTAGCGATAGCGAGTTCGATAAGCAATTTCTACAAGTTGAAACGCAGTATAAAGACAAATTCAAAGAGATATTAACAGAAATAAGGTTAAAGAAAAACAATGAATTTGCAATAAAAGAGGTTTATGACGACGCTTCTTTTCAAGAGAATGCAAAAGTTGTTAAAGAAGTTGTTGAATTACTTCAAGTCTATCAGATTCGTTATAATTATCGGCAACAATTTTTAAGTGATTTCTTTGAATTGCTTTTAACTACAGGATTGAAGCAAGAATCAGGACAGTTTTTTACTCCCGTACCTATTGCTCGTTTTATAATTAAAAGTTTACCGTTACAGGAAATCACTCAATCAAAAATTAAAGCAGGAAATAAAAATGATTTACTACCTACCATAATTGATTATGCAGCAGGAAGCGGTCATTTCATTACCGAATCAATGGAAGAAGTTCAAAAGTACATTGATAAACTTGATGAAAGCAATTTTAACCCTACAACTAAAAAATCTATAAAAAAGTGGAAAGAAGACCAATTCGATTGGGCTGAAAAATATGTGTATGCCGTGGAAAAAGATTATCGTTTAGTAAAAACAGCAAAAGTTAGTTGCTATTTACATGGCGATGGCTTAGCAAAAGTTATTCACGGTGATGGTTTGGGCGATTTTGCTTCTTCAACAGAGTTTAAAGATTTACTGAAAGAAACTGATAGAACTTATCCACAAGACAATAAGCAGTTTGATATAATCATCTCAAACCCTCCTTATTCTGTTTCAGCTTTTAAAGGGTTGATGGATGAAGAAAAATCAAAACAAGGATTTGATTTATACAGCAGATTAACCGACCAAAGTTCGGAAATTGAGTGTTTGTTTATTGAGCGTACTAAACAACTTTTAAAAGACGGAGGTGTTGCAGGTATCATTTTACCAAGTAGCATATTAAGCAATACAGGGATTTACACGCAAACACGAGAAATTATCTTAAAATATTTCGATGTGTTGGCAATTGCCGAAATGGGATCAAACACATTTATGGCTACTGGAACAAATACTGTTACATTGTTTTTAAAACGCAGAAATAACGCCGATGCTCATAATACTGAAGAGGCAATAAAAAAAGTATTCGTTAATCTACAAGACGTTACCATTAACGGAATAGAAAAACCATTACAAAAGTATGTTTCTCATGCTTGGGACACTATTTCAGTTGACGATTATAAGACTTTATTGCAAAAATCTCCAAACGAAAAGATACAGCAACACGATATTTATAAAGAGTACACAAAAAAGATAAAAGCAAAAAATGAACAAGAGCTTCGGAACAGCATTTTAGCTTTAGAACAAAATAAACTGTTGTATTTCATAATAACGTATCCTCAGAAACTTGTATTGATTAAAACTGGTGAGAAAAATGCTGAAAAACAGTTTTTAGGTTATGAGTTTAGTAACCGCAGGGGTAGCGAAGGTATTCACCCAATGCAACGAAGCAAGTCTATTGATGAATGTACACAATTGTACGATGCAGATAGTTTTTCAAACCCCGAAAAAGCAAGCACCTATATTTACAAAGCTTTCAATGGTGAGTTTGATTTAGATATTGCGGAAAATTTAAAATCAAATATCACTTATCAAAACTTGGTTGATATGCTCACTTTTGACAGAGCTGATTTTGAAAAGAGCATTTCATTAAGTGCTAAAAAAAAAGTTAGAATTGAAAGTAAATGGAATCAAATTAAACTAAGTCAGATTTCAAAACAATTATTTGCAGGTGGGGATTTACCTAAGAATGATTTTTCCAAAGTGAAAACAGAGAAATATCAAATTCCTATTTACGCCAACTCATCAGAAAACAAGGGTTTATTTGGATATACAAACCAATCAAGAGTAGATGAACCTTGTATAACAATCTCGGCTAGAGGAACGATTGGATATACAATCGTAAGAAATGAACCTTTTTTCCCAATAGTAAGACTATTGGTATTAATTCCAGACCCTGAAAAAGCATTACCAAAATATTTAGAATTATTGGTCAATCAAATAGATTTCAGTTCATTTGGTGCACCTATTCCACAGTTAACTGTGCCGCAAGTTTCAGATTTTAAAATTCCTGTTCCTCCCATAAACATACAAGAAAAGATTGTTTCTGAAATTGAGCTTTTAGAACAACAAGAGCAAAAAGCGGTTGAAGAAGTAAATGACTTAAAAGAGCAAATTAAAAATGTTATTATACAGCTTGAATCAAATAGGAAAGTTGCGTTAGAGAATATATCTGAGAATCTTGATAGTAAAAGAAAACCAGTCACAAAGAGTGATAGAGAAAACGGCATATTTCCGTACTATGGAGCATCTGGAATTGTTGATTATGTATCGGATTATTTAATAGATGATACTGTTTTGCTTATTTCTGAAGATGGTGCAAATTTAAAGTCAAGGGTTTCCTCTATTGCTTTTACTGCAAGCGGTAAAATTTGGGTTAACAATCATGCCCATATCCTAAAATTTAAAGATATGGCAACTCATAAACTAGTTGAATTATATCTAAATCAAACAGATATTTCTGAATTTATCACTGGTCAGGCACAACCAAAATTGAACCAAAATAATTTAAATAGTATTAAAATTCCACTACCCTCACTTCCAGAACAAGAAAGAATAGTAGCTGAAATTGAGAGGATTGAAAAGAAAATATCCGTTTTGGAAAAGGAAATTGAATTGATACCCAAACAAAAAGAACTGATATTAAGGAAATATTTGGAATAACACTATTCACGCAGTTTGTCCCCTAGACTGTCCCCTGTCAAAAATATGCATTTATAAAGATCTGTTAATCAATACAAACAAGCGATCTTATTTTGATCTGGCGGGTCAACAGAAGAAAAAAAAGGAGTGCAAAATTGCACTCCTTTTTTTGGTTAGAAGAACCCCGAAGGGTTCTTCTAAATTGGATTAATCTTTTGTTACCTGACTTCCCCACCAATTGTTGTTTGGGTTGAAATCTTCCGATAAATAATGAAGCCGTTGTTTTTCCAATTGAGGCATTCTGTTTTTCTCCACCCTCTCCAGATGGGCTTTTTCCAGCTCAGCATCATACTCCGGATCTTTCTCCGGAAATCTGGCATTAACCTCATTCAGGTAATCAAACAAACGTGCATGCAATTCATCAACTTTCTCAGGCTGTGCTGAAGCAAGGTCGTGCTTTTCTTCCATGTCCGTTTTCAGGTTGTACAATTCTTCGCGCCCGTCCTCATAATAATGAATGAGTTTCCAGTCGCCCAAGCGGATAATGGATGAAGGCTCACCTCCTTGGTTTCCGTAATGCGGATAATGCCAAACCAAAGGACGCTCAGGCAATGATTTTCCTTGCAGAACAGGCAGCAAACTCACACCATCGGCATGCTCGTCTGGCAACTGAGTAATTCCGACCAAATCCAGAATCGTTGGGTAAAAATCGGTTCCACTTACAGGCACATCGCTCTTTGTTCCGCCCTTAGTCAAACCTGGCACTTTGATGAAATAAGGTTCCCGGATACCGCCTTCAAACTGATAGCCTTTGCCTCCGCGAAGAGGCAGGTTGGAAGTCGAAAATGAATCACCAGCCGAAACCCCGCCATTATCTGAAGTAAAGATGACAATGGTATTCTCATCCAGCCCCAGCTCTTCCAGGCTACTCAGCACGCGGCCAACGGCATCATCCATCGATTCAACCAAGCCGGCATAAACCGGGTTATCCTGCACCTGACGAATAGGAAGGAAATGCCCCATTTCATAGCCCGATTCGGCAATCCCAGCCTGCGCTGCCTTTTCGCGGTACTTCTGCCATTTTTCCTCAGTGGTTTGAATTGGCCCATGCACGGCGTAAAAGGAAAGAAAAGCAAACACCGGCTGTCCGGTTTCAGCAGGATTATTGGCCTTTAAATAGGCCACTGTTTCCTCGGCTAAACGCATTGATAAGTTTTCGCCATCCTTCCGGTTTTCGAGGTTCGGATTGTTGTAAGGAGAATAGTAACCTCCGATTGGACTCCCGGCATGCCAGCCCCCAATGTTTACATCGAAACCATGATCTTCGGGCCAAGAGCCTTTGTCTCCCAAGTGCCACTTCCCGGCAAAAAATGTCTTATATCCGGCCTGCTTCATGGCTTCAGGCAAGGTCAGATAGCTAGAATCCAGCTGAAACACATAGTTCGGGGGCAACAACTTGTTGTGTCGTTGTAGCTTTCGCCAGTTTTCGCCGACCGGTGCTCCAATCCAATCGGTAATTCCATGGCGCGCCGGAAATTTTCCCGTCATAATACTGGCTCGCGAAGGACTACACACCTGGCAGGCGGCGTAACCATTGGTAAATACGACACCCTCCTGAGCAATCCGGTCGATGTTAGGTGTTTCGTAAAAAGAACTGCCCATGCAGCTCAAGTCGTAATAACCCAGGTCATCAGCCAAAATAAAAAGAACATTCGGCTTGGGTTTCTCAGCCGACTGAGAACAAGACATAGCACTTAGAGCAATTGTTCCTCCTAAAAGAAGGAGTTGACGATTAGAATACATAAAATTTAATTATGGTTTTTATAAAAATCAATCTACATCATTTCGCTTGCGCAAAGTCATTTGGAAAGCAGCAGGTATTTTCCTTTCAACAAAGAGAACTTTTGGCAAGTTCCACTTCGCTCAATCCCGACAGACCAAAAAGGATCCTCCTGGCAATTCCAATGTTTAAAAGTAAGCAAGTTTTTTAGTCAACAGAACTCCTGTTTCAATTTTGCTTCATGTTCAGGATATGATTTGCAAACCATCGAAACCAAAACACAGCTCGAAATGAGTTCATTGCCATCCGAACTGTGAACTGCTCAATTTTTCAGGAATTATTCGGAATACCTGTTCCAATGTGTCCCTGCAAAGTCCGTTTCAACGTTTTTGTTGATTCAACAACAGCCAGTAAAAACCGATTTCACGAATGGCATCCACAAACTTGTCAAAATCTACTGGTTTTACAATGTAGCTATTAACACCCAGTTGATAACTTTTCACCAAGTCGGATTCTTCTTTGGACGAAGTGAGCATAATAACCGGAATGACCTTCGTTTCCGGATGACTTTTAATTTCTTTCAACACATCCAACCCATCAATTTTGGGCAATTTCAAGTCAAGCAAGATAATTTTAGGGCGCGACTGCCGGGAGCGTTCATCAAACTTTCCTCGTGCAAAAACAAAATCGAGGGCCTCTTCTCCATCGCCCACCACCAGCACTTTATTGGTCAGTTTATTCTTCTTCAGTGCCCGAAGGGCCATTTCGGCATCCAATGGATTATCTTCGACAATCAAGATCTCCACTTCATTTAAATTCTCCATTCGTTAGTTCATTTAGCAGGTTCATTTTTAAATATCCTTAAGGTCTCTATTGCTGACTTGCTTATTCCTATGCTCCATTCAACGAAAAGTAAAATGTAGCCCCCTCCTGCAACTCGCTTTTAGCCCAGACCTGCCCACCATGCCGCGACACAATGCGCTGCACAATGGCCAGTCCAACCCCGGTGCCTTTAAATTCCTCTTCGGTATGCAGGCGCTGAAACACGCCAAACAACTTATCCTGGTACTTGGGGTTAAAACCAGCACCATAATCCCGGATAAAGAAAACTTGTTCTCCTCCTTCTTCCCATGAGCCAATCTCAATTTTCTTAACGCCTGACTTTTCACTGTACTTCAAGGCGTTGCCAATCAGGTTCTGCCAGACTTGCTTTATGAGTGAATAGTCGCAGGCTATCTCGGGCATGGCTGAGATTTCAAGGACAAACTGCTCTTGTTCTTTCCGGCTTGCAAGTTCCTGAAAAATGGACTTGGCCACTTTGCCCATATCAACTTTACTCATCCGCATTTCAGCACGCGAAATCCGTGAAAGGTTTAGCATGTCCGTAATCAACCGATCCATTTTGGAGGCATTATTCTGAATAACCCTAAGGAAACGCTTCCCTTCATCATCCAACTTGTCTGCATAATCTTCCAGTAAAAAATCAGAATACCCGTTAATAGCGCGCAAGGGAGCTCTTAAATCGTGAGACACCGAGTAAGTAAAAGCATCCAGTTCCTTGTTGGATAATTCCAGCTTCCGGCGCTCTTCATTCACTTCTTTACTAACCTGATTCAGATCCTCAACCATATACAACAAGGCTCTCTGACTCTTATCCAGTTTTTGTACTTTTTCCTCCAACTCTGCCGTGCGTTGAGCAACCTCAATTTCCAGATTGGCTTTCAAGGCCAGCAATTCCCTTTCGGATCGTTTCCGTTCAGTTATGTCCCAAAAGGTAACCACAAGGCCTACAATCTCCTCATTTTTATGAATTGGGTAAGAGAAAAATTCCGTAGGAAAACAACTGCCATCGGCCCGCCAAAACACATCATCTTCATTATGAATTCCAGTTCCTGAACTAAAGGCTCTTCGAATATCGCACGCCGCTGTTTCATAGTAAGAACCATCGGTTTTGGTATGGTGAATCAATTTATGCATGTTTCGTCCAATTACCTGACTCCGGTCCTCATAACCCAAAGCTTTTAGTGCCGATTGATTGATGAAGGTGCAGTTGCCGCGGGTGTCGGTACCATAAATTCCTTCGGCGGTTGAATTAAGCAACAGGCGAATCTGCTCCTCACTTTCTTTGAGCCGGCTTTGCTGTTCCTGAAGCACCCGCCAGGTTTTTTTATGCTCAATGATTTCTTCGTTCAGATGCCGGGTTCGCTTTCCAACCTCTTTGCGAAGCAGTACAATCCACAACAGCGATAAGACCACCAACAAGGGCACGAAAATCCAAAGCACCAACCTGAGCAAATCAGCTTTTGTAAAATGTTCCTGAAATGCAGTACCAAACCATTTCTGATGGATGGCCTTGTAGGTACCATTGGCCATCACGATTGACAGCCCTTCATTCAGCTGAGCCAACAAGGCTTCGTTGCCTTTTTGAACAGCAAAACAAAACTCCTGCCGAAACTCGGGCAGAGGGGCTTTCAGCGGAACCACCGTTTGCAGGTTCAGCCGCTCCATGATTTTTAATCCAATAATACGCTGCGTAATCACCGCATCGCCCTCGCCGGCCGCCAACTTCGTAAAAGCTTCATCAAAAGTCGTGGTGGTATAAATCCGGTCAGAAATACGTTCGCGACGTACAAATTCGTCTGCCACATCGCCTTTCATCACCAGAATTTCTTTATTCTTTAAATCAGCCAACGTGTGGATGTCCTGATTGTCGCGCCGCACAAAAATAGCGCCGTGCAGTTGGATATAAGGAATGGTAAAATCATAAAGAACTTCTCGTTCCGGTGTTCTTCCCATAATCGGAAGTGCTTCAATAGCTCCTTCGGCTAAGTCCTTCTTCAAGCTCACCCAAGGGCCTAACTTAACTTTTACATTGAGGTGAACAGCTTCAGCTGCTGCCCGGAACAGATCAACGGCAAACCCAACGGGCTTGCCATTTTCATCCAGCAAACAGTAGGGTGGGTAATCGGGCTCTGCTCCCAGCAAAACAGTCCGGATAGTATCGGGTTCCTGCACGTGAGAACTTGCCTCAACCAGTATTGCGGGGGATGCAATCAAAGCCAACAAGAATATGCCCAGGCGTATCACGATTCTGTTCATGCGTTCTTCTCTTTAAGCTTTTCTATTTCGTCGCGTAGTTCTTTAATCCGGAACTCACGTTCGATGGTGGCATCATAAAACCGCTGCAATTCGTCAACACGCTCTTGCAGTTCTTTCGTTTTCTCATCCACCTGAATTTCCAGCTGCGCTTTTAGCTCAAGCAAATCAGCTTCGGCCTTTTTCTGTTCCGTAATATCTCTTCCAACACCAATAATACCAACAATCTTTCCTTCGTCGTTCAGCAAAGCCACATCGTTCCAGGCCAACCATTTCCAACCTTCCTTGGTCATGGCACGCTGCTCCAGAGAAACCCGGTAAGGAGGCTTATATAACTTTTTCATAGCTTCAGCCGTGCTCCGCTGATCCTCTTCATGCACAAGCGGCATAAATGTTTTTCCCAGCAATTCTTCTTCGGTTTTTCCAAACATCCGGCAATAAGACGGGCTCACAAACAGAAAACGACCTTCGACATCGACCTTCACAACAATATCCGACTGGTTTTCAACCAAAAGCCGGTAGTTGTTCTCGCTTTCGCGTAAGGCCTTTTCGGCTTTCTGCTGCTCGGTAACGTCTTTTACAAAAGAAAACGACAGGAGTTTATCCTTATACTGAAAGTAATTGACCGTGACCTCCACCGGAAACTCGGTTCCATCTTTTCGTCGGTGCGTCGAAATAAAGGTATTCCTCTTCTTCTTGCTCTTAATTCCCTCCCGATGCTTATGAAAATTTTTGGCATTGAATGGAGGAGCAATGGTAAAAAGCGAACTGCCAATCAATTCTTCGGTGGAATACCCCAGACTTTTGGCAGCATAATGATTGGCATAAATAATCGTTCCATCTTCTTCGACCTGAAAAACACCCACCTGCGCATGATCAATCCCAAACTGAGTCAGCTCCAAGCGAAATTCTGCTTGTTTGCGCTCGGTTACATCGGTAACCAACACATGCCGCGCCGGGCGTTTATTAAACACAACAGCATGAGAAGTGATTTCCACAAAAATCAGTTCGCCATTCTTTTTGAAATGACGCCATCCCCGGGTTCGCTCATATTCCTGAGCACCCAGCCTGACACTCTCCATTAAGACAGGGATGTCTTCCTCCGGGCGAATATCTTTAATGGTCATTCCACAAAATTCTTCCTCGGAATAACCATAATGGTTGATAGCCGCATAATTGACCTTCAGAAAAGCAAGCGTTTCGAGGTCATAAATCCACATTGGCTGCGGATTATTTTCAAACATGACCCGGTATCCTTGCTCCCTTTCTTTTAGCATTTCATGCATTTGATAGGCATCGGTTACATCGCGAAAAACAAGCACAACACCCGTAATTTCACCCTGTCCGTTCCGAATGGGTGCCCCCGAATCGGCAATCTGGTATTCAACACCTGTTTTTGAAACCAGCTTGGTGTGATTCGCCAAACCAACCACTTCACCGGTTTTTATCACCTTGCTGACCGGACTTCTGGCTGGTTCGCCAGTTACACTATTGAAAATATGAAAAACCTCCTCCAGATTTCGGCCGGCTGCATCCTCCGGATTCCAGCCCGTAAGCTGGGCAGCTACCGGGTTTATTCGGGTAATGGCACCCTTAACATCGGTGGCAATAACAGCATCGCCAATGGAGTTTAGGGTGATGCGCAGGTTTTCTTCGCTTTCCCGCCTCACTTCTTCCATGCTTCTTCGCTCCAAACAGCGGCTCAGGTGGGTCGTTATGGCCTTCAACAGGTTTCGTTCTTCCTTGAAAAAAGGTCCTTCGTCGGCTTCCGGTCGCTTTTCCAGATAAGCCACTTCCACTTTGGCCAGCAGCCGATCGCCGGTATAGCTCTCTTCGGTCAGCATCCAAGGGGTCTCCTTAAAATTGGAGGTTTGCCCGGTCTTTTCACCCACATGCAAGCGCACGCCGGTAGCTTCCGGATATTGCCAGGCAGAAGGGATCAAGCTCAGCACCTGCTGTAAAATACTGTCTGACGAAACGGATCTGTCTTCAGTATACTGAATAAGCTTGTATAATGCACTCAGCTCTTTGGCACGTTTCTCAAGCGATTGTGATTTTTGATCCAGTTCCTGTTGGTACTGATTCATTTCTTCCAGCAATTCCTGGAACTTCGCGTCTGACCTCCGATCATGCTCTTTGTTGAGCAACCCATTGATCCGTTCTTTTAAGGTCTTACCAATATTTGATTTGAGTGGACTGCCGTCTGATTTCATAATTTTGCTTTAGTAGGTTAACTACTCCAACACCACCGACCTGAAACCATCATCGCAGGAAGCTTGCTCTCTCTAAATTCACCAATTCAACTGTTAAGGTCATTGCTTCCGGTTTTCGACCTCCTTCGGCCATCTGGTTAATCTATAGAAAATTACGGTTTATTTTCTTTTTACACAAAAAAACAAGGTCATTTTTTATGTTTGCAAATAAAAAGCAATTTTAGGAGCAGTTGGCCGGACAACTTGCCATAAAACCAGATCATCTTTGCAAATCAATATCTTTAAACACTAAATCCACTTGTGTACCTTTCCCCACTACACTATTTACCATGAGCTGGATGTTGGTTTTCTGAATCAGTTCGTTGACCAGCACCAGGCCTATTCCATTCCCTTTTTCTTGGGCTGTCCCCAGTGTTGAGCCAGCAACAGAGCTAAAAAGCGAGGCCAGTTTTTCCTTGCTCATGCCAACACCATGATCAATAACCGATAAGGTTTTAGCATGATACCTCAACAGGATTGTTCCTTCGTGGTAAGAATATTTCACCGCATTCGACAAGAAGTTGCGCAAGGCAATTTTCAAGATAGGACCATTACTAAAAACCCGTACATCTTCAGGAACGTCATTTTGCAGACTGATTTTCTTGTTGTTTAGTAATGGTTCAAACTCAGCGGCAAGTTCAAAAATCAATTCACGCAAAGCAATCGGGTGGTTATTCTCCGTATTTAAACATTTGGCCTTTGCCCACTCCATCAGACTTGCAGTCATGTCATAAGCCTGACCAGCTGTTTGCTGAATAATGCTCAAAAATTCAGTGTCAGCCGCCCGATCATCGTTTTCCTCCGTGTTTTGGGCCAATAAATCGGCAAAGCCGATAATGTTGGACAAAGGAGTGCGCAGATCGTGCAGGATGGCCGAGAAGAGGTTCTCCTGCAAATTCAGCTGCTCTGAAAGCGACCGAATTAGGGCTCGGTGATTTTCTTCAATGGCCTTGCGCTCCGAAATGTCGAAGACAATGCCTGTTAAAAACAAGGGTTCTCCCATCGGTCCTCGCTGAGTGATGGTTCCGCGGTCGTAATACCATTTCCAATCGCCATGTTTGGTTTTTATGCGATATTCCACCTCATAAGCATCCGATTTTCCACTAAGATGATCGCGCATATTTTGCATGACAGGCTCGTAATCATCCGGATGCAGTTTATCGGTAAAAAACTGGTATTCGCAGCCCTGTGGAACCTCCGTTAGATCATAACCCAGCGTAGTTGCTTTCAGCGCATTGAAGCTGACCTTATTGGCTTGCACATCCCAGCTCCATTGCCCCAGGTTACCCGCCCAGGCAAACTTCAGCTGCTCCACTTCCTTTAGCTGATTGGTCAAAGCAGCCAGCAGTCGGTCTTTTTCCCGTAGGCGCTCAAGCAATTCATCCTTGCTTTGATGCTCATCAATTGTTCCCATAATACGTTCCATTCATTTTGTCACAATCCCATTCAAAGTAAACACTTTTAAAGGAATCAAAAAGAACCAGTGAAACAATCGTATTCCGCAGCTCTCTGAATCTCAACGATATTTCTGAATAAAAAAAAATCAGCCCAATCCCTGTTTGATGAACAAATGTTCATTATATTTGTGTCGTTGTTTATTTTCATTTATTCTTATAAATCATGAAAGTTGCCATTACATCATCCGGAAAAACAGGCTCTTCCAAAATTGACAATCGCTTTGGAAGGTGCGCTTATTTTGCGATTCACGACCTGGAGTCAGACAAAACAGAGTTCATCAAAAATCCAAACAAGGATGTCAATGAAGGTGCAGGTCCAGCTGCCGCTCAGCTAATCGCATCACAAGGCGTTAAGAAAATTATATCAGGCGAGTTTGGAGGAAAAGTGAAAACCATTTTAGAAGACCTTCAAATTCAGATGATCATGGTCAATGGTCCGGAACAGACCGTTGAGGAACTTATTCGATTAATGACCACCAGGTAGAAAGGAGGTGTTATTATGCCCGGATTCAATAAAAAAGGCCCGGCGGGAGAAGGTCCCTTATCAGGCAGAGGCAGAGGTTGCTGTGCAGCCAAAGGTCAAGGCCGTTTCTCCACCCAAACAGGTCAACAGGAGCCCAACACTCCTGAAAATAAACAAGAGGAAAGATCAGATCGTCTTTGGGGCTTAAGAAGAGGACGTCGACGCGGGAATGCGTCAGGACGCAAAGCTTGCTTCTGAGGATGAACTGTTTCCGATTGAAAACTGGCAGCTGAATGGTCCTTAAAGCTGCCAGTTTACTTTCAAATGAATCAAATTAAAAATAGAGACTATGAAAAAATTTGCGATCCCGGTTGAGGATGGTCAACTATGCGCCCACTTCGGGCATTGCCAGCAGTTTGTAATTATCCAGGTTGACAACAACACGATGCTCCAACCAGAGTATTTAACGCCTCCGCCACATGAACCAGGACTGCTCCCTGCCTGGCTCGGGCAGCATGGAGTTACAAATATCATTGCAGGAGGCATTGGACAAAAAGCCATTAGCCTGTTCAATCAACAAAACATTGAAGTAACAGTAGGCGCCCAGCCCAAATCACCCCACGAGCTTGTAGCCGATTGGTTAAGCAATTCGTTGGTATCCGGAGCAAATGCGTGCGATCATTAATGACGAATAAACATGATTAATGACTATCGTTGTTTCTTTTGTTTTAACCGGGCTTTTGAGAAACTGCTTAAACGAGAGAAATTATCTTCAGAGCAAGCACTAAGTTTTACTCATGAGATGGTGCAATTTTATATGGAAAACCAA
The DNA here is from genome assembly GCF_050589705.1 of Sunxiuqinia rutila. Classification (NCBI taxonomy): domain Bacteria; kingdom Pseudomonadati; phylum Bacteroidota; class Bacteroidia; order Marinilabiliales; family Prolixibacteraceae; genus Sunxiuqinia; species Sunxiuqinia rutila. The sequence continues at coordinate 34,937 of NZ_JBNGOT010000004.1, forward strand.
GAAGAATACTCGACACCACAATTAGCCAGAGAGTTGCATCTAAGGTTTAAAAAATATAATAACCAAGAGGATCCCTATCGAACAGAAAAGAAACAAAGCAATGATGTCATTCTGAATCAGTATCAAAAATTCAAAGCTCAGGTTGAATCAAGTGAAGACCCATTCAACACAGCACTTCGACTTGCCATTGCCGGAAATATAATTGATGCAGCGGTCAGTGAAACTTATCGATTAGATGAAACCATTGACCATGTCTTAAATTCTGACTTTGCCATTGATCATTCCAATCAATTAAAATCAGCAATTCAAAAGGCTCAAACGGTTTTGTACCTGGGTGATAACAACGGTGAAATTGTATTGGATAAATTGTTCATTGAAACCATTCATCACCCCAATTTGGTTTATGCGGTCAGGGATCAGCCAATCATTAACGATGCCACCATGTCCGATGCGCATTATGTGGGAATGACTCCGCTCGTGCCGGTCATTTCCAATGGATACGATGCGCCATCGACCATTTTAGAGCAATGTTCTGATGAGTTTTTGAGGCTATATAATCAAGCAGATGTTATTATATCAAAAGGTCAAGGCAACCTTGAAGGCTTATTGGAATCAGGAAATGAAAAAATATTTTTCCTCCTGATGGTTAAATGTGATGTCATTGCTAAGAAATTAGGAGTCAGTAAAGGTGACTTTGTCGTTACCCGATACTTTAACCCTGAAACATTAGAAAAATGAAGATAGCAGTTGCAAGCGGAAAAGGAGGGACGGGAAAAACGCTACTGGCCACCAACCTGTTTAATGTCATTCAACAATCAGGCTATGCAGTTGATTTAATTGATTGCGATGCCGAAGAACCCAATGACCAACAATTCATTAAAGGAAAACTGCAAGGACAACAACTGGTTACCCAGAACATCCCGGTCATTGATAAAGATCGGTGCACCTTTTGTGGAAAATGCCAGGAATTTTGTCAGTACAATGCCATTATTATTGTCCGAAGCCATCAGCATATCCGGGTTTTCGAAGACCTTTGTCACGACTGTGGGGCATGCGACTACGCTTGTCAGTCAGGGGCAATCTCATGGCAAGCAAAAACAACAGGCACCCTCACAACCTATGAATACAACCAGCACTCATTACTCGTTGAAGGTCGAATAGCTGTTGGCGTATATTCATCGGTGCCGCTCATTTCGCAAGCCATAAAAGGAGCGAAACCAGAGCAAATCACAATTCTGGATGCCCCGCCGGGCACATCCTGCCCTTTTATTGCCACGGTAAACGAAGCCGATTTTGTCGTACTGGTAACCGAGCCTACTCCTTTTGGTCTAAACGATCTCAAACTTTCTGTGCAAGCCCTTCAGCACCTTAACAAACCTTTTGGCGTTGTTATTAACCGGGGCGGGTTGGGAAATCAGGATGTTCATCGTTTTCTAACCGAAAACAAGCTGCCGTTGCTGGATGAGATTCCCTTCGACCGCCGCATAGCCCAGCTTTACTCCGAAGGAGAGTTGATTACCAACAACATCTCGGCCTACAACAAGCAATTTCAAGAACTTTTCATTCGTATAAAAAAACAGATTGAACATGACCGAGATAGCCATACTTAGCGGAAAAGGCGGAACCGGCAAGTCGAGCCTGAGCGCTGCGTTGGCAACTTTAGCCTCCAAAGTTGTGGTGGCCGACTGCGACGTTGATGCGGCCAACCTGCATTTGGTTCTCCATCCGGACAATTACCGCGAAGAGACCTACGTATCGGGGCAAAAAGCAGTGATTGATGACGCAAAGTGCAGCCACTGCGGAGCTTGCATGGACTATTGCCGCTTTGATGCCATCCGCCAAACCAACCACACCTTTCAGGTGATAGAAACAGCCTGTGACGGGTGCCAGCTTTGCACCCGGGTATGTCCGGAAAAAGCCATCAGCATGGTCAATCAAGATAAAAGCCGATGGTTTGCCGCCGACATTCCAAACGGCAAAATGATACATGCCCGGCTCGCTCCGGGCGAGGACAACTCAGGCAGGCTCGTTAACCTGGTTCGCGATCAGGCTCGTGAGGCAGCTCTTGAGCTTAACACGGATTTAATTCTGATTGATGGACCACCGGGAATTGGCTGCCCGGCGATCTCTTCCTTAACAGGTATCGATAAAGTCGTTCTGGTTTCTGAACCCAGTAAATCAGGTATTCACGATTTAAAACGCATTGTGAAGCTGGCCCAGCACTTTCGGGTCAAAATTTATGTTGTCATCAACAAATACGACTTAAGCAGCTCACTCAGCAAAGCCTTGGAAGACTGGTGTCAGTTGATGCGTATTCCCATCATTGGGAAACTTCCTTTTGACCGGCTGGTGGTTGATGCCATGGTCAATGGCGAGAGCATAACCAATTGGGCACCAGACTCAGCAATCAGTCATGAAATCCGAAAAATTTGGAATAAACTCATACAACATGAATAAGCAAGACCCTTTTGATAAAATAGAACTGCCCGGAGTAAAAAACGTCCTGGTGGTTGCTTCCGGAAAAGGAGGCGTTGGAAAGTCAACCGTAGCAGCCAACCTGGCAGTATCTTTGGCACGCGAAGGTTTTCGGACAGCTATTTTTGATGCCGACCTTTACGGACCGTCCATCCCCATCATGTTTGGGGTGCAAAATAAAAAGCCAACCATTGCCCATTATCAGGGAAAAGAAACCATCATCCCAATTACAAAATTTGGTGTCAAAATCATTTCCATCGGATTTTTTATGGTTAGTAACAAATCCCTCATTTGGCGTGGACCAGCCGCCTCATCCGGATTAGCTCAACTGCTATCCGATACCGAATGGGGCGAGTTGGATTATCTGATTATCGATTTTCCACCTGGCACCGGCGATATCCAATTGACAACCATCCAACGGCTGAACCTGACAGGCGCTATTTTGGTAACTACTCCACAACAGGTGGCCATTGCCGATGCCCGCAAAGCAGCCGATATGTTTAACACCAAACGAATTCAGGTCCCCCTGTTGGGTGTTGTGGAAAACATGGCCTGGTTCACTCCTGAAAAACATCCGGAGGAAAAATACTTTCTCTTCGGAAGTGGCGGAGGTCAGCAGCTGGCCAACCAGATTAACGTCCCTCTGCTAGCCCAGATTCCCTTGGTTTGCGACGCTTGCGAACTGGGCGATACCGGTCAAACCATCTTTGCATCAACCGATGGAACACTGATCAACCAGTTTGAAACTCTGGCCGACAAAATAAGTAAACTTCCAACAGTCAGCGCTTCAACCAACAATTAAGCAAAGCTCAAAAATGTTTGAAATTCAACATCAATCAATTGAAACTACGATTCTTAAAATTGGGGAACGCGTGCAGCTTCCAACCGTTTACGGGAACTTTGAGTTGCTGGCCTTTCAGGAAAAAGCCAATGGCAAGGAGCATATTGCTTTGATAAAAGGCCAGCCCGAGAAACAACAGCCGGTACTCGTCCGGATTCACTCTGCTTGTGCTACCGGCGATTTGTTTGGCTCCCTGCGTTGCGACTGCGGCGAACAGCTGCAACAGGCTTTAATCCGGATCGAAGCTGCAGGTTGTGGCGTATTGATTTATCTTCAACAGGAAGGCCGTGGAATTGGGCTGATGGAAAAGATGAAAGCCTACCGGTTACAGGAAAAAGGTGTCGATACCGTTGATGCCAACCTGCAACTCGGGCACCAACCGGACGAGCGCGACTACCGGGCTGGAGCAGCCCTTCTCCATTATCTAAACATCAGCCAGGTTCGGTTGCTGACCAACAATCCGGAGAAAAAGAGCGGACTTGAAAAGCATGGCATTGCCATTTCCTGCTGCGTTCCCATTCTGACGACGCCCAACCAACACAATTCGTTCTACTTAAAAACCAAGCAGGAACGCATGGGGCATTTGTTGAAACAACTAAAACTGAACAGCTATGAATAAGCCTTTAGAAAGCCGTTTCAGCCTGCGTCCGCGCTATGGCGAGGTAGACCAAATGGGCTACGTGTACCATGCCAATTATGTGAGCTACTGCCACCAGGCACGCACCGAACTGCTTCGGGAACTTCAAATTGATGATAAAACACTGGAATCGAATCAGATTATGATGCCAGTGATCAGCATGAACCTGCGGTACCACAAACCTGCGGGCTATGACGATCTGTTGACAGTGATCACCAAAATTCCACAACTACCAGCCACCCGTTTTGCTTTTCAGTTTGAAATCCGAAACGAATATGATGAACTGATTTGCTCGGCAGATTCAACCGTCGTCTTTGTTGATAAAATCAGCCGCAAGCCCATGCGGGCTCCGAAAATGATTATTGAGGCCCTCAAAAAACACCTTTACTTTTCGCATTATGAAACTGAGCATACTCACTGACAACACCGCCGGAAGCCACTTTTTAGCAGAGCATGGACTCTCTTACCTGATTCAAGCGGATGGGCTGAACATCCTGTTCGACACCGGACACAGCGATGTTTTTAGGCAAAACGCCAGCAAGTTGGGGATCGACCTGCAGCAGGAAGTCAGCCTGATTGTACTCAGCCATGGTCACTGGGATCATGGCAACGGCCTGCGTTTCTTGCAAGGCAAGCCTCTGCTCACCCACCCAGAGGCCTTCATCAGGCGATTTCGCAAAAAGGATCGTTCGCCCTTAGGCCTTGCCTTGTCGTACGAAGAAATTAACCAGCAATTTGCACTAACAACAAGTGCGAAACCCCATCGCATTTCAGACCGGATTTTTTACCTGGGCGAAATTCCCCGAATAACACCTTTTGAGTCGCAAAGCACGCCCTTTGAACAGGAGAACGGAGTGGATGATTTTGTGCCCGACGACTCAGCCTTGGCAATCGTCAACCATGGAAAACTGATTGTTATTTCGGGATGTGCCCATTCCGGCATTTGCAACATTTGCGAATACGCCAAACAAGTAACAGGTGTACACACCATTGACGCCGTCATTGGCGGGTTTCACCTGAAAAGCCAGGATGAGCAAACCCGACAAACCATTCGGTATTTTGACCAAGAAAACATCCGAACGCTACTCCCCTCGCACTGCACTGAACTTGCGGCACTAGCCGCTTTTCATGCTGCCTTTGGCATTGTCCAGGCCAAGACCGGACAAATTATCAGCTTTCCCTCTACTGGAAAATGAGTCAGCCCTTTTAATGGTAGCAATAATTATAACGAGCTCTATTTTAATTAAAAACATAAGCATATGAAAAAGACAGATGTATTAATTATTGGAGGAAGCGCAGCAGGTATGGTGGCGGCAATGTCTGGCAAAACATCATGGGCTGATAAAAGCTTTACTCTGGTAAAAAAGCAAAAAGAGGTCATGGTTCCCTGTGGTATTCCTTACATTTTTGGCACACTTGATAGTAGTCAGCAGAACATTATGCCTGTTGATAATATGCTATCAAAAATAGGAGTTGATACCCTTGTCAACGAAGTTGTTTCAATTAGTAAGAATACGAAAACAGTGACCCTAAAAGATGGAGAACAAATCAATTATAACAAACTGGTCATTGCCACGGGGTCAACACCCGTAAAGCCCAAATGGCTTAAAGGTACTGAACTAGACCATGTTTTTGTGATTCCGAAAGATCGAGCTTACCTGGATGAGATGAAAAATCAAATTAGCGAGCTCAAAAAAGTGGTTGTGGTTGGTGCTGGCTTTATCGGGGTTGAATTTTCTGATGAATTAAAAAAGCAGGGACATGATGTTACACTAATTGAAAAAGAAACGAGTATTCTGTATTCTGCTTTCGATGAGGAGATCGCTTCTCGAATTGCAGAGATTCTTGAGAGTAGAGGCGTCAAAATCATAACAGGCAACGGAATCCGTGAAGTAGTGGGTGACTCAAAAGTGCAAGGAGTGAAATTGGAAAACGGCAATCTACTCCATGCCGATGCGGTAATTCTGTCAATGGGTTACGAACCAAACACAAAGTTGGCTGAAGATTCTGGAATTTATGTTGACGAAAGTGGTTTTATCGCTGTTGACGAATACATGCGTACCCACGAAAAAGATGTATTTGCGATTGGAGACTGCGCACAAAAGCGTGATTTTATTACCCGCAAACGCATTTCCACCATGCTGGCCTCAACAGCTTGTGCCGAAGCGCGCGTAGCTGGAATGAATTTATTCAACATCCACGTGGTTAAAACTTTTAGCGGAACCATCGGAATTTACTCAACAGCCATTGGCGAATATGGATTTGGAACAGCAGGAATTACAGAATCACGAGCCAAAGAGGAAGATGTTTCGGTTGTTACCGGCTTTTTCGAAGGCATTGACCATCACCCGGGTAACTTACCTGGAACTCACAAACAACAAGTAAAACTGATTGTTGCCAAATACTCAGGAGTTATTGTTGGTGGAGAAGTAATTGGGGGTACAAGCGCCGGAGAATTAACGAATGTCATTGGTTTAGCCATTCAAAACAGGATGTCTGTTAATTCACTACTTATTTCACAAATCGGCACACATCCATGTTTAACGGCTTCGCCTGCTGGTTATCCATTAATAAAAGCTGCCGAGATTATTGCCGCAAAAATGAAAAACCCAAAGTGAATACAAAAGTAGCCACAGTCAATAAATGAACCTTTCATTCGAACTAATGTTCTATATAATGCTTGCTATTTCTACTTTTTAAAAGAGGCAAAACAGCAAACTTTAATTACGATTCAAATCAGTAAAAAATCAATTTATTAATCTTTAAAGTATTAGAACAATGGAAGAAAATCAAACACAACCAACCGTAAGTATGCCTCGCATTGGCGAGGCGGCACCTGAATTTAAAGCTGTAACCACACAAGGCGAAATTAATTTTCCATCAGATTACAAAGGCAGCTGGGTTATCCTCTTTAGTCATCCAGCCGATTTTACACCGGTTTGTACCTCCGAGTTTATGACTTTTGCCAGCATGGAAAAGCAATTCAATCAGGCCAATTGTAAACTGGTCGGACTTTCTGTGGATGGCTTATACAGCCACATTGCCTGGCTGCGTACCATCAAGGAAAAAATTGAGTACAAAGGGATGAAAGATGTCGAAGTTACCTTCCCGCTGATTGAAGATATTACCATGGAAGTGGCTACCAAATATGGCATGATGATGCCCGGCGAAAGTAATACCAAAGCCGTAAGAGCCGTATTCATCATTGATCCAAAAGGAATCATCCGTACCATTATTTACTACCCGCTAAGTCTCGGACGTAATTTCGATGAACTTTACCGGGCTCTGATTGCCCTGCAAACAGCAGATGAGTTTGAAGTGGCTACGCCAGCGGATTGGCAACCGGGCGACGATGTTATTGTACCCACTGCCGGTTCGTGCGGAACAGCTAAAGAACGCATGGAAAGCAAAGATGAAATGCATTGTTACGACTGGTTCTTCTGCACCAAAAAGCTGGATAAGGAAAGCATTTTGGATAAAATTCTGAAAAAGTAAAATCGCTCTGTTTTTAGTTTATAACAGTTAAATCTGAGGGTTCAATGCGTTTAGCACTTGAGCCCTCTTTCTTTTCGGAAGTTCAGTGCTTGCACCATCTTCAGCTCAGTTTATTTCGAATAGCGGCCAGCTCTTCCTGGATAATCTCCATCTGGCGGTGCAACTGGTCAGAAGTGCTTTGCTCAGGAACTTCTCTGGAGATAAAGTGTACAAATTTCCAGATTTCCCGAATTTCAGTAACCTGCATCATGTAAGGCGCATAGGCCCGGTTGGTTGAAATCAGTTCCAAACAACCAGCTTCCGCCAGCCTGTTTTTTACCTTCTTAAAAACCACTCCTTCATTCAAGGTAAGCACCACACAACAGTCGCCATCTTTCAGCTCATACCAATCCTGAATGAACTCGCCTGTAACCCAGGCACCATCAGGTATCGGCAACATCGAATCACCGGAAATCTGGAAGGTACGGTATTTTTTTTCAGAAGAAAGGAATGGCAACTGAAAAGCCGGAAGTTCTGAAATATAATCCGGGTCAGAAAACCCATTCAGGTAACCGGCTTTCGCTTTCTCCGAAACCAGTTCAATATTTTCCCGGTTCTGCGAATCAACCGTGGTTGCCAACACCCGAATATTGCTTCCCCGCAAAAAAACATCCTGCCCATGTTCCAATTCATACAACTGACTCAACCGAAGTTGCGAAAGATCAACCCGCAAAAGCGTATCAACAGCCACCCCAAAATAATCGGACAAACGAATCAGGATCTGAATATTAGGTCCGGAAATCCCATTTTCATAATTATTCAGAGTCGAACGCTTGATTCCCAATGCAAGCGCGATATCTTCCTGGGTACGTCGCCGGCGTTTTCTCAAAAACTTAAGGTTTGAAGCAAAATACATAGCTAAAATGATTACATTATAATCCACAAATTTGATTATATAATAATCAAAAATACAGATTTTGCATTGAAAAACAATTTGTTTGTGTTGATTTTTTGGGGAGAATGACCAGTAGCATGCATGAAAGGAGGGAACGATGAATCTACAAAACCGCACCATTGCCCATTTTGACCTGGATACTTTTTTTGTATCTGTCGAACGGCTAATGAATTCTAGCTTAAACGGCAAACCCATTCTCATTGGAGGGCTTTCGGACCGGGGGGTTGTAGCCAGCTGCAGTTACGAAGCCCGTACCTTTGGTGTCCATTCAGCCATGCCCATGCGCATGGCTCTCAACCTGTGCGGCGATGCCATTGTCATCCGCGGAGATATGGACTTGTACAGCAAGTATTCCCGGCTCGTAACAGAGGTTATTGCCCACAAGGCTCCGATGTACGAAAAGGCATCGATTGATGAGCATTACATTGACATGAGTGGGATGGATCGCTTTTTTGGCTCCTACCAATGGACACACGAATTGCGCCAGCTCATCATTCAGGAAACCGGTTTGCCCATTTCTTTTGGATTATCGGTTAATAAAACCGTATCGAAAATAGCTACCGGAGAAGCCAAACCCAATGGCGAAAAAGAAGTGATCCAAAACCAGGTTCAGCCATTCCTGAACCCCTTATCAATCAGAAAAATTCCATTGGTTGGCCCCAAAAATTATCAGCTGCTTTCCTCCATGGGTGTGCAAACCATTCAAACCCTAAGCGCCATTCCACCAACCATGATGGAAAGTGTACTCGGAAAAACCGGGATCGAAATCTGGCGCCGCGCCAATGGTATCGACAGTCGTCCGGTAGTGCCCTACTCCGAAGAAAAATCGATGAGCACGGAACGCACCTTCGAAACCGATAGCATTGATGTACAAATGCTGAATCAGGTACTAACCCGAATGGTTGAAAAACTGGCTTTCAGGTTACGTCAAAAACAACGACTGGCCTCGGTGGTCACCGTCAAAATCCGCTACAGCAATTACGACACCCATACCCTACAAAAAAAGATTGCTTATACCTCTCTTGACCACGTGCTGATGGAGACAGCCCGTGATTTGTTTCGCCGGGTATACCAGCGACGCATGCTTGTCCGCCTGATCGGGGTTAAGCTGAGTGGCTTGGTAGGAGGCGCCCAGCAACTCAACCTGTTCGACAACAACGAAAAAATGGTGAAGCTCTACTTATCAATGGATAAAATCCGCATGCGCTTTGGCTCCGACGCGGTTCGCCGGGCCTCCGGAGTCAAATGCCGGGCTTCGTGAATTCGTTGTCTGACCGCTAATTCATGCAAGGAAAGTCAGTCCTTGTCTTGCTGCGGTCTCAACCTGACTGGCACGCTTCAGGCTAAGTCCTGTGAATCATTAAAAACAAGAAAGTATGTACCTCAACAACCACTCATTTTTCAGTCTTCGCTACGGCACCCTTAGCATTGAAGAGTTGCTGGAACAAGCTTCAAACATGTCAGTAGAAAGCCTGGCCCTGACCGATATTAACACCACCATGGGCATTCCTGACTTCGTGAAAGCTGCCAGCTCCAAAGGGATTAAACCCGTTGCCGGCTGCGAATTCCGAAATGGCGATCAGCTCTTGTATATCGGCTTGGCCCGTAACCGCGAAGGCCTGAAAGAATTAAACGACTGGCTGACGGAACATAACCTTCAGAAAAAAGAATTTCCGGCTGAGGCGCCACGCTTCAACCAGGTCTATGTTATTTATCCGTTCAGCAAAAAACACCAGAAACTACACGATCATGAGTTTATAGGAGTACGCCCCGATGAAGTAAACCAACTGCTAACTTCGCCTTACCTTAGCGCGTCTCACCGCTTGGTTATTCTTCAACCCGTCAGTTTCACCAACCAATCGGGCTGGCACTTGCACAAAAGCCTGCGGGCTATCGATCACAACACACTGATTAGTAAACTTAGCCCCAGCCAGTCAGCTCCTGCTTCTGAAATTATGCTTCCGCCTACCAGGCTTTATGAACGATTTTCCCGGTACCCGGAAATCATTCGTAACACCCAAAAAGTACTGGACGATTGCAATATCACCATTGATTTTAGCTCCATCAAAAACAAAAAAGTGTTTACCCACACGGTGAGTACCGACAAACAATTGCTTGAAAAACTGGCCTTCGAGGGAATGATTTATCGCTACGGCACCAACAACCGGGAAGCCCGGGAGCGGGTCAGGCATGAGTTAAATATTATTTTCAAGCTGAATTTTTCATCTTACTTTCTGATTGCCTGGGACATCATTCGCTACAGCATGTCACGCGATATTTATCATGTTGGGCGAGGAAGTGGAGCCAACAGCATTGTCGCTTACTGCCTGCGAATCACCGATGTTGACCCCATCAAACTCAACCTGTATTTCGAACGTTTTCTGAACCCCAAGCGTACCAGTCCGCCCGATTTCGACATCGACTATTCGTGGCGGGACCGGGACGAAATTCAACAGTACATCTTCAAGCGCTATGGCAAAGAACACACCGCCTTACTGGGAGCCACCTCCACCTTTAAAGGCCGATCCATTTACCGGGAGCTCGGGAAAGTGTTTGGCTTGCCCAAGGAAGAAATTGACCGGCTGATTCGTGATCCGGGAAACAGGCAAAATCAAAACAAAATCACGGAAGCCATCGAAAAACTCGCCCAACAGATGGCAGACTTTCCCAATGCAAGAAGCATCCACGCCGGAGGTATCCTGATTTCAGAAGAACCAATCACCTATTACTCTGCACTGGACTTGCCTCCCAAAGGGCTTCCAACCACCCAATGGGACATGTATGTGGCCGAAGACCTGCGCTTTGACAAGCTCGACATCCTCAGCCAGCGCGGCATTGGACACATCAAGGAAACTGTGGAAATTGTTCGTGAGAACCAGGGAAAGCAAGTTGATGTGCACCAGGTGAATCAGTTTTTTCAGGATAAAGAAGTAAAAAAACGCCTGCAAACCGCAGAAACCAATGGTTGTTTCTACATTGAAAGTCCGGCCATGCGAGGATTGCTAAAAAAGCTGCAATGCAATGACTACCTCACGCTGGTGGCCGCCAGCTCCATCATCCGCCCCGGCGTGGCCAAGTCAGGCATGATGCGGCAGTACATTCACCGGTTTCACCATCCCAATGGGTTTCAATACTTGCACCCGATTATGAAAGAACAGCTGGAAGAAACCTATGGCGTGATGGTTTACCAAGAAGATGTGATCAAAGTGGCACACCATTTTGCAGGCCTCGATCTGGCCGAAGCCGATGTGCTGCGCCGGGCCATGAGCGGAAAGTACCGTTCGCGAACGGAATTCCAGCGCATCGAGGACACTTTTTTCAGCAACTGCCGGGCCAAAGGTTATCCCGATGCTTTAAGCCTGGAAGTGTGGCGCCAGATTGAGTCATTTGCCGGCTACTCGTTTTCCAAGGCCCATTCGGCATCGTATGCCGTAGAAAGCTTTCAGAGCCTGTTTCTGAAAACCTATTTTCCGCTGGAATTCATGGTTGCGGTCATCAACAATTTCGGTGGATTTTACCGCCCGTGGGTCTATTTCAATGAAGCCCAGCGCTGCGGCGCCCACATTGAACTGCCCTGTGTCAACCACAGCCGAAATGAAACACGAATTACAGGACGGACGATTTACACCGGTTTTGTATTTGTTCAAAACCTCGAGCAACAAACCATCAGCCGACTGGTCAGCGAACGGGAAAAAAACGGCCCCTTCCAGTCACTCGCCGACTTTATTGAGCGTGTTACCATCGGTAAAGAACAACTCACCCTGCTCATCCGACTGGGGGCTTTTCGCTTCACCCAGAAAACCAAAGCTGCCTTGCTGTGGGAGGGACACCTTCTTTTAAACAAACCTGTTCCGAAAGTAAAAAGCCCATCCATCTTTCAGGTTCAGGAGCGAAACTACCAACTCCCCAAGCTGGAACAATCGCCTTTACGCGATGCCTATGACGAGATTGAACTGTTGGAATTTCCAATCAGCATAAGCCTCTTCGACCTGCTACAAACCCGTTTTCGAGGCGAAGTTTTTGCAAAAAATATGCTTCAGCATGTTGGGCGTAAAGTGCGGATGCTGGGGCGTTTGGTAACCATAAAATATGTTCGAACCGTAAAGAAAGAAATGATGCACTTCGGCACTTTCGTTGATGTGTATGGTGAATTCTTTGACTCGATCCACTTTCCGCCTTCACTCAAGCAATATCCGTTTCGGGGAGATGGCATTTACCTGCTGCTGGGCAAGGTTGTTGAAGAGTTTGGCTATCCTAGCCTTGAAGTCGAAAAAATGGCCAAGATGCCGTTTCAAACAGCCTCTTAAGCTCAACAAAGAGCAATTTCTGAACCGACTACCTGCTAGAAGTGAGATATTGATCGCTTGGCACGCACCCCCTGATACTCTCCTTTTTTAACCACTTTCACAATATTCCGGATATTGGCTGCATGATCTGCCTCCGGGCAATCCACGCCATCATCACAATGATTCAGCAAACGGGTTTCGCCATAGCCCTTGTACACAATCCGCAAGGGATTGATGCCTTTCCACACAATGTAATTGAAGATGGCTTTGGCCCGTCGTTTCGACAACAGCAGGTTTTCCTGATCGTCTCCCCGTGAATCGGTGTGCGATTCAATCCGAATCTCAACATCCGGAAACTGAACCAGATAATCAATGAGCCCGTCCATGGTGTGAGCAATTTCGGAGTTAATCACCCAGCTATCGTTATAAAACTGAACATCATCCTCGCTCAACACCTGCAATGGCTCTCCGTTTTCGGTTTCCATATAAAGTGGCTCGGGCTCTCCTTCTTCCAGCACTTCCCGCTCAAGCAAAAGTTGTACGGTCGTTTCCTCCCCTTCCCGCAATTTTAAGGTTCCAAGCTCCACCTTATTTTTGATGTAGTATTCTTTTTGCCCCTGAATGGTATAACTCAGGCCTTTATTCACTTCAAACTGAAACATCCCGTCAGCCGAAGTCAGTTGGGTTGAAAGGGTGTCGGCAAACGGATTGACCAGACTGATTTTAGCATCGGCCAAAGGCTGCCCGGTAAGCATATCGTTAACCACGCCCCGAATAAAGACCGGGACAGAAGGGATACGGACATAGTAAATGTCATCGTTGCCACGCCCGCCTTTTCGGTTCGAGGATAAGTACCCGGCAGTTCCGGTTTTATCCAGCACAAAGCTGAAATCATCTTTCGGACTATTCAGCGGATATCCCATGTTTTCCACCGAATGGAAAGTCTCATTTTCAGGCACCGCCACATAAACATCCAGCCCTCCCAGGCCGCCATGCCCGTCGGATGAAAAATAAAACAAGCCATCGTAACTGACAAAGGGAGAAAGCTCATTGCCACTGGTGTTTATTGCCGGTCCAAGGTTCTCCGGCTCCGTCCAGTAACCTCCGCTAAATTCGGACCGGTAAATATCTGTCCCACCGTAACCTCCTGGCATATCTGATACAAAATACAGGACGTTCCCCGTGGTGTCGACCGCCGGGTGTCCGGTGGAATAATCATCACTATTGAACACAAACTCTCCCCGGTATTCCCACTCTCCTTGTTCCTTTCCTCCAAACAAAATTTTCAGATTTACCTCGCCATCCTTCCCCTTGCTTACATTGTGCCCTTTCCCTACGTTGTTGCGTGTAATATACACCCGGTCGCGGTAAGGGTCAAACGCCACCGGCCCGTCATGATAGCTTGTCTCCAACTTGGGCGCAAATTTTTCAACATTTAGAATATCGCCATTGGGCCCCCTGTCGCCAATAAACAAATTGAGGTAAGGTAATTCGTTCCATTTATATTTCAAGCCGGGCACTCCGTTTACCGCCTTGGTCGATGAAAAAACAAGCTGATCGCGATAAAAGGCAACCCCCAATTCCGCTCCGTCGGTGTTCAACGAAACCGGCCGAATTTTATACCGGGTTGAATCACGATGCAATAAACGAATTTGCTCCAGCAGCGAGGTTTGAGAGTCAATGCGCTCATCACCTGGCTTTAGCTGTGCATACCTGGCCAGCCACTTTTCAGCCTCCTGGTAGCGCCCATTGCTCTTCAGCACCTGCGAGTAACTAAACACGTCTTCCGGAGATTCGTCTCCGCGATCAATCAGGAGTTTCAGCCATTTTTCAACCGCTTCGGTATGGCCAATTTTCTGATTGGCCTTAGCCAGCTGCCGAATGACATAAGTATCTTCCGGGTTCTTTTCGTAAGCGAATTCGTATAAGCCAATCGCTTCAACAAAAGCAAAATCCGAATAGCTTTTGTCAGCCAAACGAATCGTTATTTTTTGGGCAAGAGTAAACGAGCAAAGCAGCAAGAAAAAAAACGAAGTCAGGATAATTTTACGTGTTACCGGTCTCATCAGGTTTTCAGGTTTAGTTAAAAATAACGTGGCGACCGGACTTTGTCCCGCCCGAAGTTAAAGTCATAGCTCACTAATATTTCATGCGTTCCGTTGTTGTAAACGCCGAAATCGGTTGCTGTGATATCATAAGAATAACCCACTTTCAAGCTCTTTGAAATTTGAACCTGCATCATGCCCCCCACGGCATCGCCCACCCGGTACATGGCACCAAGCCACAGACGCTCATAAAAAAGAAACTGGGCTGTCAAGTCTAAATCCAGCGGTATATTCGTACTGTACTTGACTAAGAAATAGGGTTTAAACTTGATGATCCGATTCAGGTCAAAAACATAACCGGCCATCAAAAACAAGTGAATATTTTCTTTACTCACATATTCGGACGACGAATTGTGCCGGTTAATTTTATTCTCAATAAGCTTTGGAACCGAAAGCCCGAGCATGCTTCGCTCCGAATGAAAGTAGACGCCCAGCCCCACATTGGGCAAGAAATTACGCGTAATGTCACTGGCAAATACCGGATCATTCGGATCGACCGTTTCCAGATCGGACAGCTTGGCTTCAAAAAAATTAACACCTGCCTTTAATCCAAAAGACAGGTAACGCCCACGTGTAAAATCAATGCTGTACGAATAATCGGCATAAGCTCCGGTTTGATTAATAGGGCCCAGCTGGTCTTTCAACAAGGAGAATCCCAGGCCCATGTGCTGTCTGGAAATTGGAGCATGCATCACGAAAGATTGTGTCGCCGGAGCACCCTCAAAGGAAACCCACTGGTTACGCGACATAACCATAAGGCTGAGCACATTGCCGGAGCCGGCATAGGCCGGATTTACGGAAAGGATATTGTTCATATACTGCGTATACATCGGATCTTGCTGCGCCCAACTTTCCGTTACCGGGAAAAGAACAACACTAAACACCCCCAATATCAGTGCAAACAATCGCTTCATTAAACTGTGTCCCTCATTGGCTTCATGCTAAAAACGCACTCAATTTCAGCGACAAACATACCATTTGAAAAGCCCTGCAAAAACAAGTAGTTAGCAAACCCGGAAAAAGGTATAGCGAAAAGGCTTGTGGAACTATCTACCATCAGGCAGCACGCACTACTACCCGCTTTGGGAAGTGTAGAAGTCCCCGGCAAGGGCTGATTTTTGGAGCTGCAGCAAGCGCCCCAAGCTGTTCGTTTCAATGTCATATCCAGAGGTTAATTATGCGTTAGCGGTCCAGGTAAACAAAGCCCGTGACTTTCTCTTTTCCCCGCCCCAAATCCAGGATGTAATAGTAGGTTCCGGTAGCAATCTGTCCGTCACCAAAACGGATTCCTTTGCTGGCTGTGCCATCCCAGAAGCCATCGCCACCTCGCCCATAGTTATTCGATTCATAAATCAGGCTTCCCCAGCGATTCAGAATCCGGAGCTTAACACGTTCATAGCCATCAATCCCGATAATTTCGAAATAATCATTTATACCGTCGCCATTGGGCGAAAAGGCATTGGGTATAAACAGCGCTTCATCACTGATCCGCACCAAAACATTGGCTTCATCACAGTGATTGGAGTAGTCGCACACCGCATAAATAAATTCATCGGCCCCCACATAGTACGGGTTAGGCGTATAAGTAATGATGGAGTCAGAAGTGACATGAGCAACTCCCTGGCTCGGAGGCGACACAATGGTAATGGATTGCGGATCGAGTTGTCCCTTCGGAGCATCATTCCGAAGCACGTTGATATCAGCATAGGTATTGACCAACACGTCTGCCTGGTCATCCACTGCCGTAACCTGAACAAGCAGCCCTACCACCACCGAATCCAAGGCCGAACAGCCAAAACGATCCGTTACCTGAAGGTAGTATTTCCCCAGTCCCGAAACTTGTGGCGTTGCAGTTTGTGCCCCGCTTACAAGCAAACCATCGCCCGATGACCACCAATTGAACGACAGGTCAGTACCTGCGCTTGAGGAAGCATCGAGCAAAATAACTTCGTTCGGCGAATTGACAAACACCTGCCTGTCCAGTCCAATTTGGGGCGAAGACAGCACTTCCACAAAAACATCATCAGTTGCTGTTTTTCCACGACTGTCGGTAACCGTAACGGTGTAACGCGAAGAGGTTTCCGTCCTCAAAAGAGGTGTCGGACTTGCCGGATCATCAAGCCCGGCCGTTGGCGACCAGCTATAGCTCAGTTTTCCAACGCCTGTACTTTTGCTGGCATCCAAACGAACAGTTCCACAACTTCCTGTTTCCAGCTGCTCAGCTTCAATGATGGCTACCGGCCGGTCTTCCCGGGGCAAAACAACAATTGTTCGGGTATAAACTTGCGATGAACAGCCCGCCTGGTTGGTGGCTTGCACACTCAATCGGTTCACTCCCGACAGATTCCAGTTTATCGGTTCGGTGGTGTTGGTTTCCGAACTCAACTGAAGCAACTCTCCATTAGGCTTTGAAAGCGTCCAGGAATAAGTATATGCAGAGGCCCCTTGTACCGAATACGCGGAGATCGTCCCAAACGCCACTTCATCCTCATTGGTGTTGAAGCTAATTTTTGGGGAAGACACCAGCGTAGTGGTTTGAATATCTTGTCTCTCGCGGGCGGGAATGGTCAAATTTTGTTTGTCGGTTACTTCAATTAGCTGAATAGAAACAACCGTATTCTGCGTTGGATCAGCCTCAAAGGCCGTTTCCGGAATATGCAGTTGTTGATTCAGGTAGCTAACGGTTTGCGTTGGTTGTGGCACATCGTTGACCGCAAAGGAGACGCTTACCGGAAAACGATCAGCCGTCCAAAAGCTGCCCTGATCATCTAAAAACTCAAGCTCAACCGAAAAATCGTTGTTCCCTTCCTGATAACATTGGGTGGTCGTTGCATTGGTAACAGCCAGCCCCAAATCTCCAGTTGGAACGACTTCGATAGGAAGTGATCGTCCTGTGGAACATCCCAGCGGGTTCGTTTCCAATAGGACAATAAAATAAGAACTGGCTTTATGGAATACCAATTTGGTGTGACTTTCTTCTGCTGAAGCAATAAAGTCATAGGAATCCTGATTTGCGGGGATCAACGCATTCTCATCTAAGAACACGCCCCACAAATATTCATTTTCATCCACAGCTTCAACTTCGAAAGAAATTTCCTGTCCAATAAAATAAGAAGTCTGCGCTTGTAATTTAATTACCCCAGTAATTAAAATGAAAAGAGAAATCAATCCTATGGCAATTTCCTTTTTCATTGAAAATATACCGCTGACGAATTTGTCAGCGGTATATTCATGTATTAATTGAATTTGATCTTAGATGTATTTGGAATTGGATTGACGGTAATAGTATATGCAGAGTTAATGTGCGATCCGTCAGCGCCATCATAGCCAGCAGGCTCTTCACCTTCAGCATAATCTCCTGCTGTTCCACCGTCTTCCACAAGTACTGTTGCAGGATCAATCGAGAATCCTAGCTCATATATTTCAGTTGCAGCATCAGCAATATTCTTAATTTCTGCAGTAATAGTGACAGTAGATGTTCCCGCGGCAACGACGATTTCATTGAGATTTCCGGTTGTGTAAGTTCCGGTTCCATCTGCTACTATCCAAGTTACACTACCATCAGCAGGAATAGTACTGGCATCCTGTACAGAGAATTTCCACCCTGCATCGGGCAATGAAGTGCCAATAGGAGCATCTCCACCTTTTTCCGTGTGAAGTGTTATTTCATACGTCATCATCATGGTTCCCATAACTGGAGTTACCCCGGTATCGCTATTCAGGTCGTCAGCATCTTCATCTCCATAAACTGAACCTGCATTGGTATTACAAAACTCACCATCAGCTGTGAGAATATTATCGTCATCATCTTTAGTTACCACAAGTAAGTCAAGGTCAATATTAGTGACACCAAAACGTCTTACAGTAGTACAACCATCTCCAGCATTAGTTTCAACAACCTGAACTACATAATTTCCAGTAGCAAGCCATTCTATTTGCGTGTTAAAGACATCAGTTCCTGAACTAGTTGCTGCAAAGGTATAATCTGTTCCAGATGCAGCTGCGGTTGCGGTTGCGTCCCAATCACTAGCAGAATAGTCCACACTGCCATCCCACTGATAAACTGACCATTCATATCCATTCCCAACGTGATCTGGATTATGGGTAGTTCCATCACTACTATTCACCCAATAATTCCGTATTGAATTAACTGTGACGGTCTGTTGGGATCCTTGCGCCATCACATTGGTGCTCATGCCCAGAAGAATTAGCAAGCTTAATAAGGTAAAGAACTTTTTCATTGACAAAAATTTAAGATTCATTGTTATTATTTATTCTTGATTTTCAGTTTGTTTGAATATCTGTCGTAGGAGGGACTCCCCAAAGGGTGACCTCATCCTTATCATCCTTATTAATGGTTTGTTTGGTAATGCTGAACTGGTCGGTTGCCGACTGAATCGTCAGGTTAAAATCTTTATCCACGCCGGCTTCACTAATAAAAGTGAAAGCAATTTGTACGGCCGTTACTCCCGGCTCTTTGGTTACAGCAACAGTATAGGTTGCATCACAATTCTGCATGCTGCCGATCGACTCTGAATCAGCAGCAAACAAGTTTGAGACCTGTCCGGCACAGCCATTAACTCCATCTGAAATGGAAAAATCGAAAGCGTAAGGTTCCACGCCACCTTCGAATTTCACATCCCAAAAAACCACGGTAGGCACGCCCGTTCCTCCGTCCTGGCAGGTAGGCCCGAGAGGGATAACCCCCGAGTTAAAATTACTTTCCTGAATTTCAATATCCAGCTCGAAAACTGCGGAACAATTGCCGGTATTTTGTTCTTTAATGACGCGTACGGTATATGAACTTCCTTCAACAAAAGGAGTTTCAGAAAAAGCAATCGCTACTTTTCGGGGATCACTTTCAGGATGACTCATCGGCGCTGAAACTTCTGTTCCGGCTTGATCAAGCACTAACCAAATGTAAGTGTAATACCCTGAATTGCTTTCCTCCCGGTCAATTTCGTACTGGTGGGTGGAGGTGATAAAAGGCTTTTGACCTGAGCCAATAGCGCCTGCACCAGACTGATTCCCGTCGTACAGCATTTCGGAGATATCAAGTGGGGCCAAATTGATCAGATTAACCATGAAGCTGCACGAATCCCTGTTGCCATCTTCATCAGCATAAATCAACCAGACCTCGGTGTCGACAAAAACTTCAGTATCAACAGCAGGTCTTTGCGTAACCGTTGGATGGCTGTCGCAATTATCGCTTAAGTCAGTCAACAGGTTAGTATAATCCGGCAGTAAAACCGAGCAAGCATTGCCGACATCCAGCTGCTGACTGCCGGGACAACTGGCCGTTGGCGCAGCCTTATCTTCAATGGTAATGGTCTGCTCGCAGGTTCCAATGTTACCACATTCATCCTCAAAACTCCAGGTGATAATGGTGGTTCCTTTGGGAAAAGCGACTGCTGCAATTTCGCCGTCCGTTTTCACCGTATTGCCTGCTATCGCGTAGGTATGATAAACGGTAACATCTCCAAAACCACATCCATCGGTAAAATTGGTTGGAGCAGAAACACTGATTATTTTCGCGCAATTTTCATCGGCTGAGTCTGTGATGTCATCCGGACAATCCAGAATCTCAGGAGCAGTGGCATCAGAAATGGTAAAGGTTCGTGTACAGTTGGTTGAATTTCCAGTTTCATCAGCAATAATATAGGTTCTGAGTACCTGACATGGGTTGTTTTCATCCTTCTTGTCAGTCACATCCTCTGCCCATACAATCGTTAGCGTTCCGTTGTTCGGGCAGTTGTCACTGACAGTTCCTCCCCGGGCTATAAACTGGGCAATGGTGTTTACCGGTGCTGAAATAGCTTCAATACAAGTGGTGGTTGAATCAGGAGGACAACTAACTGAAGGAGAGGCACGATCATTGATTATTACGATTTCATTGGTTTGATACCACTGCGTGCCCAATTTGTAAATAGCATGGTAAATTCCCACTGAATAAACGTCTTTGGTTAGTGCTCCGGCACTTTCAACTTTGACTCCATCTTGATACCAAAAAATATTGTTCGCTTCCGGCTCCTGGATGCTCAAAGTCACGTTGCCAGAAGGACAAAGTTGCCCGTCCTCAGGAAAGGAAACCAAGTTATTGGTTGGTTCCACCTTATCGGATACAATCTGTTCAAAAATGGGATTATCAGACTCGCCTTCTAAAAAATCATCCAGCGTTCCGTGTCCGCAATTATTGATTGTTCCTTGTTCATAGTCAACATCAGGACAAGCAATATCGGTATTATCAAAGTCGGCAGAAACATCTCCAAAAATATACACATGCGAAGCATCTGAAACCACTGCCTCAGCATGCTTTTCAGCCCCGGTATGGGTTAATGATCCCAGAATAAACAAGTAACTGTCAATATCCAGCGTAATCTTATTGGCGGTGATTAGATTCTCCTGAATAATAACAACACCGCCTTGGTTGATCGTTAGTACGACCTTATTGGCTAAGGTTAAATCGCCCTGAACCCAAAGTGTATCGTTGACAATTAAATTTTGAGAAATTGTTGTGGAGGAAGGGTAAACTGTTGGAGAATTGATATAAATCTGCCCGAAACTTTGGCGAGACAGCAACAGACAAAAAAAAAGTATACAAAATAGCAAGCACCGTTCTATTGAAAACTTCATCAACTCCCAGATTTGATCATGTTCCAATTCTTCGGATTCATCCGGAAGATGATCCTACAAATTGCTAATCCACTCGTTTTAGCGTCGATAAAGATAGATGGAAAGAGAACAGATAAATATCGGAATTAGCAAACGGGGAAGCCGAACTAGCAAACAGGAATAATGGCAGAACCAATGACAACAAGCGCCTCTTTAAAGCCGGTTGTGAAGCAGTTTATCAAGCAATTCTTCTTTGTATTTTGGGGAAACACGAAGCTGTGATTTGTCCGACAATTCAACCAGACCTCCATCCGTTTTCAGGTAGCGCTCAACGTATTTCAGATTGACGAGGTGGGAACGATGGATACGGCAAAAACCATGCGGCACCAACAATTGATCGAATTCAAGCAAGGTTCTAGAGATAAGCACTGAAGTGCCATTTTGGTAATACACCCGGGTATAGTTGCGTTCGCCCTCGCAACGTAAAATATGAGTCACCTTAATGATCGCAAAGCCATTCATCTCCGGCAAGGCAATTGTTACGTGCGAACTCTCGCCCTTATTATCAATATTTTTCTTCAGCGCTTCTACCCGGTGTTTCTCATTCAACACCGGAATCTCGCTGATGCGTTGGATGGTTGCTTTGACATTTTCAACCAAAACTGGTTTTAGGATGTAATCGAAAGCCGAGTACTTAAAGGCAGTAATGGCATAATCGCTATAGGAAGTGGTAAATACCAGCTTGAAGTTAACTTCTGGTAATTTTTCAATCAGGTCAAAGCCCGTACCATCGGGCATTTCAATATCCAGAAACACCAAGTCCGGAGCTTCTTTCAATATTAGCTCAACCCCGCTCTCGACAGAGTCAGCCTCACCAACCACATCAATATCGGGGAATTGCTGATCCAGAATTCGTAATAATACCCTGCGGGCTAATTGATCATCATCAATAATTGCAGCTCTATACATTGTACCTGATTAAAAATCATCTAAAACTAATAAAAAATACAAACTATTCAGGCATTTTTAGACCAATTGTTTTTAACAAAAAAGCTTTATTCAATTTTCCAAATCATTTTAGGGGCTTATGCTGTTAATATCTTAATTTTGCGGTTTAAAGGAAGAAAACAATGACATTAATATTAAATCTCGAATCATCAACCCAGGTATGTAGTGTGTCTCTGTCAAAAAATGGTCAACTGGTGGATTATATTGAAAGTAATGAAGGCCAAAATCATGCGCGCTTATTAAGTGTATTTGCCGATCAGTTAATCCAGCGCAATAAACTTGATTTCAACCAACTACAAGCAGTCGCCATCAGCAAAGGCCCCGGCTCGTACACCGGACTTCGCATTGGTGTTTCATTGGCCAAAGGCATTTGTTATGCCAATCAAATTCCGTTGATTGCCATCAGTCCCTTGCAAGCCATGAGCGATCATGTCAGCTTCAATCTCGAAAAATATGCCATTCAGCCTCATGCACAACTTCGGCTATGCCCCATGATTGATGCCCGGCGTATGGAAGTGTACACCGCCATGTATGATTTGCAGAATCAAGAGCTGGAATCAGTTTCTGCCAAGATTGTGGATGCAGACACTTTTGCCAGCCAACTGGACCAGCACCCGATCGTATTTTTTGGCAATGGAGCCTCTAAATGCCAACCGGTCATTGACCACCCTAATGCCATCTTTATCAGCAACCTTGAGACTTCGGCACAGTTTATGTGTTCTCTGGCACAGAAAGCGTTTGATAACAATCACTTTGAGGATGTGGCCTATTTTGAGCCTTTCTACCTGAAAGATTTCATTGCGGGCATTCCCAAGAAAAATATGCTGAAATCATGAAAATACAACTAATCATTTCCTTTTTACTGGCGGCCATTCTTGTCAATGCCCAGCCCCATGAAGAACTGAAGTACCACATGAAATACGGCTTCTTCAAGGGAGGCGAAGCAATTTTGAGTGTCGAAGACACCACCTACGAAGGCAAAGAAGCCATTCATCTTCTTCTGGACGGCAACACCGTTGGGGTAACCAATATGTTGTTTGGCGTTCATGACATATATGAAAGTATTGTCGATCCTAAAACTTACCTGCCTTATAAAGCCATTCGAAACATTAAAGAAGGCAACTATCGCTGGTACAACGAAGCCTTCTTCTTCAACGACCGGGACTCTATCTACTCGCAACGGTCCGGCCCCAAAAAAGTACCGCACAATACGGTTGACTTTGTCACGGCATTTTTCTACATGCGTCATACCAATTACCTCGATCAGTTTGAGGGAGGAGAAGAATTTTCCATCCCGGTTTTTCATGCCGATGAACATTTTGTAA
This sequence comes from Sunxiuqinia rutila, assembly GCF_050589705.1. Classification (NCBI taxonomy): domain Bacteria; kingdom Pseudomonadati; phylum Bacteroidota; class Bacteroidia; order Marinilabiliales; family Prolixibacteraceae; genus Sunxiuqinia; species Sunxiuqinia rutila. The sequence continues at coordinate 58,655 of NZ_JBNGOT010000004.1, forward strand.
TGAAGGTGAAATACCTGGGAAAAACCAAAATAAAATCCAAACTCGGCACCAAAGAATGTCATATCATTCAGCCCCGCATTGACAAGGGGAAAGTGTTGAACAGCAACAGCGGCCTTAAGTTTTACATTACCAACGATGAGCACCGCATTCCACTCTTGCTTGAGTTCGATCTGAGAGTGGGTGCCCTAAAATGTGAACTCCATTCCTACAAAAAAAATGGCATCGAACAAGTGGACTAAGTTCAACAAATGAATTGATTAGCGGCAGAAAAGGAAAATATTAAGCAGAAAATAACTATTTTTGCAGCAAAATTTGCAATTCATTATAATTCAAAGATATGGCTAGTACATCAGATTTTAGAAACGGACTGACAATTGAATACAACGGACAGATTTTTACCATTGTACAATTTCAACATGTTAAGCCCGGTAAAGGTGCCGCTTTTGTGCGTACCAAATTGAAAAATGTTAAAACCGGGAAAGTGCTTGAAAACACCTTTAATGCCGGAGTAAAAGTAGATGTGGTTCGGGTTGAAAGAAGACCGTATCAATACCTGTATAAAGATGACATGGGGTGCAACTTCATGCACACCGAAACATTTGAGCAAATTTCACTGAATCCGGACATGATTGAAAACGCCGATTTGATGAAAGAAGGCCAAATGATTGAGGTAAACTTCCAGGCTGAAAATGAAACCCCACTGACTGCTGAGCTGCCTCCTTTTGTTGAATTGGAAGTTACTCAAACCATTCCTGGCGAAAAAGGAAACACAGCCAGTTCAACAGCGCTGAAACCAGCGACTCTTGAAACAGGTGCTGAACTGATGGTTCCTTTATTCATCAATGAAAACGACATCATTAAAGTCGATACCCGCGAACGCTGCTACAGCGAACGTGTAAAAAAATAAAACCTTCAGCAATGATTGAAAAGCCCGGGAAACCGGGCTTTTTTATTTTCCACTCAATTCAGCTTGCTGTTCTTTCGTTTTCCCGTCAAGCACAACCAAAATAGCGACAAAAGCCCAAAAGGGCACAGCCACCTTGTCGCTATCCAAAAAGTTGTTTAAAGTACCATGAACCAGGTAAGTGACTAAACCCAGCAATGTGCATAAAATAAGCATCCGCGTTTCCTTGTCTGATGCACGCGAATAAGCATGAATTCCGGTGTAAAGCACCACTGTAATCAAAACCAACAGACTGATCAGCCCGATGAAACCCGATTCAGCTAAAATCCCCAGGTACTCGCTGTGCGCATTTCCGCGATTGGCCGAGTTGGTGCTTATAATTGTCCGGTGCCTGGTTAACTGAAAGGGGGCATATTGAAACATGTAAGTTCCGGGTCCCCACCCCCACACCGGCCTTTCTTCAAACATACGCATCGCGCAACTCCACCGATTGATCCGCTCCAGATTGGAGGCATCGCTGGACACATTGGTCATCGACGAAACATGCGCCATTAAGTTAGCCGAAGACTCCTGATCATTGCGTTCCAGCATGCTGAGCAGCTGAGTCTGAAAAGTCAGTATCAGCGCAAGGGCAGTTAAGCCGGTAATCAACAACGGACGAAAGCGAATGCGCAGCTTCAGAATAGCCCAAACAACTGCTGCAGCCCCCAAGCTCAACCACGCAGCCCGGCTGTAGGACAACAGCAAAGCTGCCGAAAATAAAAGTAGAGCCAAAGCAGCCATCTTACGAAACCCTTTCCGGTAGCCCTTAAATAAGGTAACGCCAAGCAAAAAAGGAATGAAAAAGGCCAACATGGCACCATACGAGGTGTGATCTTTGTAAAAAGGGTTCATAACAAAATGGGCCGCTTGAACATTGTGAAAACCCAAGGCAAAATGCCGGGACCACGCATAGTAAATGACCAACACAAAAGCACTGCAATAAAGCCCTGCAAAACGATAAATGTTCGTTTTTTTCTGAAAGAGCAAAAAGCCCAGAAAGTAAAATGCGATCAAAAACCAAAGCTTCGACAACCAGTATTTTAAGGAAACCACCGGCATGCTACTGCTTAACGAGGTCAGCAGCATCCAGCCCAGATAAAAATACAGAGCCAGTGAAACCGGATGCCTGAGGATACGCTTATCAAAGGTTTGCTGCCTGGCCACCTGAAAGATAAACAAGATCAACACACCAAACAGCAAAGGCTCGGTGGGCAAATACATATCAAAAGGCAGGCCTTCAACCAAATCGTGCAACGGTAATGACAAAGGTGTTAAGAAAGCCACCAGCAGCAATAAGTTATCCATCCGCATAAAGGCTGTGAGCACAAAGGCCAAAGCAAAAGGTAATACATTAATCAACAGGCTTTGCTGATTAACCACAAAGTAGAAGTTGAGTGCCAAAAACAAAACAACAACCCCGTAAAAAATGACAAAACGAAATGATTTGGGAGACAACATCTAGCGGCTGGACAATTGAATTCCTTCAACACAAAAAATAGTAAGTAAGGCCAGTGCCTCAACCGCAAGCAGGCAAAACAACACGATTAACCAACGGATGGGGTAAGCTTTTTTATCAGCAGGAAATGGCTTTTCAATAACCATCGTGTAGGTTGAATTCTTTTCCGCCTCAATCAAGGCATTATCGTAGCGATTAGCCAGCGTATCGCGCTGAGCTTCCAGGCCAGCGAGTTCTTTTTGAAGCAGGAAAAAGCCCCCCCCCTGTTCTTCCAGGTTCGCTTTTAACTCTTTAATATCAGCCACCGAACGACTGCTGGCTCCCTCAGCCAGGGCCAGCAAATACCCTTGCGTTACCTGAGCGGCTTGAATCTCATAATCCAGCAAACCATATTCTTTTCTCAACGGCTCCATTTTTTCTGAAACCTCCTCAATCGCAATTCTTTTACGCTTCAGTTGTTTTAAAATGGTAGCCGCATTTTCGCGCGCCTTTTCCTGGTGAAGGGTCAAAATCTTGCGGTTGTAAAAATGGATTAGCGAATCGACCATGGCGCTGGCCACCACCGGTTCGGCATCAAGTGCCTTAATTTCAATCGACTCATACTCGGTCTTTTTACAACTTATTCGGTCATTGTACTCTTCCATGATTTTCGTCCGGTAAAAACGTTCAGCGGTTGAAATATCAAAGCGGGAAGTCAAATCAAACGCATCGATAAGCTGCCATTTCAGATCCGAAGAATTAAGCATCTCCAACATTTGCTCACTCTCCGACTCCTCTGAAAACGTGTTGGTATTGGTGGGATAAACCCGCGCCTGCGATTGAAACAGGGGTTGAATAAACAAAGGGGAAGAAAAGACAGCGGCTGCCAAAATAGTTACCACTCCAACAATAAGCAGGTGCAGTTTCCATTTCCAGACAATAGCCAACAGATTCTGGTTATCAAAAAAACTTCTCATAAACATTTAGGTGTTTGGTCTTTCTTTAAACGAATATACCCTTTGTTTTGTATAAATCGGGCACAAAAAAGCCCAAAATAAAAGGGTGTCTAAAAATCGTTTCCTTTGCTTTCAACAACTTAGTAGGTTCTACTAAATGAAACTGTTGAAAACGAAGCCGACTTGTTAGACACCCTTCTGCTTATTCAGCAATCAGCAAATAATAATTTTTCTTTCCTTTCTGAACCAGAATGTACTTATCACCAATCAGGTAATCTTCGTTGACAGACAACTCCTGATCCGTAACTTTATCCTTGTTAATGCTGAGTCCGTTTCCTTTAATGGTGCGTCTCAATTCTCCTTTTGAAGGGAAAACAGCTGCTGTATCGGCCAGCAAGTCCACCACGTTGATTCCCGCGGCAAGTTCTGCTTTAGAAACCACAAACTGAGGCACACCTTCAAAAACAGCCAGGAAGGTTTGCTCATCCAGTTTTTTCAGGTTTTCTGCTGTTCCGCGTCCAAACAAAATCTGAGAAGCCTCTACAGCCATCTCATAATCTTCGCGCGAGTGAACCATAACCGTAATCTCCTCGGCCAGTTTCTTTTGCAGCTCACGCTCATGTGGTGCTTGTTTGTGGCGAGCAACCAAATCAGCCACTTCATCACGGGTTAACAGCGTAAAAATCTTGATGTATCTTTCCGCATCCTCATCCGAAGTATTCAGCCAGAACTGGAAAAACTTATACGGAGAAGTCAGCTTGGCATCCAGCCACACATTGCCGCTTTCCGTTTTTCCAAATTTCGTTCCGTCGGCTTTGGTAATCAAAGGACAGGTCAAGGCAAAAGCTTCTCCACTTTCTTTGCGGCGAATCAACTCAGTACCGGTAGTAATATTTCCCCACTGGTCTGATCCTCCCATCTGCAGTTTGCAATTTTTCGAACGATACAGGTGTAAAAAGTCCGTTCCTTGCACCAATTGGTAAGAAAACTCGGTAAAAGACATTCCCACTTTGGCATCTTCTCCCAGCCGTTTCTTCACACTGTCTTTCGACATCATGTAATTCACCGTCAAATGCTTGCCAATATCACGAATGAACTCCAGAAAGCTGTATTCTTTCATCCAGTCGTAGTTATTCACCAATTCAGCCGAATTGGGTTCGCCTGAATCAAAATCCAGGAAGCGGTTCAACTGGGCTTTAATACAATTCTGGTTATGACGAAGGGTTTCTTCGTCCAGCAAATTACGCTCCTGCGACTTGCCCGAAGGGTCTCCAATCATTCCTGTTGCACCACCAATTAATGCAATTGGTTTGTGCCCGGCTAACTGAAGGTGCTTCAACATCATCACACCAACTAAGTGCCCGATATGCAATGAATCTGCCGTCGGATCAATTCCGACATAGGCCGTGGTCAGTTCTTTTTTTAGTTGCTCCTCAGTTCCAGGCATGATATCGTGAATCATGCCACGCCAGTTTAATTCTTCAACAAAGTTCATCTATAACTATTTGAATTAATGTTCTGTAATTTTTTCGATGGCCGAAAACCTCTTTTTCGCAGACAATGAAAATTGCAAGGAGTAAAAAGTGATTTGGTCCGTGAAATTTGGCAAAGATATAAAAATGAACCGTTAAGGGCTGAAGGTTCTGTTTAATATTTTAAGCTCCGATCCGGCTAGCCACTTCCTATGTTTACCCCAAGGCATTGATGAAAACCGCAACCAGCACAACAACTAGAATAGCGTGATAGATAAATCCGAGAAGCAGAAATTTGGCCAGCGTTTTCAGGTAAGTCTGCCCATAGAATTTTTTCAATGACCAATAACTATAAACCGGAATCAGCAGCAACAGCCACATAAAAAAGACTGCGACGGAGCTAGAAAGAAATAAGTGCCCGAGCACAACCACGCTTAGCAAGAAAAAAATAAACGCATGCAGATGCACGGAAAAAATTAAATGACGGACGTAAAAAACATGGTGCCGCACATAAATCAAGCTAAGCAGTAGGGCAAACACCGGCAGCAAAACAAAAAAGGCATAAGACAGGTATTGCAAAAACTTAGCAACCCGCTGATCCGGAGACCGAAGCATGGCCGCAACATCTGCCAGCTCCTTTTTTTCCGCCAAGTCCTCCGTACGTTCAGCTTCCTGTTCCAGCTGACTGGCCAAGCCATTCAACCCTTGTTTTACATTGGGAGCCTTCAGCAAATCATCATAGTTCAAGGCCACGGAAGACTCGTCTCCCATGCTCTGCTGCAACTCAATTTGAACTGAATCGAGCTTCGCATCAACCACCGAATCGAAAGCCGACGCTGCCTCCCACTCCTTCGCGATGGAGTATTCCAATGCAGTATTTAATCCCCTGTTGGTCATTACCTGCAGAAGCAGGAACAGAATAAAACTCATGAAAATATAAACACGGAAAGGAGGAGCATACCGTGCCCGGCGTCCTTTAAAAAATTCCTGCGTCAGAAAAGCAGGTTTGAAAATCAAATCGCGAAAAGTGCGGACAAAACGGGAATCAAAAGCCAGAAAATTGCCCAGAAAATCATAAAAAACAAAACCTACCGGACGGTCAAATTCGGAGGTAGACTGCCCGCAATTCGGACAGTAAAACCCTTTAAACACATGCGAACAGTTTGGGCAAGCATGTTCTTCCAGCTCGTCAAACGAAGGTTTTTCGCGTTTAAACCATTTTTTCATGTTCCTTTTGTTTTTGCGGTTCGAACAACCCCTCGTCCACATCGCCCAGGTTCAGAAAAGGAAACAGGGTAGGCAACAAATTTTTCACCGGCTCATACATCTGTGATTCCTCTTTCACATCCTTTGGAAGAATTTTTACGTTTTCATCCACTTCATCAAAAATCAGCAAAAGAACACTCAGGATCAAGGCCGACTTAATTACGCCAAAGAGAATTCCGGCCAACCGGTTTATAAAGCCCAGGGCAACAGCCGAAATAATGGTTTCAATAGCTTTACCCACCAAGTGAACCAGAATAACAATGATCACAAAAGTGACCAAAAAAGAAACCAGCCCGAGGTGATCTGATTGGTAATTGAACGTTTCAACAATGTAGTCTGCCGTGAAATGCGAAAAGTGGATAGCTCCCCAAACGCCCAATACTAAGGCAGCCAACGAAGCCACTTCGGCCACAAAACCTTTATAGAAACCACGAAATGCTGCAAGTATCAACAAAACAGCAAGAACAATATCAATGTAATTCACGCCGAGCGATTTAAGTAAGGAAACAAAATGTTGCTTTTCTTTTTCAGAAAAGATTTGAAGTAAAAATAGAAAAATATTTTTGCTGATCAGGCAATAGGTAGTCTCAAACAAAAAAGATAAATTTGATTCCTGCAGAAAAAGCAACCTGTAAGCGTGAGTATTTAACACCATAAAAAAACACGAATGCCATTTATCAATTCCGTCATCAACTGGATCAACTTTAAGCGCATCTATCAAATAGATCTTTTTAAAAAGCACCCCTTTGATGTTCAGTTGGAAGTATTTTTCAACTTGCTTGAAGAAGCACGCGACACCGAATTCGGGAAACAATATGATTTTAAAAGTATCCGTTCCGAACAAGAATTCAAGGAGCGGGTTCCCATTCGTTATTACGAAGATTTTGCCCCTTACATTGAACGGCTGCGGCAAGGAGAGAAAAACCTGCTGTGGCCCGGCGAAATCAAATGGTTTGCCAAGTCTTCAGGAACCACCAACGATAAAAGCAAGTTTATTCCTGTAAGCAAACAATCGCTTGAAGATGTTCACTACCGGGGAGCCAAGGATGTTTTTGCCCTTTACCTGAAAAACAATCCCGACTCAGGGGTTTTGTTCGGCAAAACACTCACCCTGGGCGGAAGCCAGCAGGTGAATAATTTCAGCAATAAATCCTACTATGGCGACCTTTCAGCCATCTTAATTGAAAACACGCCTTTCTGGGCCGAATTTATCCGTACCCCTTCCGTACAGGTCGCTCTGCTGGAAGAGTTTGAGGAGAAAATCGCCCGGATCATTGACGAAGCGCTGGATGAAAACGTCACTTCGCTGGCTGGCGTTCCATCCTGGTTTTTGGTTTTGCTCAACCGCATTCTCCAACACACGGGCAAAAGCAGCATCCTGGATATTTGGCCGAACCTGGAAGTCTTTATTCATGGCGGTATCAACTTTGATCCTTACCGCGAACAATACCAAAAGATTATTCCGTCGTCGGCCATGAATTACATGGAAACCTACAACGCTTCGGAAGGCTTTTTTGCCATTCAGGATGACCCGGACAGCAGCGACATGCTGCTGATGCTCGACTATGGCGTTTATTATGAGTTTATTCCGATGGAGAATCTGCACGATGAAAACCCGAAGACTCTGAGTCTTGCAGAAGTCGAGCTGGATAAAAACTATGCTCTGGTTATCAGTACCAACGGCGGCTTGTGGCGCTACATTATTGGAGACACCATTCAATTCACCTCCAAAAAACCATTCAAAATTAAAATTACCGGACGCACTAAACATTTCATCAATGCGTTTGGTGAAGAAATGATTGTTGACAATGCTGAGCAAGCCCTGAAAATTGCGACCGAACGCACCCGATCAATTGTGAAGGAGTACACGGCCGGACCAGTTTTCATGAAAGACGATCAAAAAGGAGCCCACGAGTGGATCATCGAGTTTGAGCAAAAACCGGAGGATTTGGATTATTTCATGGAAGTACTCGACGATTCGCTGAAAACACTCAACTCAGATTATGAAGCCAAGCGGCATAAAAACCTGACCCTGGAGAAACCTCATTTACTGGTAGCGAAACCAAATTTATTCTACGAGTGGATGAAGCAGCGGGGAAAAGTAGGTGGTCAGAACAAAATTCCAAGGTTGGCCAACAACCGGCAATATTTGGATGAACTGAAAGAGCTGCAGGAAAAAATCTAGCACAGGCTATTAATTCAGACAGCAAGACTAAATTTGTAAATCATAATTTAAAAACTATATCATGCACATCGCACTTGCAGGTAACATTGGAGCCGGAAAAACAACCCTGGCCGGCTTACTGGCTAAACACTATGGTTGGAACCCTCATTATGAGGATGTGGATGAAAATCCGTATCTGAACGACTTCTACGAAGACATGCAACGTTGGTCTTTCAACTTGCAAATTTACTTCTTAAACAGTCGGTTTTCACAAGTAATGGGCATTCAGAAATCAGGAGAAACCGTCGTGCAGGACCGGACCATTTACGAGGATGCCGAAATTTTTGCACCAAACCTCCATGCTATGGGCTTAATGTCCACCCGCGACTTTAACAACTACTCCACCTTGTTTCAACTGATGAGCCAATTGGTTAAAGCACCCGATTTGCTGATTTACCTTCGGGCGACGGTGCCCACCTTGGTCAATCAGATTCAACAACGGGGACGTGACTATGAAAACTCCATACGCCTGGATTACCTGAAACAACTGAATCAGCGTTACGAGGCCTGGATTAACCGTTACAAAGCAGGAAAACTGTTGATCATTAATGTGGATAACATTAACATCACCAACAACCCGGAAGATCTGAGCAGCGTGATTGATAAAATTGATGCCCAGATACACGGCTTGTTTTAATAGCGCCGGAATATGAAAGGCCACGGCTGCTCGTCTGGATGACAGCAACCGTGGCCTTTTTTATTTTTACTGAATCCGAGCCATCCCTAAAACGGCCCATCCGCAACTTCAGCAAGTCAATTGTTTTTCCAGCCCTCTACTTGTTCAAATATTCCCGGCCATTCCGCATCCGGAATTTTGGCCCCCAATACCTGAATTACCTTACTGGCCAGCAGCGAAGCCAGGTTTCCGCAGTTTTCAAGCGAAAAACCATGCGCCAGCCCAAATAAAAAGCCTGAAGCATAAACATCCCCTGCTCCTGTAGTATCCAAACTTTTCACTTTGGGCGTATCCACTTTTATGTATTGATTTCCGGCCTGAATCATCGAACCATCTTTTCCTACCTTTACCACAGCTACTTCACACTGCAAGGCAATTTGCTTTAAGGCTGCTTCGGGTTCCAATCCGGTGTAAGCCTTAGCCTCTTCTTCATTGGCAAAAACCACATCCACATATTCGTCTATCAGGTGTTTCAGAAAATCCAGGTTCGCTTCCACCACATTGAAACTTGCCAAGTCCAAGGCAATTTTCAGTCCCTGACTTTTCGCGAGCTTCAAGACTCCCTCAATCAATTCATGATTAAAAACCAGGTAGCCTTCAATATGAAGAAAGTCATAACCCGCAAACAAATTTTCCGACAAATCATCCACCACCAACTCACTGGCAGCTCCCAGGTAAGTACCAAATGTCCGCTCCGAATCCGGTGAAATCAAGGTAGCGGCTTTACCCGTTGGAATCTGACTGTAAAAAAGATGCGGCGCAATATGACTTTTCTCAAATTCATCTTTGAAAAAATGGCCCATTGAATCATCCGCAATTTTTCCGATAAATCCGGCTTTTCCTCCCAGTTGTGCTATAGCTCTTAACGTGTTCGCAGCCGAACCGCCTGTCTCAATTGAACGACTCAAGCCCTGAGTTGAGTCCAGTATCTTTTGCGACAAACCAGCATCAACCAAGGTCATGCTCCCTTTAGGCAATTGAAAATCATCCAGCAACTGGTCATCCTCCAGTTGAACCAGAATATCTACCAGGGCACTTCCGATACCCACAATTGTTTTTGGCTCCATAGTATTGTTCATGGCCACAAAAATAATGAAAATGCTGACTTAGCGACTCTTAAAAACATATGCCAGGCAATTAATCATGACTCTTCCAAACAAGAAAAGTGAACAAACTTGAACTCCAATGCAAAAATTAATTGATGCCTATTTCATTTATTTCTAATGAATTTCAAGCACTTCTCTTCGCAAAGTGTTGTTTAATTCAGCAGTATTGATTTTTTCAACACTTGACACAACTCACTAGCTCACTGCACAATAAGAAAATCCATAAAGCAAACTGTTGATTATATCAACAATACCCTCTGTTTAAGCAAACAACACACAAGCCCATAACAGTCTGACCATTTGCACTTTACGCGTGTTCTGTTTTATGGCATCCTATTTGGCTAATAGTGAAGCAAAACAGTCTAACAATTGACTAACAACCAATTACGACTAAGTAGAAATAGAAACCACACTTAATATCAACGTTATGAAAACCTTTTTAGCAACTTTTTTCACATTATCACTTCTACTGCACAGCATCGCTGGCTTTGGCTTGGTGGTGAGTGATCAACAAGCTGGAGAACAGACCGAGGCTACAAGCCTCCAACTGGTTAGTTCTCCTGAGCTACTGAACCTGACTTCTGACTGGGTGGCTAACTTTAAAAGCCAGCATCCAGATAAAGACATCACCATCCGTACAATGACTTCAGAAACAGCACTTACTGAAGATCAGCTCTACCTGACAACGCATCAGCCTCAGGTAATTCCAGAGGAAATCAGCTGGAAAATGATTATCGGCCATGATATTATTGTACCGATTATCCATTCAAACAACCCGCTTATTCAGGCAATTCAACAACAAGGCATTCATGCCGAAGATCTGGCTCAGCTGATTGTGGAGCATTCAAACTGGAGCCAGGTTCTCGAAGGCGCTCCCAGCCAATCTGCTCAAATATATCTGGTTGACCAAGAACAAATTCGAGCAAAACTTGCCAGTTACACTCAAGTGTCACCAGCTGACATTCAGGCAACGGCGTTTTCTTCAGCCGCCGAACTTCTTGCTGCAATGCAACAAGACGTAAATGCCATTGGATTCTGCAAATTGGCGGATGTAATCGCTTCAGACAACACCACATTTGCTTCAAACATCTGTATTCTTCCGATTGACAAAAACAGGAATGGACGCCTGGACCGCTTTGAAAACATCTACCAAAGTCCTGAAGCACTAACCCGTGGTGTTTGGCTGGGCAAATACCCTCGTGAACTGAGCACTGAGATTTATGCCATGGCCGTGTCAAAACCAGACCAGCAAAATGCGTTGGATTTCCTGAGCTGGGTCAATAACAACGGACAAGAACTGCTGGCCGCCTCAGGTTACAGCTATCTTTCCAGCCGCGAAAAAACGGCTAACATCGAAGCCTTAATTCAGCCCAACGCACAACCTACACCCGAGAACAACACTCCAGGCTTGCCCTTAGGATGGATACTCGCTGCAGCCCTGGTACTTGTTCTGTTTTTCGTTTACCGGCTTATTCATTCCAAACAAGAAGACCTGGCCGAAATTGGAAGTGACGACATTGAAATAACAACTGCTATGAATGAGGACGCGATTGAGGCTCCAGCCGGCCTGTTCTACGACAAAACCCACACCTGGGCCTTTATGGAACGCGACGGACTGGTTAAAATTGGCATCGACGACTTTTTGCAACACCTCACCGGACCTCTGACACAAGTCAAACTCAAAGAGCCCGGAACCGAAATTCGTAAAGGCGAAAAAATACTAACCATCATCCGCGAGGGCAAACAGCTGGAGATTCACTCCCCTGTTTCCGGAGTTATCAAAGCGCAAAACCAATCGTTGCTGAACGCTCCGGTTCAGTTAAACATTGCACCCTATTCCGACGGATGGGTGTATCAGATTGAACCTTTAAACTGGAGCAGAGAAGTACGCTTCCTATTTCGTGTTGACACTTACCGCGATTGGCTTGAGGATGAATTTACACGACTGAAAGATTTTCTGGCTCATGCAGCCAACACCAACACGCTGGCCTTTGAACACTTGGTCTTGCAAGATGGCGGCGAACTGACCGATAACGTTTTGGCAGACCTTGCCCCTGAAGTTTGGGACGACTTTCAAACCAAGTTCATCGACACCTCTAAGTAAACCATACGCTAAACGCTTATAATCACTATCCTAAAAACAGAGTTATGACAATCGATCGTAGAAAATTCTTCAAAAGCATTGCGATAACCGGCATGACCATTATCGGTGTCAATGCTTCGGGAGCGCCCAAGGCAAAGTCAGAGGATGAGGAGACCGAATTTTATGGAATTCTGTATGATTCAAGCATCTGCATTGGCTGCCAGGCTTGTGAAAAAGCCTGCGCCAAAGCCCACGGTCTACCCGAACCAACCGACAAGCCGGAAGTAGGTGTCGTTCGAAAAACCAGTGAGAACCAACGCTGCGTCCTCAACAGCTACGAAACCTCCCAGGGCGAAGTTTATGTACGCAACCAGTGCATGCATTGCAACGAGCCGGCCTGCGCCGCAGCCTGCCTCACGCAGGCCATGTACAAAACCAAAGAAGGCCCCGTCATTTGGCGTGAAGATAAATGCATGGGATGTCGCTACTGCATGATTTCGTGCCCGTTCGATGTTCCGAAGTTTGAATACGGAAGCACCAATCCGAAAATTCAGAAATGCGACATGTGTTACGACCGGATTATCAAAGGCGAAAAACCGGTTTGTGTTGAAACCTGTGGCGATGCCTTATTCTTTGGAACCCGCCGCGAGCTGGTTGCGGAAGCCCGACGCCGAATTGCCGAAATCCCTGAGCTCTATGTTGATTCAATCTACGGAGAACGCGTAGCCGGAGGAACCGGTTACTTATACCTGGCCCCAGTTGCGCCCGGCGAGCTGGGCTTCGATACCCGTATCCAGCCCTCGTCTTATCCAGCACTTACCAAGGGTTTTCTGTACAGTGTTCCTTCTGTCTTTATCCTTGTGCCTACCCTGCTGCTAGGTATTCACGAAGCTACTAAATCCAGAAAAACTAAAGACGAAAATCATGACTAGCCCAATAATTCCATTAACCAAAACAGCCAAAGATCAATCGACTTGGCGCTTTTTAATGAACGAGCTAAAACCCAGAGGAAAATGGCTGACACCTTTTAACCTGATCTCCATTCCGATCATCCTCGTGGGGCTGGCTCTTATTGTCATTCGCTTTACAGAAGGCCTGGGAGCCGTTTCCAACATCAATCAGGAAATCCCCTGGGGCTTGTGGAAAGGCTTTAACGTAGTTACCGGCGTAGCCTTTGCCGGTGGCGCCTATGTACTCACCTTCATCGTTTATATTCTGAAAGTGGATAAGTTCCACTCCATTGTCCGGGTAACCGTGCTGAACGGCTTTCTGGCTTACCTGTTTTACGCCGGAGCACTGGTGCTCGACCTGGGCAAACCCTGGAACATCTTCAACCCGATTATTGGCAATAACTTTGGAGCCAGCTCGGTACTGTTTCTCGTAGCCTGGCATTTCCTGCTCTACATTGTGGCTCAGCTCATTGAGTTTTCTCCGGCTGTAGCCGAATGGCTGGGCGCCCGTCGTGCCCACAAGCTGCTCTCGGGGCTGACTCTCGGAGCAGTTATTTTCGGAATCACGCTTTCAACCTTACACCAATCCGGTTTAGGGGCCCTGTTCCTTATGGCCAGCCAAAAAATTCACCCGCTCTGGTACAACGAGTTCATTCCAATTCTGTTTCTGGTATCCAGTGTGTTTGCCGGCCTATCCATGGTTATTTTCGAAGGGTCAATCAGTCAGCGGGTCTTCTTCCGAAAAATCAGCAGCAAGAACCGCGAATCACGCAATAACCTGGTGCAAAGCCTTTCAAAAATCTGTGCTTTTTCCATGTTTGCCTACCTGGCCATGCAATTCCTGGTTTTCATTCACGGACAACACTGGGATTTGCTCAACACACCCATGGGCTATTGGTTTCTGCTTGAAATGATTGGTTTTGTCTTTGTTCCGATGGCGCTGTTTTTCTATGCTTCCCGAAAGTCCAGCATTTTGCTGAGCCGCGTGGCCGCCATCATCACCATACTTGGCATTATTCTGAACCGTTTGAATGTATCGATCATTGCGTTTCGCTGGGATGCCGCGGTACATTATGTCCCCTCCTGGATGGAAGTGGTGGTTAGCATTACCATCATCCTCATTCAGATTTGGATTTTCCGCTGGGTTATCAGCCGGATGCCTGTGCTTGACGAATCGCCCAAGTGGGCACAAAAAGCCAGTCATTAGGCAACTGACGATTTTGAATTAACAACCTAAAATATACAATCATGGACGGATTTACATACACCAATATCTTTGCAACCAAAGGAATCGAGTACCTGGCCATCATTGGCTTTTTCCTCCTACTGGTTCCATTCTGGATGCTGCTGACCAGAAAATCAAAAACCTCCGGGCAGGAGCAACTGACTGGCAGACTGATTACCGCCAGCACGCTGCGTATTCCTCACGGAATTTTCTTCAGCAAGTTTCACAGCTGGGCTTACCTCGAAAAAAACGGAGCGGCAAAAGTTGGGCTTGACGACTTGCTGCTTCATCTTACCGGCGAGGTAAGCATTACGCACCTGAAACAACCGGGCGAAAAAGTGCAAAAAGGCGAATGGCTCACGCAAATTAACCACAACGGAAAAAGCCTGCGTATTTTCTCTCCCATCTCAGGCGAAATTAAGCAAATGAATGAGCTGCTAGCCGAAGAGCCCGGCCTGATGCGCGAAGATCCATATCGCCAAGGCTGGATGTACCAGATCAAACCCTCGAACTGGAAAGCTGACACCAATGCCCACTTTTTAGCCGAAGATGCCAGCAACTGGGCAGCCCAGGAACTGAGCCGCTTCAAGGATTTCCTGTCGGCTTCAGTCATGAAACACTTGCCCGACCCAAGCCAGGTGGTTTTACAGGACGGAGGAGAATTGGTCGACCATCCGTTGGCAGAACTGCCTCCGGAAGTATGGCATGACTTTCAGGAAAACTTCCTGACCTAAACAACCACCAAAAATACGCTTAAGCCTTAGTGCTTCTTGAAAGGAAACGGTTTTAGAGCGGTGTGCATGCCACATCGCTTTAGCCGTTTCTGATGATTTTAAATAACCGGATTTCATCATTTAGATGTTATATAACAAAATACAGAATTGAGTCTGGTTTCAATTTTCAACTAACTTCGTCCTAGTAACTAACTTTAGCCTGCACCCATGCCCTGGTTAAAAAAGATAGAACAAAAACAACGCGTTGGCAAACCTCTTGTGAATGGTTATGTCAAATTCCGTTCTTCCATCTACGGACGGGTTATCTTCATCATCGCCATTTCTTCCTTTTTCCTGTTTGTCTCCTTCGGAATTATTTTCCGGTCGGTGAATGAAAATTACATGAAATCGGTGATCAGTGAAAACGGCAACAACATTGGCTTTTTGGTCGAAGGGGCTTTGTACGATGCCATGCTGAAAAATGATCAGGCCTCGCTACAGCGAACGTTGGACCTGATCAACAACATGTCCGGGATTGACAATGTGAGCATGTACGACACCAACAACAACCTGGTGTACACCTCCATTTCGAGCAACTCGGCCAACCACAGCGACCCCGACTGCATCAGCTGTCACGAAGACTTTGCCCAAATGTTTTCGGCAGAAGAAAAATCCTACCGGATTATTGAGGCCAAAAGTGAGTGTATCATGAATCCGGACAACGACAGCATTCGTAATTTAATGATCAAATCTCCTATTTTAAACGATCCTTCCTGCCATACGGCGGCCTGTCATGCCCATAGCCCCGATGAAAAAGTACTGGGATCGCTGATGATTAAAATGCCGCTTGAGAAACTGGATAGTGCCCTGCAAGAGTCAACCACCGACTTTTTCCTGATGGCAGCACTGATGACCATTTTGCTCATCCTTTTTCTAATTCTGTTCACCGACAAAAAGATAAAAAAGCCTCTGAACCAGATTATCCGCGCGGCTGAAAAGGTGGCCAAAGGCGACAAAGACACCCGCCTGCGTATTAAGCCCAATTCGCTCTCCGACATGCGCATGGTTTCTTACGCCTTCAACGAAATGCTGGATAACCTGCACACAGCCAACACCGAGCTGCAAAATTGGTCCCAACAACTGGAATATAAAGTTCAGAAGAAGTCGGAAGAATTGGGGCAGGCGCAAAATGAACTCATCAACATTGAGCGCATTGCCTCGCTGGGGAAACTTTCATTATCCGTCGCACACGAAATCAACAACCCGCTGTCCGGCATTCTGATCTACACCAAACTCATTCACAAGCAGCTGAGCAACCCCCAGCTCGATCCGGAGAAGGTAAACAACATGCTCAAACACCTAAAACTGATTGAAAGCGAAACCAAGCGTTGCGGCGATATTGTAAAAGGGCTGCTCGACTTTTCCAAAAAAGATCAGGAAGGCTTTGAAGCCAAGCACCTGAACGAAATCTTGCGCGATACCGCCACCCTGATGAGCCACCCTATGAAGATCGCCAATATTCACTTTTTGGCTGATTTATCGGCCAAACAAGACCTGATCTTCTGCAGCCCGAACCAGATCAAACAAGCATGCATGGCTATTTTAGTCAATGCTTCGGAAGCTGTTGGAGAAAACGGCGAGATTACCCTTCGAACGCTCAACCCCGACCCGGAGACGATCCGGATTGAAGTGATTGACAATGGCGTTGGAATTGCCGAAGCCGACCTGCCTTATGTGTTTGAACCCTTTTTCTCGACTAAAGAAAAAGCCAGCGGAATTGGACTCGGTTTATCCATTGTGCATGGCATTATTCAGAACCATAAAGGAAAAACTGAAGCTCAGTCAGAACCCGGAAAAGAAACAACCATTGCCATCACCCTCCCATTAATAAAGACTTAATCAAGCTCAATCATGACACAAAAAATCTCCATACTCATTGTTGACGATGAAAGCTCCGTAAGAGACTCCCTGTACAATTGGTTTATTGAAGACGGCTACCAGGTAGATTGCGCCGAAGATGCCAAAGTCGCCTTAAACAGGTTGGAGTCTGAAACTTTCGACATTGTGCTGGCCGACATTAAGATGCCGGGCATGGACGGACTTGAAATGCTCAAGCGCATCAAAGCCATTCAGCAGGATGTCATTGTGATTATGATGACCGCCTTTGCCACGGTTGAAACAGCCGTTCAGGCTCTTAAAGACGGAGCCTTCGACTATGTAACCAAACCGTTTGACCCGGATGACTTATCGCACCTTATCCGCAATGCATCGCGGCAAATTACCCTGATGGAGGAGAATGAGGTTTTGAAGGAGAAAGTGGTGTCACTGGAAAATGTGGAAGACCTGATTGGCAAAAGTAAAGCCATGAACCAGGTATTTCGGGAAATCGAAAGCGTGGCTCAATCCAATGCTTCAGTCATTATTACCGGCGAAAGTGGGACCGGCAAAGAGCTGGTAGCACGCGCCATTCATGCCAACTCCCCACGAAAATACTTCCCCTTGGTCAGCGTTCACTGCGGAGCCCTGTCCGAAAGCCTACTTGAGAGTGAGCTGTTCGGACACGAAAAAGGCGCATTTACCGGAGCCGTTTACAACCGGAAAGGACGTTTTGAAATGGCCGACAACGGCACCATTTTTCTGGATGAAATTGCGACTATCTCCCCCAAAATGCAGATCGAATTGCTAAGGGTGCTCGAAAGCAAGAGCTTTATGCGCGTTGGTGGGAACAAAGAAATTAAGTCTGATTTCCGGGTGATTTGCGCCACCAACCGCGACCTGAAAACCATGGTGGACAATGGTGTTTTTCGCGAAGACCTTTACTACCGCCTCAACGTAGTCAACATCAACGTGCCCCCTTTACGCGAGCGTACCGACGACATCCCCTTGCTGGTCGACTACTTCATCAAGAAATACTGCAAAACCATGAACAGGGCGGTAATGACCATTGACCCGGCCGCCTTGAAGCGTCTGGAGGAATTCCCATTCCCGGGCAATATCCGTGAGCTGGAGAACATGATTGAGCGAGCCATTGTCGTTGGGAACGGCAAGAAAATCACCTTAAAAGATCTTCCCATCGACCGACCGGAAGCCAGTCCTTCATTCGAAAGCCTGAACGATATTGAAAAGCATCATATTCTTCAGATTCTGAATAAGTACAATTGGAACATTTCGGCTTCGGCCAAAGCGCTGAAAGTGGATCGGGTGACTTTATACAATAAGATCAAGAAATATCAACTTAAGCAGGCAAACAATTGAGCATTCAGCAAAAAGATAGGGCAAACATGTCCCGACGATACGGACAAAACCACCTGCTTGCTGCTTAAACCGACGGATACATGAAGCCGGAGAACATCACACTAATTTCATTTGGGTATTTCGAGAAACGATTTCTCGGTGAAATCATGTATGATGTCGAACGGGAATTCCGCATCCCGGTTATTGTCCGCGAAGGTTATCTGGACCTAAGCCTTTACTTTGATCCTGCGCGCCGCCAATACAACGGAAATCGCCTCCTTCAGGATATCAACCAGCAATTTGCTTCTGATGAAACCAAAACACTCGCCGTTTTCAATGTCGATCTATACATTCCGATTCTCACCTTCATTTTTGGCCAGGCCTTTTTAAACGGCCGTTGCGGCATTGCTTCGGCATACCGACTTCGTAACGAACGCTATGGCATTGCGCCCAACGAGCCTGTTTTTGTAGATCGTTTGCGAAAGGAAGTGATCCATGAGTTGGGGCACGCCTTTGGCCTTATCCACTGCCTTACCCCGACTTGTGTCATGCGTTCGAGCACCTACGTGGAAGACATTGACCAAAAAGGCTGGTCATTTTGTCCCAAGTGCAGGAAACAGCTGGAAGGCTGACCCCGGCAAAAGCTCCCGAATTCCGGGGCAGAGGTACTTGAAAAGAACCAACACCGATAGTAAGACCTAAAAGTATTCTTATCTTTATGTTTTATTTTCAAACGGATAAATAGTGGCAAAACACCCGAACACAAAAAAGTAATCGTCTGAATATGAAATCTATTGATGTTGACAAATTAATCCTTCGGTTGATGAGGATCAGGGAGGCGATTCTCTCATGCGAAGAAAATTATGAACCGATGATCCAGTCGGTGCATCCGAATTACCAATACAGCGTACGCAATTTCATTCGCTACCTGAAACTACGCACCTTTGAACTCCGGGAGATTCAGGAGGAACTATCGGCCATGGGACTCTCTTCCATTGGTCACTCGGAACGCTATGTTTTAGCCAACATCGAAAACATCCTTTACTTTTTGCACTTGTACCAGGGGAAAAAATTCCAGGGGAAATACGATCTGGGCGAGCACCCGGTTAACTACTTCCGGAGTAACGATGTACTGGAAAATAACTCCACCCGCTTGCTGGGAAAAAGCAACCAGTCGCTCAACACGCGTATTATGGTTACTTTACCTTCGGAGGCCGCAACTGATTACGAACTTGTCAAACGATTGATTAAGCTGGGGATTGAAGTTGCGCGGGTAAACTGCAGCCACGACACACAGGAAGATTGGGAAAAGATGATTGCACATGTCCGGCAAGCTTGTCGGGAAACAGGTCAGGAATGCCGCATTTACATGGACTTGCCCGGCCCGAAAATGCGAACAGGCCCTGTCAAGATGAAAAAAAAGAAAAAGAAGAAGAAAAAACAGATCAATTATCTGACTTTGCATAAAGGCGATCATTTGCACGTGTATCGGGAAGAAATTCTGGGACGCGATGCCCAATACTCCGCTGACGGAGAACTGATCGCCCCTGCCCAAATTGCAATTGCCTCTCCTATTCAGTTTTCCGACCTGAACGTGGGTGAACACATCTGGTTTGACGATGGCAAAATCGGAGGAGTCATCAGCGCAATCACCGCGGAATACCTCGATGTGGAGATTGTGCGGGCTAACATTGAAAAGGGAAGTAAGCTTCGGGCTGAAAAAGGAATTAACCTCCCTGACTCAAAGCTAAACCTGCCTTCCCTATCCTCCGACGACCTCAGCTTTCTACCTTTCCTAACTGAACAGGCCGACATCATTGGCTATTCATTTGTACGCCAGGCCGCCGATGTGATTGCCCTTCAGAAACAGCTGAAAAACTACGGAAGAGCAGACATTGGGCTGGTTCTAAAAATTGAAAACAGCGATGCTTTTGAAAACCTTCCCGAGCTGTTGATCACCGCCATGCGCAATCCCAATATCGGAGTGATGATTGCTCGCGGCGACCTGGCTGTTGAACTGGGAGCTGAACGCATATCTGAAGTTCAGGAGCAAATTCTGTGGCTGTGCGAAGCCGCTTTCATTCCCAACATCTGGGCCACCCAGGTTCTTGAGAAGCTGTCGAAGGAAGGCGTTGCAACCCGCGCCGAAATTACGGATGCCTCCATGGCAGCCCGTTCGGAATGCGTAATGCTTAACAAAGGAGATAACATGCAGGAAACCGTGCAAATTCTGTATAACATTCTGCATCGTATGGAAGCACATCAATATAAAAAGAAAGGAACTTTACGCGCTTTGCGGGTGGCTGAGGGTTTTCTATCGAAAAAGAATCTCCCCCTGTGAAACAAAAACAACTTGCAATGCTTGACAAATGAAACGACCTGACTAAGTCCAGCGCAGGTGTTTTTTGGGTAATCTATGCAAGATTCCCAATAATTAACCTTAACTTGCACGGTATTAAAACTATTCATATCATGAACAAAGGAACAGTTAAATTTTTCAACGAATCCAAAGGTTTTGGATTCATCAAAGATGCCGATTCATCGCAAGAATATTTCGTGCATTCATCCGGGTTAATCGACAATATCGGAGAGAATGACGAAGTAACCTTTGAGTTGCAAGAAGGCAGAAAAGGATTAAATGCAGTCAATGTTAAACTAGCTTAGTTTAAAATAAACTTACCATTTAAAGATCTTAAGTCCCATTAAACATGGGACTTTTTTTTATCTCATTTTCAGACCGATTTTTAAATTTACACCGACAAAAAACAACTGATTTAAAGCATGTTTATCTATCCAGTTCATCTCTGAAATGAATAATGGTACAGGTTTTGTATTTTCACTGGAAACAGATCATTAATTAATACATAATGTCATGAAAAAATCAATCATCATATCCCTACTCGCACTGTTTATAGCAGCAACGAGTACCGTTCAGGCAAAAAACTACCCGAATGAATACCTCGGACTGCCTGGAGACAACCTCAACCTCTACGCCACCATGAAGCTTTTTCAGGAATCAGAAACTCTTGAAGATTTTGAACGAAGTTTGAATGATGAAAATTCACGCATCAACAACCTCGACCTGAACGGCGACCGAATGGTGGACTACCTGATGGTAATTGATTATGTTGACGGACATGTCCACAACATTGTTTTGAGAGCCGCCTTGAACCAGAATGAAACACAAGATGTGGCAGTTTTTACCGTTGAACGTTTCAATGACGGATCAGCCCGCATTCAATTAATTGGCGACGAAGCGCTTTATGGCCCCAATTATATTGTTGAACCCATTTATGCCGACAACCAGGAAAGACCCAACCCCGGCTATATCGGAAACTCAACCGTTGTCGTTGAACGTCCGTCCATGGTTGCTGTTACCACTTTTCAGGTGGCTGCCTGGCCCGTTATTCGGTTCATTTACCGTCCGAGCTACGTAAGCTGGCATTCATCCTGGCGATGGGGCCATTACCCTTCCTACTGGCGGCCATGGCGCCCCTATTACTGGCATACTTACTATGGGTACCATACCCACTATCACAACCATTACTATGCGCACTACCGGCATTCGCACCATCATCATTACAAACATTACAACAAATTTTACTACAGTCGTGTCCGGACTTATTCTCCGAGGGTATCGGCCCGAATAAAACAAGGAAGCTACCGGAAAACCTATTCGCGTCCGGACCTGAGAAGAAAAGGAGATGTACTTTACAAGCGAACAGCTCGCAAAAATCAGCGATCACGCGAAAACTATTCGGATAGCAGGCGCAGAACATCCAGCTCATCTGTGAGCAGCCGGCCAGTTAAACGGAACAGTTCCGTATCTCATAAACGATCGGGCTCGAGCACAACAACACGGGTAAGCCCAAACTCTTCCGTAAACAGAAGAAGCAGTGTAACACGCAAGTCATCAACCGTTCAGCCCAACAGGTCAGTTAACAACTCGTCTTCAGGACGCAACACCAAGGTATCACGTAGAACGAGTCCAAGCAGTAATTCGACTTACAGAAGTGGCACCAAGTCTTCGGTGAAGAAGCAAAGTCGGCCATCTCCGAAATCAACAACAATAAAGACAAACCGGACAACACGTTCGTCTTACAGCAAGCCCAGCAACAGTTCTTCCAAACGGTCATCCACTTCGGTTTCAAGAAAGTCGAATTCCCAACCGAAGAGCTCTTCAAGGTCGGTAAGATCCCGAAGTTCTTCATCAAAGCCTAAAGCAACGGTTCGCAGCAGCAGCTCCAGCAGCAAGACATCAAAAGCTGCATCGAAAAGCAGGCAATCACGGAGTTCTTCCAGCAAGCGATCCGGACGTAGGTAAATCCGAAAAACATAAAAAAGCCGATCCATTTCTGGATCGGCTTTTCTGTGCTTCCAAGTCAAGCTTTACGCGCTAAATAATAATCGCTTTGAGGATAAAACCGGCCTTCGGTCTTGCCGTTTTTAACGAATCAAAGCAAGGTCTTCATCAATAACCTCAGGATTAAAAGCCAGCAATTCATCCGTATACAGCATCTCCGGCACCGGACGATACAGAATGATGCGTTTATTCAGAACATGAGCAAATCCCATTTCCAGAAAGGTATTCCCTCCAATGTAGTTGGCAATGCCCTTTTTATCAAAGTTCAAAACCAAAATCCCATCGGCCATTTTTATCTTCTCAAAATAGCTCCGAATGACATCATGCTCAATCTTTCGCCGGGCACTTTCACCCGCATTGGTTTTCTCGGCAAAATAGTCCTCCAACGTGAGCTCACCGGCTATAATTTGCTGGCTGGTCAAAGGAATATCCACCGTATGCCCCAACCGGGTTAACTCCTGTGCCACCTGCGCTATTTGTAGCGTAAAATCAATACTTGAACAGATAACAATATGCATATCAAACTTATTTTTTTTCAGAATACAAAACAGGCTTCCTGTATTTATCTATTCAACAAGAAACATGCGCAGCTTGCTGTGCGCTAAGCCTTGTCCGCAATCGTTTTGGTTTTAAGAATCACCTTTTCGATGATCACATAAGCGACAATAGACGTAAGCACACTATTTACCGGAGCAACTCCCGGCAAAAAAGTAGCAGCTAAAACACCCATTCCCCACGCCACAACGGCTGACCAGCGAAATTTAGTGATCGTCTTCTCGGCTAATTTGGCATATTTCATTTTATGCACCAGGTAGAAGTCGGCAATGAGCACCCCGCCAATGGATGGCAACATGGTATTCAATACATTCAGGAAGCCGACAAAGTTGTTGTACAAATAAAGGGCAAGCAAAGTCCCGACAACACCATTGACAATTACCATTACTTTTTTAGGCAAACGGGTAATGTTTGAAAAACCTAAGCCTGATGCATAAAGTGCATTGTCATTGGTTGTCCAGATGTTTAAGCCCAAAATTATCATGGCCCAAACAATCATTCCCTGCTGCATTAAAACATCACTAATATCAGACTGCTGATAGAAAGCGGAACCAACCGCCCCAAACAAAAACATTAACGAGTTACCCACGAAAAACGCAATCAGCGTGGTTGATACGGCAATTTTGCTGTTTCTTGAAAATCGGGTAAAGTCAGGAGTTAAGGTGCCACCGCTAATAAAAGAAGCGACACAAATACCAATTGCAGCATAAAGTGTAATCGGATTTGATGGAACAATATCGAACCAAGCCTCTGTACCACCAAAATCATTAAAGGCCTTACCAACCGACATTAAACCCAAAAACGTGATGGAAGGAACGGCAATAAAACTAAGTATTGTCAAGGCTTTGATTCCAAACCAGGCCGTAGCGGTCATAATGAATCCAGAGACAATAACCAGCATGTAAATATTTAAGCCAGTTACTTTTTGCACCGGAATAGCAAACATGGCTACACCAACACCGAACCACCCCACTTGCGTAATTCCCAACAAAAACGAGGGTAATATGGAACCGCGTTCGCCAAAAGAATAACGCGCCAACAGGTGAGTGGACAAATTGGTTTTGGAGGCAATAAAAGCAAGTAAGCCTGTGTAAATTCCTAAAATAAGGTTTCCAAACAATACGGCTGTAATAAAATTAGCGGCCGTTAATCCTGCTCCCAGGTTTCCGCCAGCCCACATACTGGCTGAGAAAAATGTGAAACCCAGCATAACAACCAGCATGGGCCAAAATCCTTTTTGATTATTTTTATCAACAGGCGACAATGAAAAGTCATGGTCAAAGTGTGTCGTCTTTTCCATTCTTATATAGTATAGTTTGAATTGATTATGAATTTGCAATAGTTTTCAACTTATCCAGCTGACAACGGGCCACTTCCAGCAGACTAACATCGGCGAACCGGCTGGCATCAAGCTCCGGGAAACGTTCACTGAGCAGCTGAGTAAAAGTTCTGCCCCGGCGGGCCATGGTATGCACCTGCTCCCAATATTCAATCACATCTTCCAGGTATTCAGGAAGCCAAAAAGCCCGCGACCCGGCATCGTAAATCACACAGCGCTCAATAGCATATGCCGGCGCTTCGTACTGACTTTCGATAAACTCCGGCGTCATTAACGCATCGCGTTTGACCAAGTCGGTTCCGGTAAGTTTTATCGTCAATGGCGATGAAATGGTTGGAACGGAAAAACGTCCTTCAATGTAACAGAGGGTAGTTGATTGGTAGCCTTCAAATTTCTCGCGGCACAGGGCATCCACTTTTTCCAAAATTTCTTCCGTACGCTGTCCTCCAAAAGTGAAAAACAGAATCGATTCAATATTGATGTTGTTCATTTCGGCTTGTTTTACCAAGGCCTCCAAGCCAAACTCTAGGCTGGTTCCGGTAGCCACAACATCGCCAATGACAATTTGTGCCGATGGAGGCATGTAAACTTTTTGGTAATCGCTTTCAATAATATGCCATTCTTCCGATTCCGGATTCCTCCGCGCACGCTGGGCACTGATAAACGACGAGCCATGCAAATTCCAGCCAAAAGCATCTGCAATAGCCTGACGCAAGCCAAAATTCAATCCTCCGCGCAAAATGTTAAAAACAATGGTTTTTCGTTCTTCCAGTTTAATCACTTGCTCTTCCTGCATACTTTTTAAAGCCAGCGAACAGGCTCTTCCTAACTTTTGCGTGTAATCAACCCCCATAACGGTTGAATCATTGCAAATTGCACGCGTTTCAGCACTGGAAACAAGCAAGCGGTTGACACTTGTTTTCCCTTCTTCCTCAATTTGATAGATCGAAGAATTGTTATTCGTTGAAATTCTATTCAGCATTTCTAAAAGATTTAGTATGTAATCGGGAGAAACAGGAGACCAGAGAACGGTCTCGAAGAGTGCCCCGAGTATTCAGAATTACCCTCTAAATACCGGACCACAAAAGTGCTTTTTATTAATTAAAAATCAAAAATTGATGTTCTTAAACAGCTCCTTTAGATCATCTCTTACCCTTTTATTAACAAGAAGACAAAAATGCCTGTCTTTGAGATTTCGTCAGCCCAGACATCAAGGCGTTGAGCAAAAAAAAGGCCAATCATCGTCTGATTGACCTTTTTAGCTCTCCAACAGTGGTAATATGCACCTGTTTGCAACAACTCCACGTTTAAAGAAAACAATTTTTACAACACCACTTAGTTGACAGCGGGTGTAATCACAAATTTGCGGAACTCGATGGGGCCATGATCACCTTGCACCATGATGGGGCCCGGTTCTCCCTCTTTGCTATCAAGCGAACCACCTGTAATTCCAGGGATTGGACGGTTCGAAACCGTTTCAATACCGTTATGAACAACCGTTACATGGCGACCAACAAGCGTGATTTCGTAAGTTTGCCATTCGCCCGGTTTTTTAGCGGCATTAACCGAAGGAGCAATAAATCCGTAGATACCACCAATACTTACCGCATCAGCTCTTCCTTTTGAATCTTCAATTTGAAGTTCGTAACGGCCACGTAGATAAATTCCACTGTTACTTCCTTCCGGATAGCGGAATTCGACGCTAAGTTTGAAATCGTCAAATTTCTGATTGGTAACCAGGTTGCCACCTTTTTCTGTGTTCACCATAACACCGTCAATCATCCGGAACTTATTGTTCGCTGGAATGATCCATTTGTCCATGTTGTCCGTAAGCAGGTTAATCGGATTTCCCCAAATTGCTGGCTCTGTTCTTTCCAAAGAAGGCGCACGAACACCAGTCCATTTCAGTTTGTTGCCATCAAGTACTTTATATCCGGTCAACACATCGTCTTTTATCGTAAATTCAAAATAGATGTCATCAATATCCATCCATTGTGGTGGAATGGTAAAATGATATTTATCTTCACTCGCTGAATAATGAATTTCTGCAATTGGTCTTGCACTTCCTTCGTATCCTACATAATATCCTACAAGTGTTGAGAAACCAGACAATTTAATTTCCAACCAACCGGGGAAACCATCCGAGGCCATTAAACCGTGTCTGAAAATTCCGAGATTCTCTAATTGTTCTTTCTCCATGGTGATCGTAAGATCCCATTTCCCAATCACATTCGAATCGCTTTCAACACGCTGTGCCTGCACCGAAACGAAGCTAGTTAAAGTAAATACAAAAAGTAATAGGAATGTTTTTAGTTTTTTCATGATACTATTCTGTTCGATTAATAAATGTGAATTTTTTGTTTACGTACAAATCTACTTAAAAAACTACTTCAGAATAAATCACAATATCCGAATCGGGTGTGTATTTGGAATTATTTACTATTTGTTGGAGGTTTCTCAGACTTTCAGCTTCTTAAATCAGGGACAAAAAAAAGGTCAACCATTTCTGATTGACCTTTTTGAGCTCCCCAGGTAGGACTTGAACCTACGACCTACGGATTAACAGTCCGCCGCTCTAACCAACTGAGCTACTAGGGAATTTTTATCTTTAGAACTGTTGCTTTGTGTTTCAAAAGCGATGCAAAAATAGGAGCTTTTTTGGAAAGAAAAAACAAAAACAGAAAAAATTATTCATTTTGATCGATATTTTTTTTCCGACCAAACCCCTTTGAAATAGGTACACCCAGCGCACACCTAACTAAAGATTCTGATTATCACCAACCTTACTTTAAAAGTGCCGAACCAAAGCCGAACGCCACCAGGAATAATATTTTTCTTCCAAATCTTTTTCCGAAGGAAACGGATAAAAGAGGTACTGCTTTTGGTCGCCTACAAAAAACCCGGTTTGAATGGTTCGATACGAAATGTCATCGCGCAAAAAACGCAAGACGGTTTTAGTTTGACGAGCTGACGATAGTTTCAACTTCTTGATACAATCCCGAAGATGATCCGGATTCGGATAAGGCAAATCGCTTAGGGGGCCATCGGGATTTGTTCCCCAGTCATTCAATTTCAAATCCACTAAAAATACTTTAGGTGCCGACACCGGCTGATTCATGTCAGTTAAACGGCGAATAAAATCAACGGGCGAAAGTTTACTGGCCACCCGCGTAGTCACCGGAATTAATTGTTGATACAAGTGAATTTCCTTGGTAGTCTTCGGAATATAATCATGAGCTGCCATTTCCAGCACCTTTCCGTCATCAGTCACCAGGTAAAGATTACGCAGAGCACGCAAAGGAATTGCTTCAAAACAGCGGTAAATGGAAAGATAAACCGAACGTTTGGGCTCTCCATCATCATAGGGTTTCATTTTTAAATTGATATAATCCTGATGCAGTTTGGTATGGTCGGGATCAAATTCAAAAAAAATCACCTGCCCATGAAGCTGTTTTTGGGTACCTACCGAAAGGTAATTCCCAAAGTCATGTGGTTGCAAATGCGAAACAATAATGGACTCGGGAGTGGCAACCAGGTAAAAATATTTTTTCATAGCTTCTAATTTTATTGATTTGCGTTTCTCCTAATTCCAATTCAAACAACACCTTTCATTACGTCCCATTCTTTAAGCAGGCTTGCTCCCTTCCGTATCCAACTTGTTTTGCCCCATTAAAAACAAGGTTTTCACCGCTTTAAATCACGAATCTTTCTTTATCATTAATGAAGGGAAGCTGCACCAATGCTTTCTTTCGTAATCCCATTTTATTAACTATTTTCGCCATAATTTTTTATACGAATTTTGATTATGTGGGTTTGGCTCTCCGGTATTATACTTAGAAACAGGCGTTTATTACTTTCAATATTAGGACTTGTGACCATTTTCATGGCCTATCAGGCCAGTAGAGTTGAAATGTCCTATGAGGCGGCACAGTTGCTTCCTAAAAAAGACAGTGCTTATGTTGATTACCAAAAGTTCAGAGAAATTTTTGGAGAAGAAGGTAATCTGATTGTCGTGGGTGTTGAAGATCCGGATTTTTTCCAGCTGGATCATTTTGAAGACTGGCATGAACTGGTCTCCAACCTGGACCAGATTGACGGGGTTGAAAATCTACTGTCGGTTTCCAACGCTTATAATTTAAGGAAGAACAAGGAAAAGCGCAGTTTTGAAATTGAAGAAATCTTCCCGGAAGAAATCAATTCCCAGCAACAACTCGACAGCCTGGCCTCGCTCTTTCACAGCCTGCCCTTCTATCGTGGTTTATTATACAATGAGGAGTCCGACTTTTATTTGCTGGCCATTTCGGTCAACAAAGATAAAATGAAGTCGAAACAGCGGGAAAAAATGGTGACTTCGATTCAAAAGACCTGCGAAGCCTTCTCCGAGAAAACCGAATTAGACCTCCACTATTCCGGTCTCCCTTACATTCGGGTTGTCAATTCCATCAAAATCAAAAAAGAAATTTACCTGTTCAGTGCCTTGGCCCTGCTGCTTTGTATCATCACCCTCTTTCTGTTTTTCAGATCGTTCAAAGCCGTTCTTTTCCCCATCTTGATTGTTATTACCGGGGTGATATGGGCCATGGGAACCATGGCGCTGTTTGGATTTAAAATTACGCTGCTCACCGGGATGATTCCGTCCCTGCTCATCGTAATTGGTATTCCCAACAGTATTTACATGCTGAACAAGTACCATCACGAATTTCGGAATCACGGAAACAACATAAAAGCCTTGCAGCGAGTCATTATTAAAATCGGGAACGCCACCTTTTTAACCAACCTGACCACGGCTTCCGGTTTTGCCACCTTCGTGATTACCAACAGTGAAATTTTAAGGCAATTTGGAGTCATTGCTGCCCTGAACATCCTGACCTTGTTTGTTCTTTCACTGCTGCTGATTCCCATTTTGTTTAGCTTTGCCAAACCTCCGGGCGAGCGTCACATTAAGCACCTGGAAAGCAAACTCTTCCAATTTATCGTTATGCGTCTGGAAACCATTTCACAGAAGCACCGCAAGCTGGTTTACATTTCCACCATTGGCGTATTGCTGCTGGGTTTCTATGGCATTTCGCAAATAAAGAGCTCTGGCTACATGGTCGACGATATTCCGGAAAGCGACATCATTTACAAGGACCTGAAATACTTTGAAAAACAAGTTGACGGATTGATGCCTCTGGAAATCATTATTGATACCCAACGCCCCAACGGAGTCATGAGCCTCAGCAATTTCAAACGCATTGACCAATTGGAAAAACGACTGGAAAATTACGATGAACTGTCGTCTTCCATGTCGTTGCTGAATATATTGAAATTCTCGAAACAGGCTTTCTATAATGGTAATGAGCGCTACTACAGTCTGCCTAACAACCAGGAAAAAAACTTCATACTGGGTTACGCCACCAAAAGTAATGAAGATGAAGCTGCTGGAGTCAGCGCCCTTCATTCCTTTTTGGATAGCACCAAACAAGTAACCCGAGTAAGTATTCGGATGCACGATGTGGGCACCAAACGCATGGAAGAGCTTTACACCGAGTTTAAGCAGGAAGTTGACTCCGTTTTTCCGGCCGACAAGTACGATGTAACCGTAACCGGCTCCAGCGTAACCTTCTTCAAAGGCACGCAGTACCTGGTAAAAAATTTGTTTAGCAGCCTCACCCTGGCCATCTTCCTGATTGCCACCTTTATGGCAGTTATGTTTTACTCCTGGCGCATGGTGCTAATGTCATTAATACCGAACATCATTCCGCTCATATTTACTGCAGCAATCATGGGTTTTGTGGATATTCCCATCAAGGCTTCCACTATTCTGGTTTTCAGTATTGCTTTCGGTATTTCGGTCGATAACACCATTCACTTTTTGGCCAAGTACCGGCAAGAACTCACTGCTACCGGCTGGAATATCCAGGAGTCCGTCAAACTGGCCCTGCGTGAAACAGGCGTGAGCATGATTTACACCTTTGTGGTTCTTTTCTTCGGATTTGGTGTTTACAGCGTTTCCCAGTTTGGGGGTACAGCAGCCCTTGGTATCCTGGTTTCGCTAACCTTATTTGTCGCAATCACTTCAAACCTGATTCTACTTCCCTCGCTTCTGGCAGGGCTCGAAAAATACACGACTACCAAGTCATTCCACGAACCTTTGCTCCAAATCTTTGATGAAGAAGAGGACATTGAGCTGGATGAACTGGAAATAGAAGGGACTAATCAAGAAGACAAAAAGCTATGAAAGCCATGTATTCAATCCAGGAACTCCAGGAGCTGCTGGTAGAACAACTCCAGCAGGAAGCAACGCAAATCGGACAAACCCATCCGGTAAATCTGTACCAACCCATTGAATATACGCTACACATGGGCGGGAAACGCCTGCGTCCGGTAATGCTTCTGATGGCTTGCGATTTATTTGGAGGCGATGTGAACAAGGCCTTGCAAGCCGCGCTAGCTGTTGAAGTGTTTCACAACTTCACCCTGTTGCACGACGACATCATGGACAAGGCGGAAATCCGACGTAACCAACCTGCAGTTCACAAAAAATACAATGAGAATGTGGCTATTCTTTCAGGCGATGCCATGTCTATCATGGCTTACCAGTACCTGCTAAAAACTGCGCATCCCGCCATTCAGCAGGTAGCCCAACTGTTTTCGAGAACGGCCATGGAAGTTTGCGAAGGGCAACAATACGACATGGACTTTGAAAGCCAGTCCAATGTCAGCATCGACAATTACCTGGAAATGATTCGGCTAAAAACAGCCGTACTGATTGCCGGAGCAATGAAGATGGGAGCACTGCTGGGAGAAGCTCCCAAAGCTGACGCTGAGCGTCTTTACCGTTTTGGAATCAATCTTGGACTGGCTTTTCAGCTGCAGGATGACCTCCTGGATGTTTTTGCCGATCAAGCCAAATTCGGTAAAAAAATCGGTGGTGACATCTTATCCAATAAGAAGACATTCCTTTTGCTCAAAGCACTCGAACTGGCATCGCCCACACAACGAGCCGAATTAGAACACTGGATCAATAAAACAGACTTCGCCCCGGAAGAAAAAGTGGCCGCAGTCAAAAAAATATATGGCGAACTGAATCTTCAGGAAATCAGCAGTCAAAAATCAGACGATTACTATCAGGCAGCACTTGGCGAATTACAAGCCATTGAGCTTGAAAACGATCGGAAGCAACCATTGATTTTATTGGCTAAAACCATCATGAAACGTGAACATTAAGCACTAAAAAGCGTTTGCTATTGTTGTAAAAACAACAGACAATATAAAACCCATTAAATTTGTTCAATTAAGCTGGTTTTTGTAATTTCCGGCTCCACAGAAGTAAACTTTTTATCATGAGTCAAAATATCGGAAAAGTAGTACAGGTTATTGGACCTGTAGTTGATATCAGTTTCGACCGGGAAGGCAGTGAACTCCCCAATATTTACGATGCCTTAGAAATTGTTCGCGAAGGCCAGGACAACCTGGTTGTTGAGTGCCAGCAACACATTGGAGAAAACACGGTTCGCGCCATTTCAATGGATTCAACAGACGGAATCAGACGCGGAATGGACGTTGTAGCAACCGGTGAAGCCATTACGATGCCACAAGGGCAAATTGCACTGGGACGCTTGCTGAATGTTACCGGTGATGCCGTTGACGGCATGAAGAACCTTCCCAAGCAAGGATTGAACATTCACAATAAACCACCGAAATACGAAGACCTGACCACTGAAACAGAAGTTCTTTACACCGGAATTAAAGTAATTGACTTGATTGAGCCTTATGCCAAAGGGGGTAAAATTGGTCTGTTTGGTGGTGCTGGTGTTGGAAAAACCGTATTGATTCAGGAGTTGATTAACAATATTGCTTTGGCGCACAGCGGACTTTCTGTTTTTGCCGGAGTAGGAGAACGGACCCGTGAAGGAAACGATTTGCTTCGCGAGATGATTGAAGCGAAAATTGTTGACTATGGTGACGAATTCCGCAAATCGATGGAAGAAGGCGGATGGGACCTTTCAAAAGTAGACCCGGAAGCCCTGAAAAAATCAAAACTGGCCATGGTGTTCGGACAGATGAACGAACCTCCCGGCGCCCGTGCCCGGGTAGCACTTTCCGGATTGACCATTGCAGAAAGCTTGCGCGACGGTGACGGTAGCAGCTCTGGTGGACGCGATATCCTGTTCTTTGTTGACAACGTATTCCGTTTCACACAGGCAGGTTCAGAGGTGTCAGCCCTTTTAGGACGGATGCCTTCAGCGGTAGGTTACCAACCCACGCTGGCTTCTGAGATGGGTGAAATGCAAGAGCGAATCACCTCAACCAAAAATGGATCAATTACATCGGTTCAGGCCGTTTACGTACCTGCTGATGACTTGACTGACCCTGCACCGGCCACAACCTTTGCGCACTTGGATGCTACAACGGTATTGAGCCGAAAAATATCAGAGCTCGGAATTTATCCTGCAGTTGATCCACTGGAATCGTCTTCACGAATCCTGACTGCCGATATTGTTGGGCAGGAACATTACAACTGTGCCCAGCAGGTGAAAGAAATTCTGCAACGCTACAAAGAGCTTCAGGACATTATCGCCATTCTTGGAATGGACGAACTATCGGAAGAAGACAAACTGGTTGTTCACCGTGCCCGCCGGGTACAGCGCTTCCTGTCTCAGCCATTCTTCGTAGCCGAACAGTTTACAGGACTGCAAGGAAAACTGGTTTCCATTGAGGATACCATTAAAGGGTTCAACATGATCATGAATGGTGAAGTGGATCAATATCCCGAATCAGCCTTCAACTTGGTTGGAACGATTGAAGAAGCCATCGAGAAAGGTGAAAAAATGCTGGCTGAAGCCCATGCTTAAAACCCATAAACATGTTTCTTGAAATTATAACACCCTCGACAAAAGTTTATTCAGGTGAAGTAAGCCTGGTAAAACTGCCAGGCAGCAAAGGCTCCTTTGCTGTTCTGAAAAACCACGCCCCTATCATCTCGACCCTGGAAGCAGGAAAAATCAAGATTGTTGAAAAAGGTGACAAGGTGAGCTATTTTGACATTAACGGTGGTGTGGTAGAAGTAAAAAAGAATAAAATTATTGTGCTGACTGAATCAGCATAAATATATTTACACTCATTAATTGATAATACCCTGAAAGATCAATATCTTTCAGGGTATTATTTTTAGCATTGGCTCCTAAAATACTCATCATACGGTTTAGCTCCATCGGCGACATTGTTCTGACCAGCCCGGTGCTGCGCTGCTTAAAAACGCAGCTGCCTGAATCTGAAATTCATTTTTTAACCAAGAAAAAACATGAAGACCTGCTTCGGGCCAATCCGTACATCGATCAACTCTTTCTGCTGCAATCCAACCTAACTGAACTCACCCAGCAGCTTCAACAGGAAAATTACGACTACATTGTGGACTTGCACCACAACCTGCGTAGCCAGTTTATCCGGCGCAACCTGCGCAAGAAAACCTACAGTCTGCACAAGCTGAATATCGAAAAATGGCTGCTGGTTACCCTTAAAATGAATCTGATGCCCAAAATTCACATCGTCGACCGGATGATGAACACCGTGGCGCCGCTGGGCATTAGAAACGACGGACTGGGATTGGATTATTTCATTCCCGAAGAAGAAGATTACCCCCTGAGTCACTTACCCGAAGAATTCAGGCAGGGCTATGTTGCTCTGGTTTTGGCCGGCAGCTTTTACACCAAACGGTTTCCTGCCGAAAAACACTTGGAAGTGATTGCCAAAACCCAGCTTCCCTTTGTTTTACTCGGCGGGAAAAATGAATTGGAGCTGGCCCGGAAGATTGAAGAACAAACATCGGGCAGGGTTCTTAATTTGTGCCATCAACTAAGCCTGAACCAATCGGCCTCGCTGGTCAAAAGTGCCCGGCTGGTTATTTCAAACGACACCGGACTCATGCATATTGCCGCAGCTTTTCAGCAAAAAATTCTTTCGATTTGGGGCGGCACAATCCCCGACCTGGGAATGACTCCCTACCAGCCGCATCCTCAATCCCGCATCTTCAAAGTAAACGGATTAAGCTGCCAACCCTGCTCTAAAATTGGAAAAGCCTACTGCCCCAAACAACATTTCCGTTGCATGCTTGCGCAAGATACAACGGAAATGGCTCAATGGGTTAAACAGAATTTTTAGGCAAACGCTTGCTCGATCCGGATTAAAGCCTGCTCCAGCGTTGCTTTTGGACAGGCAATATTGATTCGCATGTAGCCCTTCCCTTGCGTTCCAAACTGAATGCCCCGGTTCAGACCAACACCGGCATTAATCAATCGGTCGTTCAGTTCATCATCCGTCAGCTTACAGGCTGAAAAATCCAGCCAGATCAGGTAAGTTGCTTCGGGTTTCATCGGAACAATCTGAGGCACTTTCTCTTTCAGGAAAGTCTCTAAAAAGCGGTAGTTTTCCTGTAAGTAATCCATCATTTGATCCACCCAGTCGGCTCCTTCGCGCAAGGCTGTTTCCAGGGCCAGCGAGCCAAAAATGTTCCCCATATGCAAGTGCGGTACCTGCAAACTCCGGTTGTAGCGCACCAACAGACGCTTATTAGGAATGACCACAAAAGAGGTGGTTAAACCGGCAATGTTGAAGGTTTTACTTCCCGACATTAACACCACACAGTTGTCGGCAATCTCATCAGACAGCGAAGCCAAGGGAATGTGCTTATAGCCATCAAACACCAGGTCGGCATGAATTTCATCCGAAATAATCAACACGTTATTCTCCAGGCAGATTGTTGCCAGCTGGGTCAGTTCTTCGCGTGTCCAAACCATTCCCCCTGGATTTTGCGGATTACACAACAACAACATCTTGGTGTTGGGCGTAATTTTGCGCTTAAGATCCTCAAAATCGAACGTGTAGCGACCATTCTGCAGCTTTAGCGGGTTTTCCACAAGCTTTCGTCCGGTTCCCTTAATCGAATCAAAAAACGGGAAATACACTGGTGGTTGCAAAATCACCTCATCACCAGCCTTGGAATAAGTTTCAATGGCCAGGGTTAATCCAGCCACAACCCCCGGACTAAATGAAAGCCATTCCTTATCAATCTTCCAATCGTGCCGCTGCTCCAACCAATTCAGAATAGCATCCGAGTAAGAATCGCCGCGAAACGTGTACGCTAAAACCTCATGTTCCAAACGCTTCCGCAAGGCATCCATCACAAAGTCCGGCGTCTTAAAATCCATATCGGCCACCCAAAGAGGCAACACATCCATGGTTCCAAACACCTGCTCCCGGGCGTCATATTTCAAACTGTTGGTATTGGTCCGGTCAACCAGTTCATCAAAATTGTATTTTTTCATAGCATTTTACCTATTCGTTCTTCTAATTTCAGCAAATCAGACACTTCCGTAGCCTGGGAACTTCGCATCTGCATAGCACTTCCATAAACAAAGGCAGCAAAGTTACCCTTCCCAGCAAGGCGTTCCAATAGCCTAAAGTTCGATCTTTTTCAGAAAATACAAGTCCTCTTCCCGCTCAACTTTCAACACAAAGTTAAAACGATCCAGGTCCAGGCATAAATCAAAATCAACAGCAGGAGCCCAGCTTTGTTTTTCGGGAACAAAAAAACGTGCTCCGGCACCATGACGCAAGCGTTCAACCATAGCCGGGAAGTCAACCGGCTCATCCAGCAATTTCGCCTTGATGTATTCCGCCAGGAAAGTATCTTCGTCAGTTGGTTGCTGGCAGGCATACCCCATACATACCAGCGAGAGCTTTTCGGGTTGCCGCTGCCGGATATATTGAATAATAGCGCCGGCATTAACAAAGCTTCCGCTTATAATCTCATCGGCACCCGTTGCATTCACAATCCCCTGTGTACCGCTACTGGTGGTATGTACCATTGTTTTACCGACAAGCTGGGTGCTGACCAATTGCGAAGGCGAGTTCCCAAAATCAAAACCTTCGGGCTTCTGCTCGTTCCGCTCACCAACAAGCAAGTAATCCGGATGCTGCTTTTTGAGTTTATAAGCCAGCTCAATCTGTCCCACAGGATAAATACGCTCCACTCCACCATCAAAAGCATAACAAGCTACCGAGAAAGCCCGGAACACATCAATAATAACGGTTAATCCTTGTGCCTGCCGGGCACCTTCCAGTAATTGTAAGATTTGTATTTCCATGAATTTTATTAAAAATTAACACCCTGATCTATTTTATGGCACAATTATTGATGAGCCGCCCTTTGCATCTCCAATCCCCTCTAAACACACATGTTAGATGAATTCTTAAGCCCATCAATTTTATTGATCAATCTGATCGCATAAAATTAACCTACCCTTAACGCATGTTTTACAGCACATGTTGTAAAACATCTTACTTTTGTAAGTGTCATTTAGTAGTGACCATTAAAAATTCAAAACTATGAAAACATTTAGAACAATTACCATGATGTTTGCATTAACAGTTATTGCAAATATCGCCCTGGCAGCGGGAAGCCTGCGTGTAAACATTCTGCCGATCAATGGCGATCAGGCTGTGGTAGCCATTTCAAACAATGCCGAAACCAAATTCCAAATCAGCATTAAAGATGAGCAAGGCGATGTTGTTTACTTTAAAGAAACTGAGGAAAATGTAGCAGACTACCGCAAAGTGTATGATTTCTCAAAATTGGAAAACGGAGACTACACCCTGACTGTAAGTATTGATGATGTAAAAGGAGAACGTCCCTTCTCAATTGACCGCGGTTCAATCGTCGTAGGAAAAGAAAAGACTCTGGCTGCTCCATACTTCTCATTCAACAACGACGTATTGCGTATTGCTTTTCTGAACTACTCAGGCGAACAAACAAGCTTATACATTTATGATGGCGACCAACTTGTTTACAGCAAAGCATTGGAAAATTCTTTCTCTGTAAACGAAGGACTTAACCTTTCTAAATTAGCTACAGGAGATTACCAAGTGGTATTGGCTTCAGGAAATGAAGTTTACGACTACGCAGTTGCTGTAAAATAAGAAGTCCCAAAACTTTTTTTCCAATGCGGTTATCCACAAGAGACCGCATTTTTTATGCTTTAAAAATTGCCGGCACACCCACCAAAACAAAAGCCATTCTCTTAAGGAATGACTTTCATGTTTTTAGTCTGTCTGATACGATCGCACTACTCCGCGTCATGATACATCAGATTTTCCAACGCCACCGTGTATTGATTCGGTTTTTCTGAGAACCGGATACTGTAATCGGTCGCATACCAACCCGCCATTTCATAAGCTTCCGGCTGCGGAATGGGGATAAGATCATCCGGCATACTCATCAGGTAAGCACGGGTAATCATCGGCTCCCAGAAAATAAAATGCCCCTGATAAGACCCCCAGATGAACGTGTAGGTAAAAGGCACTCCACTCAATTCAGGTGAAGTTACATCAACCCAATGTGCACCCATCCCCGGCACGAGTCCCGGTAACTCCATGTAATTTTCAGGCACATACATCGCAGCTGGCTTCAGATCTTCATACGGCGGATCCATAGCTGGAATAGCCATACGCGCTTCATTTCCCAAGGTATAAAAATGGAAATCAAAATGCGGGGTATCGTATATTCCAGGCGGTTCATGTCCCTCCGGGTTCCAATCTACCAGCGCATGGGTATAAAACTGGTGCCCTTTGGTTTTTGGCAACTTCAAAACCAACTGAACCATCTCATCAGGCAAACCCATTAAGGCCTTTTCGGACAAGTCAACTCCTACCGCCAAAGGATCACCCTCCTTATTTACCCGCACCCAGGCCCGTGCAGTTCCCCTCCCCAAAGGCTGTGTTGAACTGTAAAAGGTGTTCATCGTTGCATTTTTCAAGCTAAGCCCAGAGGCATTCTTCAGCTCTGAAGAATCAATCCAATCGTCCTTCTGACAACTTGCAAGTCCCAGCAAAACCGTAATTGCCAGAACAAGCATACCAATGTTCAATTTCTTTTTCATAGTACATCATTTAAAAATTCGAAAGAAGTTACGACATACTAATTTGGATGCCAAGTAATTATGTATTTCAACGGACTGTTTTATCTTTTATTCTCCCTCAAAGCCTTTCTCAATCGGCACCACTATTTCCCAAAGTCAAACAATATCCTGGTAAAAAGCGTATTCTACTTTGCATGCAATGCTCCCGAGCAATCAAAAGCTGATTCTGCAACTGTATCGAAGCATACTTTATCCGCTTATCGGTTTTAGTTTTAGAATAGCATATCATGAAAAGAAATCTTGCCCTGCTTACGCTCTCATGCCTGCTTTTGAGCACCACTCCCCTAAAGGCTCAGGAAGAAACCAATGCCGCCAAACGAAGCCAAAGCGTTTACCTTGAATTTGCCGGCAGCGGCTGCGCATTAACCGTCAACTACGAATTCAGACTAAAAAAAGAGCGTATATCCGGCTTAGGCTTACGGATTGGAGCCGGTGGGCTTGCCATTGACCTGTTTGGCACAACATCTGTTTTTTCAGTGCCGACAGAGTTGAATTATATATGGGGCGAGAAGACCAGAGTTAGCGGTGAAATTGGCTTCAGTCTGACTTATTTACATATTCGGGATGAAACAATCTCCTGGTTTTTCGACGAACCTGATTGCGTGGAAAAAGAAGATCTTCTAGTTTCATACATTCCCTTAGGCATTCGGTTCAGACCAAAAACCAATGGCCTGCTCGTTCGCCTGAATGCAGGACCTGTCATCAATTATTCATCCCCCAACCTATGGAGTGATCATGCTATTGATCCCTTTCTGGGTATCGCTGTTGGCTATTCGTTTATGAAATAAGATAATTGCATCCGCTCAAACCAAGTAAAAGCACGAGCTTTACGCATATTACAATGTTTTTGTAGCTTTAAAAGAAAAATGGCCAACGAAAAACCATCTATCCCAAAAGAAGTTTTTGAAAAGGGACTCTTACAGTTTCGAAAATATGATTGCCATGTAATAAGAAATCTAAAAGACAATACAATTTCATTTGGAGACAGAAGAAACTTCAATGATCCATTCGATTGCAACCTCCCCATTAATCTTTGTTCTGAAGGAGAATGGCAAAAATACCTTTTAAAATTTCCTCCCAAAGATCACCTTGGTTCTCCGGCATTCATTGCAAAACGTGCAAAAGAGCTAGCCCTGAATCCACAAAAAGCAAAAAGTGAGATTGAATCATTAATTTATGATCATCGCCGATTTTCATGTTTCACAATTGCCTCGGAAGAACGGTTATTTTTCAACTCTCTGTTTTGGTCCAATTATGCAGATAAACATGCTGGCATTTGCCTGAAGTTTAATGGCAAACTCCTCGTAGAAAACTTCTTAACAAACCACATCCAACCAATTCTTGTAGAATATTGTAATGACAATAAAATACCTGATTTTAACTACATAAGAAACAAATTGAACGGTAGCAAAAAATTAGCTTCAAAGTACTTTTTGGGAACTAAGTCATCTCAATGGGCAAAGGAAGGAGAACTTAGATTTATACATTTATCCCCCGAGAAAATCCTACCGGACTACATTGTAAAAAAATTTATACCTGAATGCTTGGAGGAAGTATACCTAGGATGCAAATTTGAGCTTGAAAAGGTTGACGAGATTAAGAAAATCCTTTCTAATTCTAAATACAAAAATGTGAAACTATTTGGATTAAAAAAGGACAACAAGCATTTCAGATTAATTCCCGAACAGGTTAAAATCCATTAATAAATTCTCTCACGACGCTCAGGACAACGAAACAAAGTAGGCCGCATCCAGAATGCAGCGAATTCCGATTCGCCGTCAAGCGGCTTGGAAACTGCTTTACCCAAAAAAGCCACTCCCTCTCGGAAATGGCTTTTTATATGGTGAATTGAGCAGGTGACTCGGAGTCAGCTGCTCAATAACAGTCAGCTTTCTATTCTTCGTGCGTTGAAATCAAAATCTCAAGGATTTTTTTACCGGCAGCTGATACACTTGTACCAGGTCCGAAGATCGCAACAACACCAGCATCGTACAGGTATTGATAATCCTGAGCAGGAATTACACCACCGGCAATCACCATGATGTCTTCGCGACCCAGTTTTTTCAACTCAGCAATTACGGCAGGCACCAATGTTTTGTGTCCGGCAGCCAGAGAAGAAACACCCATCACGTGTACGTCGTTTTCAACGGCTTGCTTGGCAGCTTCTTCCGGAGTTTGGAACAGCGGCCCCATATCCACATCGAAACCAAGGTCGGCATAACCGGTTGCTACTACTTTAGCGCCGCGATCGTGACCATCCTGCCCCATTTTGGCAATCATGATCCGTGGCTGACGACCTTCCAGCTCAGCAAATTTCTTCGCCAATTTCTGAGCTTCAGCGAAGGTTTTATCTTGTTTACTTTCTGATGAATACACGCCTGATATTGTTCTGATTACAGCTTTATAACGTCCTACGATTTTTTCGCAGGCATCTGAAATTTCACCCAACGAAGCACGTTTTTGCGCGGCTTTAACCGAAAGGTCAAGCAAGTTACCTTCGCCAGTTTCAGCACATTTGGTAATGGCTGCCAAAGCTTGTTTCACTTCTTCTTCGTTACGCTCACCACGCAGTTTCTTCAACCGGTCAATTTGTGACAAACGAACAGCCGTATTGTCAATGTCCAAAATATCAATCGGATCTTCTTTTTCCAATCGGTATTTATTCACACCAACAATGGTTTGAGCACCACTGTCAATACGTCCCTGAGCACGGGCAGCAGCTTCTTCAATTCGCATTTTTGGAACACCAGTCTCAACGGCTTTCGACATACCTCCCAGTTTCTCAACCTCTTCAATCAAAGCCCAGGCTTTGGTGTACAACTCTTGCGTCAATGACTCCACATAGTACGAACCAGCCCATGGATCGGCTCCACGGCAAATTTCAGTTTCCTGCTGGATGTACAGCTGCGTGTTACGTGCAATACGTGCAGAGAAATCGGTTGGCAAAGCAATCGCTTCGTCCAGCGCGTTGGTGTGCAACGACTGCGTGTGACCCAAAGTAGCCGCCATCGCTTCAATAGCTGTACGACCTACGTTGTTAAACGGATCCTGCTCAGTCAACGACCAACCCGACGTTTGCGAGTGCGTACGCAAAGCCATCGATTTTGGGTTTTTAGGATTGAATTGTTTCACCAATTTAGCCCAAATCATACGAGCAGCACGCATTTTAGCAATCTCCATGAAGTGGTTCATTCCAACGGCCCAGAAGAAAGACAGACGTGGTGCAAAGGCATCCACATCCAATCCGGCTTTGATACCTGTTCGCAGGTATTCCAAACCATCTGCCAGCGTGTAAGCCATTTCAATATCGGCCGTTGCACCAGCTTCCTGCATGTGGTAACCCGAAATAGAGATGGAGTTGAACTTTGGCATTTTTTGCGACGTGAACTCAAAAATGTCAGCAATCACTTTCATGGAAAACTCCGGTGGGTAAATGTAGGTGTTCCGCACCATGAATTCTTTCAGAATATCATTCTGAATGGTTCCCGAAAGCTGATCCAGCGTAGCGCCTTGCTCCAATGCTGTAACAATGTAGAAAGCCATTACCGGAAGCACCGCTCCGTTCATGGTCATTGATACAGACATTTTATCCAATGGAATCTGGTCGAACAGGATTTTCATATCCAGAATCGAGTCGATAGCCACACCTGCTTTACCCACATCACCAACCACACGTGGGTGATCCGAGTCATAGCCGCGGTGCGTTGCCAAGTCAAAAGCTACGGAAAGCCCTTTTTGTCCGGCTGCCAGGTTACGACGGTAAAACGCGTTCGACTCTTCAGCTGTTGAGAATCCGGCATACTGACGAATGGTCCAAGGACGCATGGCATACATGGCTGAGTAAGGTCCGCGAAGGAATGGTGGCAAACCGGCCGCATAGTTCAAATGCTCCATGCCTTCCAAATCTTCTTTGGTATACACTGGCTTCACCGGAATTTGCTCCGGAGTCACCCAGTCTTTTTCAATTTTGTTTTGAGCAGCCCACTCACCCGCCTCTGGCTGGGCAGCAGCTGTCTTTATATTGATATTTTTAAAATTTGGTTTCATATTAAAAACTTTTAAACGCGAAGACGCTAAGTCGCCAAGAATTAAACAAAATAGTTGTTTACTTTTCGTTTTATCCCAATTTTAATTAATGGGACATTGAAATTTATTAAATATCCAAGTTTCATATTGGCTAATTTCATGTAGGTCAATAACTGAACTTCGTGCACCGGTAAGATAATTTCCACGGCTTTAAGCTCAATGACTATCGACTTTTCAACTAACAAATCAATAAAAAACTCCTTCTCGAGAACCTTTCCTTTAAAAATCACTGGCAGTTTAACTTGCCTTTCAACCTCTAAATGAAGATTTCTCAGTTCTTCGGCCAGACAAACTTCATAAACTGATTCCAACAAACCGGGACCAAGTTCACGATGCACTTCATAAGATGCATGGACTATTTTTCTCCCAATTTCTTCATATTCAATTTTTGAAATCATCTTAGCGTCTCTGTGTCTTTGCGTTAGGTTTAAATTCCAAGTTTGCTTTGATACGCCTTCAATTCTTCCAGCAAATTGCTTTTCACATGAATGAAGTTTTCAATGCCTTTGGCTTTCAGCTCGTCGGTGCAAGCAGGAGCGCCGGCAACAACAAAGATTGCTTCACCATTGATGGCTTCGAAAGCAGCAGGAGCCATTTCAGCATATTCATCATCAGAGCTACAAATCACCACGATATCAGCGCCGGCTTCTTTGGCAGCAGCCACACCTTCTTCAACCGTAGCAAAACCGTTGTTGTCTTTTACTTCGTAACCGGCAACAGCAAAGAAGTTACAGGCAAACTGAGCCCTTGCTTTGCGGAAGTTCAGGTTACCAACAGTAAGCATGAAAGCCAACGGACGCTTGTTGTTCTCGGCATATTTATCCGTAGCAACACGGATTGCTTCAAACGCCTGAGCACCACGATAAGGTTTCAAGGTTTCAATTTCAGCGTCCTCAGCAGTCAGGTCCATCGGTTTCAACGCGTCCTCAACAGCTTCTGGTTTTTCTAAACGCTCGGTGAAGTTCGGGAATTGATTAATACCCAGCAGATTTTCGCGACGGGTAGCCACGTTTAAATCCCGCTTGGCAGCCATTTCTTTCACTTTTGTTTGAATAAATCCAGCTTTTGCTGCAGCCAGGAAACCACCATTATCCTGAACTTCCAGGAACAGCTTCCAAGCCTCATCAGCAATCGACGCAGTCAATTCTTCAATATAGTATGAACCGGCACCAGCATCAACAATCTTGTCGAAGTGCGATTCTTCTTTCAATAACAGTTGTTGGTTACGGGCAATCCGGTCTGAGAATGTTGTCGGATCTTCGTAGATCGCGTTAAACGGAAGCACCGTAATCGAATCAGCTCCACCCAAAGCAGCACTCATAGCTTCGGTTTGGGTACGCAGCATGTTGACATAGGGATCGTAGAATGTTTTGTTCCAGCTGCCGGTTTCGGCATGAACTTTCATTTTGCAGCCGCATTCGCACTTGGGTTCGTAGGCTTTTACAATTTGAGCCCACAACAGGCGACCGGCACGTAGTTTGGCAATTTCCATGAAGTAGTTGGCGCTCACACTCAAATTGAATTTGATGTTTTTAGCCACATCTTCAACAGCCACACCAGCTTCGCTTAAGCTTGAAAGGTACTCAGCACCCTGAGCCAGCGAAAAAGCCAACTCCTGAACAACAGAAGCTCCGGCATTGCCATAGTTTTTACCATCAACCGCCAATACCCGGTAGCTGGGTAGTTCAGCTGTTTTGGCAATCAGGTCTTGCGCTTGCGTCATCGCTTGCTCAACACCATTTTTGATACGACCGTAAAGCAGGTAGTTGCCAAAAGGATCGTAAGACACGGAAGCGTTCACGTTTTTAGGATCCCATTTGCCTGCCAACACATAC
This sequence comes from Sunxiuqinia rutila, assembly GCF_050589705.1. Classification (NCBI taxonomy): domain Bacteria; kingdom Pseudomonadati; phylum Bacteroidota; class Bacteroidia; order Marinilabiliales; family Prolixibacteraceae; genus Sunxiuqinia; species Sunxiuqinia rutila. The sequence continues at coordinate 103,077 of NZ_JBNGOT010000004.1, forward strand.
TCTGCAAACAAGCCGGCAATGTTGCACGTCTGGCATTTGCAAACAAAGTTTACTTCTACCGACTCCAGACAGATGTCTTTCAACAAAACACCAAGATCTGCAACGGTCAGTTCTGCACAGTCATTAAAAACAAAGCCCAACGAAGTCACACCTTTCATCAAAACGTCAAGTGCTTTTTTGTTGGACTCTTCTAAATCTTTTACTACGATGTTCTGACGGACATACCAATCGTTGTTATTGGTCTTGGTTCCGCGCACGTAAGGAAACTCACCCGGGAGGGCATCAAGGTATCCCAACTTTTCCAGGTCTTCCTGCCGGTAATAAGGCTGAACGGAAAAACCCTCATTTGTCCTCCACACCAGCTTGCGGTCAAAGTCGGCACCTTTCAAATCGGCAACCACTTTTTCTTTCCACGCCTCTGTACTGACAGGAGGAAACTCGTTAAATAGTTTGATATATTTTTCTGCCATAATGTAACTGTTAAGAAAATCAGGCTGCAAAATTAGTCTTTTTACATAAGGACTGCTCAAAAATTCACAAGTTTTTAACCTTTAACTAACAAATATCAGGTTTTGATACTCAGTTATTTAGACATCCAGTCATCTAGATATCTCAAAAATGCCCCTTATTTTTAATGGGTATAAATAAGGCGCTATAAAGATCATGTCGTATTCAAGACACTAATTCTACAACAATACTCTAAAATTCAATCTTGTAACTTAAATTAGGTACAACAATTCGATCGAACTGCTTTTCTGGTCGCCCATTCTGCAAATTAAACTCATAATCACGGTATTCCTCATTGCCCAACGCATTTAGCAGATGGAAAGACCAGATACTTGCATGCTTTGGTTTATTCTTCCGATATGACAGGCTGAATGAAACCACCAAAGCCGGATCTTCCTGTTTGGTATATGCACGCGAGTAGTCGTAGGTTAACTCCCCACTTTCCATCGACTCATCCACAAGCAAAGGCGTATAGCGATCGCCTCCCATCCAGGTCATGCGTCCATTCAAACTTAGGGTGTTGGCATCGTTCTTCCCCAATTGCCATTCCTTACCTGCCAAAAGGTTCAACAAATAATTCTTATTGTACAGGCTGTTACGCTCAATACCATCGCCTCCTTTATACTTTGAATCGAATAGCGATGCTGTTGCCAGGTAGTAAAAGCCGTTGGTCAGGAAGTGCTCCAAAGTAAAATCAACGCCAAGGTTAGTTCCTGTTCCATCATTCACCAAGGTTTCGTTGAAAAACCAATCCATTTCCAGATTTTGCAGCGAGAAATAACTATCCGGAACAACCGGCACATCATACAAATACTGAAAGTATGGTTCAATTTTCAGACGAGTGTTTCGGTTCAGGTTGATGTCGTAGGCCAATCCCCAATGGTGGGCTTTCGTCATTTTCAAGTCTTTATTGGGCTGAATAATGCCATTGTCCGTTTGCTGACGCGCCATGTAAAAGCCAATCATCTCGATGCGGCTATTTAAACCATAGGCAAAACCTAATGACTGATTGGGATTAAACTGCCACTTCAAGCCAACTCGAGGCTCTACGCTCACCTCATCATTCAAACTAAAATAATGCAGATGCACCCCCAGATTCAGCTTTACCTGGGCCGACAGGTTAACCATGGACTGCGAATAGGCTTGCACAGAAGAAGCATCGCCCTCTTCGTCGGCAAAAACCACCAATGGCTGCCCCAAAACAGCTGCCTCCCGATTATCAACATTGTAATGGTGCCGATTAACCACCACCCCCGTCCGGTTGGCATGATGAACACCAAATTTATGGTTTAGTGTACTGGTAAAAGTATATTTCGAGGTGTTGTTATTCACTCGTTCTTTGGGCTGAAGGTCCATGCCTTCGTCCAACTCATCATATACTGTTTCGATACGATTGCCCGAAGCTGCCAAAGTGGTATGTAAATAAGTGGTTTGATTAAACAACACTTTATGCGTTAAGCCAATAGCTCCTGTTGCCAAATCCAAAGCGTAACCTTCCTTATCCTGCACCGTTTCCCACTCCGACTGATCTTCCATTGGATCCCGTTCCTGATCGTCCAAAGCACCAATTCCCCAAAGGGTAAAGTTCCCCATTCGTTTCGTCGGAAAATTCAGCTTAAATGAAAAATCCTGGTAACCAATATCGCCCGCTTCTTCCGGAATCAGCGATCCCAGCAAAGCATAGGTTGAATAGCGATAGTTAAACAAGTAGGATGCCCCGCCTTTTTTCAGCGGTCCTTCCGAAGAAAAATCGAGTCCCGTAACACCGGCCTTAAAAGCGTGTTCATAAGTTTCATTGTTTCCATTTCGAAGCCGGACATCAAAAACTCCGGACAAGGCATTACCATACTCCGCGGGAAAAGCTCCTGTATAAAAGTCCGAATTGGCTAACATGTGACTGGACAGCGCAGTTATCCCTCCAGCTCCAAAAGCAATCACATTGGCAAAGTGCGTTGGATTGGCAATTTCAACGCCCTCCATGCGCCACAACAAGTTACGAGGAGAATTCCCCCGAACCACAATCCCATTGTTCCCAATTTCGGAAGCCACCCCCGCAAACGAACCAGCCAAGCGGGCAGGATCGTCATAGCCTCCTGCATACCTGTTTGCTTCTTCAACACTTAACTGGCGTGCACTAATAGTAGCCATCGTATTCAACGGCTGTTCTTTTGACGTTCGGGCAACAATTTTCACCTCCTCCAACTGCTCCGTTAACTCCTGTAAAGCAGCTTTCAAGACAATCTCTTTACCAGAACCTACAAGCACCTCTCGAAACAAATAGTTTTCATACCCAATAAAGCTCACTAACAAATCGTAACGCCCGGGCTGAATATCCCACAAACGGAATTTACCATGTTCATCCGTAATGGTCCCCAATTGAGGATCACGGTTCAATACGACAACCGATGCTCCGGGCAGTGGAGCCTGGGTAACGGCATCAACCACCTCACCACGAACAACCTGCCCTTCCTGTGCCCAGGCACTTGTCTGGACACCTAAAAGAATTAGAAAAATAACTAGTTTTCTGACCATTGTTTAATTGTTTGAATCATTGTTTTCTGAATGTCATTTTTAAGCAAACCAATCCCTGCTCACATCAGGTCATTTTTTGCCTTTGCAAGAATAAATCTCTGTATTTACATTTGGTAACGTGCTACCGATTCCGCTCTTCAGCTTCTAATCATTCCTGATACGAAGTCGAATCATCCAATCCACTCTTTAAAATCATTCACCCGTTCGCGACTGACAATGATGTCTTTCCCCATATCGGGCTGAAGAACCAATTTTAACCGGCTATTGTAATAAGTATGAATCTTCTCTACAGATTCAAGTTTGATTAACATTTTTCTGTTGATCCGAAAAAAGTCCCGTGGATCAAGCATTTGCTCCAACTGCTCCAGCGAATAATCCATCGGCAACTTAAGGTTCGATTTGCTATTGGCCCAAACCAAACCATCTTCAAAAAAGAAATAAGCAATATCCTTACTTTCGATGCGCTTGAGCTGCTCCCCTAGCTTAACCAAAAAACGCTGCTTGTACTTCCCTTCCCTACTGATTTGCTCATACAAAGTTTGAATGAGCTGACTTTGCACCTGTGGCTGTTGATTCCGATATTTATTAAACTTCTCAAAAGCAGCAACTAACTCTTCAAAATCAATTGGTTTCAAAATGTAGTCCACGCTATTTACCTTAAACGCCTTGATGGCATACTCGTCATAAGCCGTGGTAAAAATCACCGGAACATCAATCACCACTTGATTAAAAAGCTCGAAGCACGATCCATCTGTCAGGTGAATATCCATCAAAATCAAATCCGGGTTTGGATTGGACTTAAACCAAGCCACTCCTTGCTTAACCGAGCTCAACACCTCAACCACCTCAAGGTTTTGATCCAGGCGGGCTAGTAACTGTTCCAAGCGCTCTGCGCTTAATTGCTCATCTTCAAATATCAAAATATCCAGCTTCACTTTGCGATAACTTTGGAAGTTTTACAGTAAATGTTTCATCGGTCTCTTCAACCTGCAATTCGTGATTGCCAATCAATTCATACCGCTTCTTTATATTCTCCAATCCTATTTTCGAAGAACTCTCAATTAAATCGCGCTTGCTTTTATTATTCTTCACCGTAATGCAATTCTCTTCAGCAAACACATTTATCACCAACGGGTTTTCATCATCAAACCGATTGTGCTTAATGGCGTTCTCAACCAACATCTGCAGTGAATTTTTTGGCAGATAAACCGAGTTTTTCAAATCATGCTTCAGCTCCACCTCAAAGCGAATGTTTTCATTGTACCGCACATTGATCAGGAAAATGTACGATTTCAAAAATTTCAACTCGTCGCCCACCGAGGCCAGGCTCTGGTTCTTCCCTTCTAAAATATAGCGATACATTTTTGAAAGTTGCGTGATGTATTCAGCTGAAAGGTTTGGATCCTTGTACACCAGGGAAGTCAACACACTCAAGCTATTGAAAAAGAAATGAGGATCAATCTGATTCTTCAAAACCTCAAACTTCGATTGAATATTCTCCTTTTTCAACCGCTCTGCCGTCAGCTCAGCTTCTTTCCAATTTCGGAAATAGTAAACCAGGTTAATCACGGCAGCGATGAAAAAGTAGAAAATCAAAACAATCAGTGAAAAGTCTGGATCAAAGATTTTGTAGTCTTTCCACATCAATTCCTGCTTGGTCAGCCGATAAAACAGCTCGTAATAAATTCGCCCAAAACTAATGGCAACCACCACGCCATAAGCAGCAAATAGAACCGCCCCTAGAATAGTCCGCATCCAGCGATTCAATTTATCAAGAACCGATGATTTTATTTTGTTAGCCAGCCATAAGCCCAAGCGCCAAAAAAACGCTCCGGTGACAACAAAAAATACGTGAAAATAAATTCCCCGGCTACTGTAATCCCAAATGCCATCAAACGAACTATCGTAGTTCTTGATCAGAAAATGCAGCCCATTGATCATTAAAAATCCCAACACCAACTCGGTGATGAAATAATCTCGTTTTGTTGTATTGAACATGCTATGTTTGACAGACATCGGAATTTTTAAAACTGATTACAGTAACAAAACAACAATTAATAATAAATACAAGCAAACGATCTGATTTATATTGTTGAAAGTATCTGTTGAGCTGCAATAAAACCTGCGTGAACTGCGAGAACCTTTTTTTAAGATGTATTTCTTCAACAATAGAATTCCCCGAAATCAGCAGGACTAAGCGTGTAGCTTTATCCACATCCGTAGAATACCTGACTCAAGAAAACAGCAACCAAGCTATCCACGCCCAACAGACCATAATTTAACAAACAATTTTGCGTTCAATTGATTAAGCCCCCTAAACGAACGAAAGTTCTGCTTCCGATGCCTTTAGTGTGGTTTTTGCAGCTTGCCCATTATGAGTTGTACTATAACTAATCACAGTATCTCCAGGTTTTTCAGAATAAAAGCAGAAAACATGGAGCCCAAATTTCAATCAGCCTGCAACCCTTTATGAATTCAAAAACAAAAGAAAAGAGCTCGATGAAAATCAAAAATGCAAAGAAAAAATAAGTATGAAAGACCCAAATTCACAATATACGCTAATTACAGGAGCGAGCACAGGCCTTGGAAAAGCCTTTGCCCAGGAATGCGCTCAAAGAAAGATGAACCTGATTCTAAGCTCCTTGCCCAACGAGAATCTGGAGGACTTAACCAGACAACTCAGGCAAGACCATGGGGTAGAGGTTTTTTACAAAGAAACAGATCTCACCAATCGGCTGGCCGTTGAAGAGTTCGCCCAGTGGGCCACCACCAACTTTTCAGTCAACACTCTGATCAACAATGCAGGAATTGGAGGTACTCAGCATTTTATTGATTCCACTACGACCTACCTCGACGATATGATTCAACTCAACATCCGGGCAATGACCCTCCTTACTCGTTTGCTACTGCCCAGTTTGAAGCAACATAAGTCTGCGCATATTTTAAACGTCTCCAGCCTAGCTGCTTTCTCTCCGGTTCCTTACAAAACGATTTACCCAGCCACCAAGGCTTTCATCCACCATTTTACCCGCGGACTGGAAGCCGAGCTCCAAGACACGAATGTCCGGGTAAGCGTGTTAAACCCAGGCCCCATCATGACTAACTCGGATGTAAGCAAGCGCATTGAAGTGCAAAGTTTCTACATCAAGCTTTCCATTATGACTCCGGAAGAAGTTGCTCGAATTGCAATAAAAAAGATGCTGCGAGGCAAATCAGTCATCATCCCCGGCATAATGAACCGACTCAACGCTTTTTTTATCCGGGCAGTTTCAGAAAATTTCAGAATCTCTGTCGGAACCCAAATCTTTAAACGCGAAAACCGTAAAACCCACAATTATGAAGGTACTCGTAACCGGAGCAAACAGCCTGCTTGGCAGCAACCTGACCAGAAAGCTGCTGCAAGCCGGCTACAAGGTTAAAGCCATGGTTCGTGAAAATAGCAACCTGCGTTCGCTGGAGGGAGTTCGTCCGGAACTGTTTAAAGGGGATTTTACAAATGCTGCGCACGTACAACAAGCGCTGAACGGGTGTCAAATTGTAATTCATGCAGCAGCCAACACATCGCAATGGCCATCATCCTACGAACACTACAAAGCAACAAATGTGGATGGCGTGCAACGGATGCTGGAAGAAAGTCGGCTAGCCGGCGTAGACCGATTCATCCTGGTGGGCTCAGCCAACGCTTTTGGTCCGGGCTCTAAAACTAATCCGGGCAACGAATCCACTCCATTCACCCCCCCGCAGCACCGGTCGGGCTATATGCGCAGCAAGTTTGAAGCTCAGCAACTGGCCCTGAACTTTCATCAAAAACATGGTTTCCCGGTAACGGTGGTCAATCCCACCTTTATGTTGGGGAAATACGATGCCAAGCCCAGCTCGGGCCAGTTGCTAATGATGGCCTATGGAAAAAAACGGATGCCCTGCCCTTCCGGAGGAAAGAATTTTGTTCATGTAGACGATGTTGCAACCGGCATTGTCAATGCCATCGAACGAGGACAAGCCGGCGCTTGCTACCTGCTAGCCCATGAGAATTTAAGCTATGAAGCCTTTTTTAAAAAGATGCAGGCTGTTTCAACCTACCCCAAACGACTCATCAAAATCCCCAAGCCACTGCTGTCATTAGCCGGAACTGCTGGTTCCTGCTATGAAAACCTAACCGGCAAACCCGCCAAACTCAATTCCATCAATGCTGCTTTGCTCCAGGCGGACAATTATTACTCGCCCGCCAAAGCAGTGCGCGAACTGCAACTTCCACAAACGCCCATCGAGCAGGCCATCCACGATGCCCTCAACTGGTTCAACAAACAAGGGTATTTGAGTTAATGGAACAAACTGGATGTAAGATCAAACCAAGCTGAGTCTGTAGCAAAAAATGTGACGGTAAGGAGTTTCTTTTCCGTTAGGACTTAAAGGTAAAAAAACGCTGCAGCAGGTAACTGACAATAATCACGATGCCAGTAGTAATAATCTTTGAAAGCGTTGGGAAGAAGTGAAATTGCTCAACTAAAACCCGCAACAGCACATAGTTCAACACAATATTCAGCATCGCCACCGAAAAATAACGGACTAGCTGAACACGCCCCCGGATTACCGATTCCGGAAAGACCAAGCCACGCATCAGCATAAATCCCAGCGGGAAGGTGACCAGAAACGCAATGATAAAAGCCGCGATGTGCGGGCTGATAGCCACCTGCGAAGACAAATAAATCACCTGCTTGTCGATAATGAAGTTGTAGGAGATAAAGTACAGGAAAATGTCCAGCAAGGTATTTGATCCTCCCACCGCCAGATAGCGAAAGGTTTGCAAATCAAGAATAGGACGAAAGAGTGGATAAAACCAGTCTATTGTATTGAGAACAAATGTCTTTGTTTTTATGTACTTGATCGGCTCGGGCATGAAACAACTAAAAATTCATAAACTTGAAAGTGATGCTCCGGCAATCCACTTTCGTTAATTTTCCTCTTTATTTTTAACGGATTTTCAGGTTTCAAAAATAGGAAAAAATCCTAAGTTTCAGAATTCCATCCTTTAAGAGCTGCTTCACAACACAAATACCAGAAACTCTTATCGTCAGCAGATCAACACAATCCATCAACTAAGTTGGATCAAATCCGGAAAGGGAAGCTCTCTTTCAGCTTAGGTCCTTTTGCGGTCCATTCCACCGTGGCACATTCGGTATAATAGTCATGCTCAAAAAACAGGATGTAGTTTTTCTCAGCCACCTCTTTTAGAAAAGACGCTTTTTCTTCCATTGCCGTAACCGGATATAAATCGTAAGAAGCCAGCCACACGATAGGAATATGCGCTGTTGTTGGAATGAGATCAGCCGTGTAAACATAGGTTTTACCATCCGATTCAACCAAAGGAATTAGCTGGCCGGGGGTGTGTCCATCAAACAAACGCACACTGAATCCGGGGAAGAGCTCCCCTTCCTGCTCCACCAGCTGCAAGTTGCCTTCGTTTTTCAGAAAATTCAAAATCTCGGGATAAAAAGCAGCCTGTTCCCGCACGCTGGCTTGAGGCACATGCTCCCACTGGCGTTGGCTGCACCAGTGCGTGGCATTGGGAAACACCAGCTGCAACCGGCCACCTTCCTTTAAAACAGCCCCGTTACAATGGTCCCAATGCAGGTGTGTAAACACCACATCCGTAATGTCATCCGTTGACAGACCTTGTTGTTGAAGCGACTGAGCAAGCACATCGGTTTCCTCATGACCATTATTCTGCCTGACCTTTTCGGGATAATGATTGCCTACGCCAGCTTCTATTAGAATGTTCCGATCGCCTTGCTTTACCAACAAACAGCGCATGGTCAGCCGGGTTACATTATTTTCATCGGCCGGATAAACCCGCGACCACAACGGTTTTGGAATCACACTAAACAGAGCGCCGCCATCACATGAAAAGTGACCGGCATGTATGGGGATCAATTCATTCATTTCTTTTAATCTTTGTCTGGTTTTAACAACTGGCTCACCCGTTGGGTTGCCAGCGAATCGGTTGAAAAGTCCATCACAAACTTCACAACACCGGTATAGTCCTCAATACCCTTTTCTACTTTATTGGTTTTCAAATAGGCATCATTCACTTTCGAAGCGTATTGGTCAATCTTCTCGTTGCGCCAACTCAGCCAATGCTGCCGGATACGCCGAAAATCCGCTTTCACCGGTTCATCAATCTTTTTCACCAACCCGGCATAAGCGTCCAGCTGGTACGCCTGGTATAAAAAGTAACGCAACACATACAGGTTGGCGCTGTATTGCAACAGTTGGTCCGGACTCTGGGAGCAGACTAGCCAAGCGTAAAAGTTCGCCTCCGCCTCGCTCGTTATGCCCAGCTGATGCGCCTTTTCATGAGCCAACACCAGGGGGTACTCCACCGGCAGCAAGTGCCTGTTAACCTGCACTTCATTAAAAAACGGCCCATAATAACCCGAAATGCCCGCTTTGGCAAAAAAGCCGCTAAAGGTAATCGCTTTGGCCCGCCGCACACCGGCCGGGTATGAAATCCCAAGGAAAGGGGCCAATTGCCCGTACGAGTTCTCCACCCGTTCATCAACCCAGTCGAAATCAATGGAATCAACCGGTAAATAGGTGCGATTGGTTTTAATAATCAATGCCTCCAAAACCTCCACAAAAGCCTCAGTGTCTGCCTGGCTTTCGGCTATTTCCAGACGTTCATTCAAGCCTTGCCGGTAATAGTTAAAGCCCCACAACCAATAAAACAAGATGTAGAAGAGAGCCAGTGTGTTCACCCAAAACCGGAGGAAGCCACGCCAGTTGATGCGTCGAAGGATCAGGCTTATCAGACTAACCAACCCCAGCAAAATCAGCGAAACATACAAGAGGTCATCCAGCGAAAAAGGGAACCAGCGACTGAAGCCCGACAAAAGTATAGCAAGGTGCGGATAAATTCCACGCGCATAAACCCACTCGGAAACAGTAGGAAACGCAGCCAACAACTCGGTCAGTAAAAACGTAAGCACCGCCAGCCAAAGGAGCAGCCAGCGTTTTCCAAATAATTGTTTCAGTCGCCTGGGAGTTTTCACGTGCATCAATCTTTCTTTCAGAATTTCAAAAATACACGAAATCGGCCGAACCCCGAAATCACAAGATTTTCTTTTCTGAAAAGGAATACTTGACGTACTTTCGCTATTTTTAACGCTCAATGCTTAACACAGACTTCATGCACATCCATTTTATAGCCATTGGCGGAAGCGCCATGCACAACCTGGCCATTGCCCTTCACAAAAAAGGATACCAAATTACCGGAAGCGATGATGAAATTTTTGAACCATCGCGCAGCCGGCTCGACAGCTACGGCTTGCTTCCTCAGCAACAAGGCTGGCAACCGGAGCTGATCACCGATCAAATTGATGCCATTATTCTGGGCATGCACGCTCATCCCGATAATCCGGAGCTGAAAAGAGCGCAGGAACTCGGACTAAAAATCTATTCGTACCCCGAATACCTGTACGAACAAACCAAAGATAAAACCCGCGTAGTGATTGGCGGCTCGCATGGAAAAACAAGCATCACCTCCATGGTTATGCATGTGCTGAAAAGCAACCAGATTGATTTCGACTATATGGTTGGTGCCAAACTGGATGGTTTTGAAACCATGGTTTCGCTGAAAAAAGAAACCCGGATTGCCGTGTTTGAAGGCGATGAATACTTGTCGTCCCCCATCGACCGGCGCCCCAAGTTTCATTTGTACCATCCCCACATTGCTTTGCTCAGTGGCATTGCCTGGGATCACATCAACGTGTTTCCAACCTTTGACAATTACGTGGAGCAGTTTCGCATTTTCGCCAGCCAGGTCGAAGAAAATGGTTCGCTCATTTATTTTGAAGGCGACGAAAACCTGCAACAAATTGCCCGGCAAGTGCGGCAGGATGTAACTGCCATTGGCTACCGCGAGCATGAATCGACTGTTGAAGATGGCGTGACCTACCTGAATTATGGCGACCGACGCATCCGCTTGCAGGTGTTTGGCGACCATAACCTGCAAAACATTGCCGGCGCTAAACACATTTGCGATCAACTGGGGCTGACTGATGAGCAATTTTACCGGGCGATGACCTCGTTTAAAGGAGCAGCCCGCCGGCTTGAAACGCTTGCCGAAACCAACAACTGCACGGTATTTTACGACTTTGCCCATTCGCCCTCGAAGTTGAAAGCCACCACGGCAGCGGTAAAAAAACAGTTCAGCAACCGAAAACTGGTTGCCGTCATGGAATTACATACTTACAGCTCGCTCAAAAAAGAATTTCTGCCCCAATACCAGGGCTGCATGGACGAAGCCGATGAAGCCTATGTTTTCTTCAATCCCAAAACCATTGCGCACAAGCGGCTAGCTCCTATTTCGGAAGAAGAGGTGGCCGGTGCTTTTGCTTCCGAAGGCTTGCAGGTATTTACCGATCCGGAAGCCTTGTTACAGCAACTACGCGAAAAAGACTGGGAGCATCAAAATCTGCTGATCATGACCTCCGGCAATTTCTCCGGACAAGACCTGAAAGCATTGGCCATTGAAGTGACGGGTAACCCGGTTCGGTTTCAACAACAGAATAACTGGCTGAAACATCCGGATGGCATGATAAGCTAAAAAACAGGAATCCCATGAAGCACCTTCTACTAGCCGCACTCTGCATCCTTCTTTGGTTGCCAGGAAAAGCAACAGAAAAAGACCAACGCCTGTGGAAAAAAGCCCTGCGCATTCACGAACGTGTGTTAACCATCGACACCCATTGCGACACGCCCATGGAAATGCTCAAGCCGGGCTTCAACCTGGGAGAACAACATGAAAGTCCGGAAAGCCGGGTCGATTTGCCCCGCATGAAAGCAGGCGGACTGGATGTTCTGTTTTTTGCCGTGTATACCGACCAAAGACCTCGGACGGCTGACAATTACAGGCAAAGCTACCAGCTGGCTCACCAAATGCTGGATTCGATCCATGCTGCTGTCATCCGGCATGCCGACCAGGCCATGCTGGCCTCCACAGCCAGTCACGCGGGACAAATAGCCCAAACCGGCAAACGTGCCATCTTCATTGGTCTGGAGAATGGCTTTCCCTTGGCCCAAAAGCTCGACCGGGTACAGGAATTTTACAGTCGTGGAGTTCGCTACATCACCCTGTGCCACTCGTTTCACAACGACATCTGCGACTCGTCCAGCGATGCTGCTGAGCCGGAGCACAACGGCGTTAGCGACTTCGGGCGCATGGTCATTCATGAAATGAACCGGCTGGGCATGATGGTCGATGTTTCTCACCTGTCGGATGCCTCTTTTTTTGATGTGATGAACATGAGCCAGGCACCGGTAATCGCCTCACACAGCAGTGTTCGGGCTATTTGCAAACACGACCGAAACATGAGCGATGAGATGATCAAAAAGTTAGCGGAGGAAGGTGGCGTCATTCAAATCTGCCTGCTCGACGACTACGTGAAAGAGCCGGATACCACCACCCAACGCTACGCCATCCAAAGCCAGCTCATGCACACTTACCGCACCGAGTATCATGCCATGAACAAAGCGGAGAGGGCAGCTTTAAACCAGGAATGGGTTGACATGCAGAAAAACTATCCCAAACAGCTACCGACCGTTAGCGATTTGGTTGACCACATTGACCATGTGGTGAACCTAGTGGGTGCAGACTACGTGGGAATAGGCAGTGATTTTGACGGAGGAGGTGGCCTGGCCGACTGTGCCGATGTCAGTGAGTTTCCAAACATTACCTATGAATTGTTGAAACGCGGCTACTCCAAACGGGACATTCAAAAGATTTGGGGAGGAAACCTGATCCGTGTTTTCAGGGAAGTGGAAAGAACCGCGGCAAAACTGTCGAAGAACTAAAAAAACAGGCACGCACTGGATTGACTCCTGATAAAACTGGCGCGAAATACACTAAACCGCAGCCAAACAAGCTTTAACCGCAGCGAACAGCATCCTACCTGAGCGGAGCGTTAAAATCCGCGGCGAAATGGCATTCGACCAGGTTGAATCGCATTCCGCGCTGGTTTTTGGCATTCCGCGCTGGTTTTTTCCTGTCCCGCCCTCGTTTTTCGCATTCCGCTCCGGTTTTTCCTGTTCCGCCCTCGTATTTTGCATTCCGCCTTGGTTTTTCGCATTCCGCGCTGGTTTTTCGCGTTTCGCCTTGGTTTTTCGCATTCCGCGCTGGTTTTTCGCGTTTCGCCTTGGTTGTATTCAGGCTTTTCCTCCTTTTTTGCTTTCCAAAACGGTTTTGCCCATTTTTGAACAATTAAATTGGACACATTCGGCAAAGATCAAGCAGCTTTTTATAGATTTGTAGGAATGACCAATTGAATATTTTCTTGACACCTAAATATTATAAATACGATCTAATCTTTGCTTTACTGCTATGCCTGCTAAGTGGCTCTGCACAAACCCAAACCGTGTGGTACCACGAAATGCCGGACAGTACACGCACAGCCATTCGACTGCAAGCACACCTGCTGATTCAGTTCAATGAATTGAGCGATTCGGAGCTTAACGCGCTGAAGCAAATGGCGCTTCCTCTGGCTTTTTTCGCCGAAGATTTAGAAAGCCCGGAACGTCAACGCAAACTAAACAGGTTGACGGGTCAACAAACCCATATTCCGGTGATCACCAACACTGAAAAAGAACCAATTTTCCAAGCCAGCAAACCCTTGGTGCTGATAAAACCGCAGGAATTTGACCGGGTCAGGCTCGACCAGCAGGTGAACGACAGCTTATTCAGCCATTCCTTGTTCAGCCTCAACGAGCTGCTTTTCGTAGAACCGGGCAACACCGCAAACAAGGCCGAGCGGCTGATGGCGCTTTGGAGCCAATCCGGAAAGCTCCCCAATTTCATCCTCCCCGACTACAACAACCTTACAGCCTCTGCCCAATGGGTGCAGTCGCTCAATGCCACCGGGCAATTTGTGGGCATGGTTTCCTCCAATGGCAAACTACTTGAAAAAGTTTCCTGGAAAGCCTATCCCAACCGTCAAAGCAATGGCTATTTCTGTTTCCCGCTGATGCCGGGCAGCCTGGAACCATTTATTCCACACAAGGCTGGCTACCGCTTTTCCCCCGACATCATGTACGATTCGCCTGCCAACAGAGGCTACCTGAAAGAATTTAAAGCTGTTAACCTGAGCCCCGACTTTGAGTTGACTGACCATTTTGTGTTCGATAAGAAACCGCTCAACTTACTACGTAACAATGAGCAGGAAATCATCAACAACGAAGTTGAATTCATCACCGACAGCAAAAGAGGAAACTGTGCCTGGTTTCCGGGCAGGGCTTACCTGGATGGTGGCATCCAGAGCAAAGAAAGCCTCCACCCCAATTTCAGCATAACGGCCTGGATTAAACCCACCCAGCTAAATGCCAACAACAGCATTCTGGGTAAAGGGCGTGATTTTGTGCTGAAGCTTCACAACGGGAAGCTCACCTACACCATGCAAGGAATTAAGGATTATATTTCCACTTCATCGGAGGTGCCTACCAACGAATGGACCTTTATCTCAGTGGTCCACTCGGCCTATGAAAACCAGATTCGTTTTTACCTCAATGGCGAACTCACCGACCAGGTCGGCTTGATCACCCCCTATACCGAATCGGACTATACCTTGCTGATTGGGAGTAATTTGTGGGAAGAGTTTTTTGTCGGTTATATGGACGAGATCAAAATCTGGAGCCGTGAACTGAATGAAGATGAAATTCGCCTGCAGTACCAACAGTCCGTCAACCTGGATGAACAACGAGCCGGATTCTGGGCCTGGCTGGTCATTCCACTTTTGGTGCTGATTCCTGGCCTCCTGGCATTCCGAAAAAGAAAACCGAAGCCAGCACCGGCAGTGACGAAAAAAGAAGAAAAGAACAACAAGCCAGTGCTTAACCACGAACAAATCTACTGTTTAGGCGGGCTTAAAGTCATCAATCCCGAAGGGGTGGATGTCAGCCAAAAGTTTTCACCTAAAATCAAACAGTTGTTTGTGCTGGTGCTTCTGAATAGTGTAAACGGGCACCGTGGAATCTCAACCAGCGAACTGTCCGGAATTTTGTGGCCCGGCATGAGCACACAAAAAGCCAAAAACACACGGGGCACAAACATTCAAAACCTGAAAGCGGCCTTGGCCTCCTGTCCGGGTATCAACCTGGTATTTAAAGACCGGCTTTGGCAAATTGAACTCAGCGACTCCTGCTACTCCGAATACTGCGATATTCTTAGCAAGCTTAGCTTGGTGGAGAGCCAGCCAGATGGTCCGAATGCCAAGAAAGCGCTCCCCGAACTGCTGGACATCCTGAGCCGCGGAACACTTTTACCCGACATGTCAGAATCCTGGCTCGATCCGTACATCAGCAAAATGAGTGACCGGATCATTGAAATGGGGCTTAGCCTGTTCGAATCGCTTGATGAAAAGCAAGATTCGTCGTCCCTCTACGCCTTGGCAGAAGTTGTCAGCCTGAATGACCCGCTGAACGAACCGGCCCTTCGCAAAAAATTGCAACTTTTAACCAACCAGGGGAAACTCAGCCTGGCGCATTCGGTCTACGACCACTTCATCAAAGTGTACCAGGAAATGTACCAGGAGAACTATCCGGTCAACTTCAAAAGCCTCACTGTTGAAAATAGCAACACCGAATAAGTCGCTTTCCGGTCTTCCGGAGCAAAGCAAACGGCCAGGCATATTGGCCAATTTTTCAGCAAAAACCGACTTGTCCGCCTCAAAAAACAGGAGCGCCAAGACCTGTCGTGTCCTTTCAAGAAGCTCCGGCTAAAAAATAAAAAAACGCCTGCTTCCCTTTTTTTATCGGGCATTACCCCATTTGTTACCCCTGGCATTATACCCCGGTGTCTTTCTTTGTGTGGTTCCAATTCATATAATATCGAATCACTACTAAATCCATTAATACAATGAACAAGAAAATGAACAACCGCCGCGATTTCCTGAAAAAATCGTTGATCGCAGCCGCGGGCGTAACAATTATCCCAAGACACGTTATGGGTGGACCAGGCTTCCTGGCTCCCAGTGATCAATTGACCAAAGCCATTATTGGTGTGGGTGGAATGGGAAGAGGACACATCCCCTACGAAGGCACACGCCTTCTGGCCGTTTGCGATGTGGACAAAAATCACCTCAAGCAAACCCTCGACATGGTAAAACCTGAAGTACAGGGTTACCACGACTTCCGGGAAGTGTTACAACGCCCTGACATTGACATTGTGCACATTGCCACACCTCCACACTGGCACGGTATCATGTCGGTGATGGCTGCTCAGGCCGGTAAGGATGTTTGGTGCGAAAAGCCCATGACCCGTACCATTGGAGAAGGAAAGCGCGTGGTGGAAGCCATCAACGCTACTGGAAAAATGTTCCGCTTAAATACCTGGTTCCGTTTCAAAGACAACTTCTACGGATTGGGCACACCGGTAAAACCAATCAAGAAAGCGGTGGAAAGCGGTGTATTAGGCTGGCCGTTGAAAGTAACCATCAGCGGAGTAACCGGTTTCAACTGGAAATTCTACTGGGTAGGAAAAACCAACCTGGCACCACAACCGGTACCTCAGGAGTTGGATTACGACATGTGGTTAGGACCTGCTCCGGAAAAACCCTACAACGCACACCGCGTACATCAAACATTCCGTGGATACTGGGATTACGATGGTGGTGGTCTGGGCGACATGGGACAACACTACATCGACCCGGTTCAATACTTCCTGGGTAAAGACAACACCAGCCCGGTAAAAGTTGAAGTGGATGCCCCACAACAACACGACGATGCCATTGGTACCTGGCGGAAAATTACCTACACCTACGAAGATGGCTGCCAGATTATCCTGGACGGCGAAAACAAAGATAAAAATGCCGCTTACATTGAAGGTCCCAACGGAAAAATCTTCAATGGATTTAAATCCGACATTCCAAATTTGAAAGCGCTGATCGACAGCATGCCAGATCCAGAACCTCAAATTACCACGTTCAGCGAATCGGTACGCACCCGTCAGAAATTTGCACTAAACGAAGAAAACGGACACCGTTCAGCAACCATTGTTAATATGGGACTGATTGCCCTTCGCCTGGGAAGAACCCTGGAGTTCGATCCGGTAAATCAGGTATTCATCAACGATGATGAAGCCAACCGACTGATCAACCAACCCATGCGTGGTGAATGGCAGATTTGAAATCGGTAAACGAACAAAATCAACAGAAACACAAAATTACTTGGATTTAAAACGAAAATTTAAAACGGAATGAACCACTTAAAAAATATACTTACAACCTTATTGATAAGCTTGATGCTTATCCCGGCTTTTGCGCAGGACAGGCGGACGCTGGAAACCAAGGTCGCTGATATTCTAGCGCGCTTTCCCGCCGAAAACAGCCAGGAAACATCAACGTTAACTCAACAAATCATTGCTTTGAATTCGGAAGGGATTGCCAGCTTTTGCGACATGATTATTCCTCCCGGAACCGGAAATGACACCCAGGCTCGCTACGCCATTACCAGCCTGGCCAAATTGCCGGTAAAAGCAGGTTCGGCCGAGAGCAAACTAATTGAGGAAAACCTGATCAAAGCCTTGGAAAAAGCCAACGACAACGAAGTAAAAGCTTTCTTCATGCGCCAGCTGGCTTATTGCGGACAAGAAGCAACGGTTGATGCCGTGAGCCAATACCTGAATCATAAAACACTGGCTTCACCAGCTATTTCAACGCTTACCAGCATTGGAACAGACGAAGCGGCTGCCCTGATTCTTCAAGCAGCTCCAAACCAAAGTGGCGAGCAGCAAGTTGAATTCATCAAAGCACTGGGAGTATTAAACTACCAACCCGCCGAAGCGTTTTTGATTGGCCTGGCCGAATCAGCCAGCGGCGAACCGCTTAAACAAACCTATGCTGCCTTGGCACGCATTGGAGGAGAAGCTTCAGCCAAAACCTTCAGCGCAGCAGCCAAAAAAGTATCGTTTGCCCCGGATGAAACTGAAACCATGCTTTCGTACCTGGAATATACCTGCAACCTAAGATTGAATGGCCATACTAAATTAAGCAACAAGCTGGCTGCAACTGCGCTCAAAAAATTCAAAGAGCAGGATCAATTGCATTACCGTTCGGCTGCCTTAAAAACATTGCGCGCCAATCAAGGGGAAGCTGCCTTAAAACTGTTGGCTAAAGAATTCAAAAATGAGGACAAAGCCTACCGCATGGCGGTATTGACTTTTGCCCAGCAAGGAATCACCGAAGCTGAGGTGAACCAATGGGTAGCCTTATTCCCAAAACAATCAGCTGAGCAACAAACGGAACTGCTTTACGTTTTGGCACATCGTCCGGAAGCCAGCGTCCTGAACCAGGTTATTTTGCCATCATTGGCTTCAGACAACCAAGCGGTTCGCCAGGAAGCAGCTTTGGCATTAGCTATCAACCAACAAGCCGAGTCCATCCCTACGCTTTTGGGGCAGCTGAAAAAAGCCACTGACAAAGCAGAATTGGCAGCGATTAAGAAAGCCTTGCTTTCAGCTACTTCTGTAGACGACTGCAACCAATTGGCTGCTCAACTGAATGAGCAAAGTGCCGATGCGCAGGTTGTCCTGATCGAAGTGCTGGCAGCTCGTCGTGCCCATAATTATTTCAACCAGGTTGAAGCGCTTTGCAAAAGTTCTGACAACCAGGTTAGCCAAGCCGCTTACCAAGCCTTGGCTCGGGTAGCTCAAGCTGAAAATACAAACAGCCTGCTCAGCCTGTTGCAACAAACTTCTTCGGCCGACGGTATCAACGCGGTACAACAAGCATTGATTGCCCTGTACAACTCGACAGATGCTCCTGCTGTTTCGCTTGTTTTGAATGAAATGAAAGCCGGAAAACAGACCGAAAAACTGGTTCCTGTTCTGCCTTTCCTGAATGACCAAAACGCGCTGAACAGTGTGGTTTCTTTGCTGAAAGACGGCAATAGCAGCGAGCAGAAAGCAGCTTTCAAAGCACTGACCAACTGGTCTGACGCTTCAGCCCTGCCAGCGCTTTTCAATGTATTCAGCGACAATTCAAAAGCGGCCTTCAAACAAGAAGCACTTGCTGCCTTTTTGAAATTAACCAGCCAAGCCAACATTCCAGCCGATCAAAAATTGTTGTGGTTGGATAAAGTGATGCCCAAGTGTACCACTGACGCCGAAAAACAACAAGTTATCCGCGCAGCCGGAAATGTGAAAACATTCTTGTCACTGGTATTCGTAGCCAACTACCTGGACAACGAAGCTCTGAGTGGAGCTGCTGCAAGCGCTGCCATGAAAATTGCCCTTCCAACACCTGGCGAACAAAACGGATTAACCGGAACGTTTGTCCGTGAAACACTGACCAAGGTTAAAGCTAAAATTTCAGGGGCCGACAGCCAGTACTTCAAAATTGACATTCAGGAGTATTTGGACAAGATGCCACAAGAAACCGGCTATGTTTCTTTGTTCAACGGCAAAGATTTGAGTGGCTGGCAAGGATTGGTAAAAAACCCAATTGCAAGAGCCAAAATGTCGGAGAAAGAGCTGGCTGCTGCACAAGTTAAAGCCAACACCCGCATGCACGAAAACTGGTCGGTAAAAGACAACATGATTGTTTTTGACGGTAAAGGCGACAACCTGTGTACGGTTAAAAACTACGGCGATTTCGAAATGATCGTTGACTGGAGAATTACCAAAGAGGGCGACTCCGGTATTTACCTGCGTGGCACCCCACAAGTTCAAATCTGGGATACTTCCTTGGTAAAAGTTGGCGCTCAGGTAGGCTCAGGCGGACTTTACAACAACACCAAGCACCGCAGCACCCCATTGGTCGTAGCCGACAACCCGGTTGGTGACTGGAATACTTTCCGCATTAAAATGGTAGGTGATAAAGTAACTGTTTACCTGAATGGTGTTCTGGTTGTAGACAATGTAACCATGGAGAACTACTGGGATCGCAGCTTACCTATTTTCAGCGAAGGTCCGATTGAACTGCAGGCCCACGGTAATGACCTGACTTTCCGCAACGTTTATGTTCGTGAGTTGAATGCAGAAACTCCGGGTATAACAGAAGCTGAAAAAGCCGAAGGTTTTGTATCGCTGTTCAACGGCAAAGACCTGAACAACTGGGTTGGCAATAAAACAGACTACCTGGCTGAAGATGGCGTATTGGTTGTTCGTCCGGCAGAGGGTGGCCATGGCAACCTGTACACTGAAAAAGACTATTCAAACTTCATCTTCCGCTTTGAATTTCAATTGACACCGGGTGCAAACAACGGACTTGGAATTCATGCTCCGCTGGAAGGCGATGTTGCATATGTAGGTAAAGAATTGCAAATTCTGGACAATACTGCTCCGATTTATGCCAACCTGAAACCTTACCAATACCACGGTTCAGTTTACGGAATCATCACGGCTAAACGTGGATTTCTAAACCCTGTTGGAGAATGGAACTACCAGGAAGTGATTGTTAATGGAGATGACATTAAAATCACCTTGAATGGTGAAGTTATTCTGGAAGGAAACATGAAAGAAGCCTCTAAAAACGGAACTGCCGACAAGAAAAACCACCCCGGACTGAAACGCCATACCGGCCGTATCTGCTTCCTGGGTCATGGTTCAGACCTGAAATTCAGAAATATTCGCATCAAAGAGTTGTAATCAGTAGCGAACCGAGTAAACAACTAATAAATCAAGCGTCTCCGGATTAAAACACGGAGGCGCTTTTATTTTTTCAGCCATCTCGCTCAGCAATCAGACCGGTTAATCAATCATACATACCGTTAACTAAAATGGTATTTGTATCTTTCATTGTTTTCTCAACATTTGATGAAAACAATAAATTATGACCATGAATACAGCTTGTAAAATCTCCCTAAGCCTTTTCTTTTTTCTGCTTTTCATCGCAGGCCAAGCCCAAGAAAAACTCCAATTAAAATTAAAGGAAGGTCAAACCATCCTCTTTAATTGCACCATTCGTGAATTCGAGGATGAAACAAAAAATTCTGCCATAAAACAAAATCTACTTCTGGTCGAAGCAGAGAAACAATATGAAATTGAACTTGGCGTGAGCGAACTAATCAATGATAACCAACTTGTTATCAACATGCAACTCAAGCGATTTATTGCCAATTACTACACAAATAAAAACCGAGCAATGCATTTTGACTCCATGTTTCCGCCATCGGAGGAGTTGGATCAAACATATTTTCCTCAAGTTATCTGTGACGTTTTGCAAAACTTAATAATAAAAATGGAGCTCGACTTAACCAACAACACATTGGAGCTCACCGATAATGACTACAGGGATAAAACAATTCTTGAACTACTCAAACAAAAATCATTTCATGATGAAGAAATAGCGACTCAAAAAGAATCGATCGATTCCTTATGGATCAATCCACTAAAAAGCATTGTTGAAGAATATCTGGTCCGTTTTAACAACGCCACCATTTCATCGAAAGACTCAGCTTTGATCAATCAAAAAGACTACCTTGTTCATTCAACCGACGGTTATATCAAAATTTCAAAACATCGCTCGTACAAAAAAGATCATCAGGTTCACGAATACGATGTAAATGCTACAATCAATACGACAGACGGGCTGATTACTGAAGCGGTTTTCCGATCGTACGTGCCTGTCTTGTTTCCAAAATTCCAACATATCCTGGGAACAAAAATCGAAGAGAAATCTTTTCGCCTGATTAAAAATTCGAGCACCTATTCCCCCCAGGCAAACATCAGCGGATTCATTGAGCATCCCCAACGAAAAGCGTTATTTTTTAAAGTTCTCAATGCCCCGTTCGGAGTTAAATACGATATCCATAAAGCCACATTAGACGAAAACAATCAGTTTGTAATTGACATCCCACTGACCAGAAATAGTTTCATTTTTCTGTCCTATATCGAAGACACCGCTCGATTCATGAACACTACGTTTAAAGTGATTTATGCCGAACCTGGCGATTCGATCAAATTTGATCTATTGGGTGAAGCTGAAAACCCCAGCTACCAATTTCGCCACAACCGGGCATTGGAAAATACGTTTTTAAGCCAGAATTTCGATTCGATTCTCAATGTCAATGCAAGCCACCAAGGAATAATCACGCCTTTTATCCTGGAATTTCAACAAAATAAAAAGACAACGATCCCACATGCCCTAACCCGTTTTATTTTTTCGGAAAAATTAGTCGATGACGATTTTCCTGAAGGGGTCTCGGCGCATTTCAGAAACTACCTCACGCATGAAACTGAAATGTTAAAGATTTCACTTGCCTGTGGTATTCTTAGTTTTTACCGCTATATCAATAATACAAACATCCATACGCCTGACGACAAAGAACTGATTCAACAACTAAATGAACGAATTGCTCAGGTCAATCCTTCTGAACATTATGAAGAGTACGGCTATTTTTCAAGAAATGGAGTATCCGCTTTTGCGGGAAACAAATTCTACGATAGTTCCAGATTCGCTTACTATACATCAGAACAGAAGCATCTTCCCTCGGGCTATCCGAAAGGTATTTCCATCTCAGCCGACATCCTTTCTCAAAATTCATTTTTGAACCTGCCTTTAGCTGGATCTGCCTTAATCCGGGTAAAAGCTTTACTTATCCACCCATCCACCCATTTTAATGAAAAAGACACACCACATTTAATTTCAAAGTATAAAAAGGTATTGGACGAAATTCTCGCCGTCAGTAACGATACCTTATTGAATCGCAAAACGACTGAAAACTTCAAATCCACCAAACAATTGCTAAGTGGTGAAATATTCAAGAAACAAATATTCTTAACAGCATCAGGCGACACGGTTTCGATGCAGAATGTTATTGGCACTAAAGCCTGTATTGTTTGCTTCACATCTAGTGAGAATTACTCCTATCCCCAATATAAATTGGAGCAGATTACCGACAAGTATCCTGACTTGCAAGCAATTATTATTGACGATGGCAAACTCGGCTGGGATGTATGGAAAAAACAGGCAAAAACCCGAAATTCAACAGCGACTCACTTGTTTTATTTTGATCAAAAAACCAAGTTGAGTCAATTATTCAGAGCTTATCCCTCCAATTATTTTCTCATGGTTTTTGACCGAAACGGGGATTTAGTTGAATATGCAGTCGACCCATATCAAATCGACTATTACATCGAAAAGGCTCTTGATCAGCCTCTGAAACCAAACGAACCCAGCAAATCTTCCCTCTACGCAATTATCTGGTTTATGGTCGGTGCCATGCTTCTGGCATTGATTGCCTTTCTGATTTTTAAAGCCCGGATGCGAACCAAACTGAAAAGACAAAACCAGGAAAAGCGGTTGCAGGAATTGCAGCTTTCGGCAATCCGGGCACAGATGAACCCGCACTTTCTTTTTAATAGTTTGAATTCGGTACAAAACCTGATTCAGAAAAACCAGAGGCGCGAGGCCCATTTGTATTTGTCGGACTTTGCCGGTTTAATACGCAAAGTGCTCAAAAACTCGCAGCAGGAAGAATTGAGCTTAGCTGAAGAATTAGAAACTCTCAACCAATACATCAAGCTAGAACAACTGCGGTTCAACTTTGAATTTGAACAAATCGTTGATGAAAGCATCGATCAAAATCATTTTATGGTGCCTTCGCTAATTTTGCAGCCGCTTGCCGAAAATGCCATTCTGCATGGACTACAACACCTGCAAGGAGTTCGCAAACTGAAAGTTGAAGTTAAAAACCTGGGGGCAATGATCCAGATAAACATGGAGGACAATGGCATTGGGCTAAAAAAATCGAGCCAAATAAAGTCCAACTCGAATGGAATTGGGCTAAATTTGAACGAAGAACGCTTAAAACTAATGGCGGAGAAATACGGCGGACAGTACACGTTCCGGCTTGTTGATCTCAGTCAGGAAAACCGGCAAGGAACGCGTGTTGAAATTACCATTCCAGAAGAACTATGAGTCCCATTACAGCCATACTGATTGATGATGAAAAAAGTGGTCGCGAAAACCTATCCGGCTTGCTTCACGCACATTGTCCCCAAATTAATCTGGCCGGAGAAGCTGCTTCGGTAGCATCAGCTATTCCACTGATTGAACGTACAAACCCACAGCTCATTTTTCTGGATATTGAGATGCCGGGTGCCAATGGCTTCCAACTGCTGGAGCATTTTCAGGATTTCACCTTCGAAGTTATTTTTGTAACAGCATACGACAATTATGCCATCAAAGCCATCCGCTTTTCGGCTGCCGACTACATCCTCAAACCCATTAACCTCAACGAGCTAACGCAAGCCGTACATAAAGTGAGCGAACGCATCCATCAAAAGCGCTCCGCCGAACAAATCAACCAACTTCGCTACAATTCTCAACACCCGCAGAATCCGCGCATTGGTTTACCAACAGCTGACCGCATCGAATTTATAGAAGTCAAAACCATTATTCGCTGCCAGGGCGAGAGCAACTACACCCACTTATTTTTTGAAAACCGGAAGCCCCTGCTGGTGGCAAAAACACTCGTCGAATTTGAAGAGCTTTTGAAGGAGCACCATTTCATTCGCGCGCACAAAACACACTTGGTCAACCTCAACCACGTGCAGAGCTACCTCAAAAACGATGGTGGGCGTTTATTGATGTCGAATGGTGACATCGTTCAGATATCCAGACGACGAAAAGAAACAGTCACACAGGAATTGATGCGACGATTTTAGGCACAAAAAAACCGGCACGAAGCCGGTTTTTTCGAGAAAAAACTATTGTTTGTTGGTGTTGAATATTCAATTTTTAGACAACGGTAAAACCAAATAAGTGTAAATGGTACACCCCGCACAAAAGGCAAAGGCAAATTCCAGGCTTGCAAAAAAGAGCAGAATGCCTGCAACAACCATTGCTGCCAGCGAAAAGTTCAATCCAAGTAAAACTGTAATCATCACAGTCATAACAAAGCCCATTCGTGCCGCAAATACTTTTGGCGCTTTATCAATGGGTTTTGCCGGAATTTTAAGCCATTTCACCATCCAATAAGCCAAACAACTCAGCGGACTGAATTTCAACTTGGTAAATGCCCGAATGAAAAAGTCACCGGCTACAAGAGCCATCAACACAGGCAACTGAAACGCAAATGAAGCAATCACGGTCAGAATTACCAGCAAAGCCGTAACCCGAGGCACCTGCTCATTGATTCGTTCATCTGATATGGGGCAAAATAAATTTTTCATCGTACTCCTTTCCTGACCTACAGTTTCTTAGAATTACTTTTTAATTTCGGACAAATTTATCTTTTTCTTCTTCCTATTTAAAGATATTCTAAATAGTGCCGAATAGACTTAATAGTTTCTTTACATTCGCAAAAAAAGCTAATTTGCGTTTGTTGTTTAATTTTCGACACGGATGAAGTTCAAAATCAAACATTTCTCGAACCTGTATCACCACTTCGGCAAAGGCCTTTACGAGTGCTGGATCAATTGAATGCCTGCTTGGCTAACGTATTCACAACCACCCTTCTTTCTTTTCTAAAATCGGATTAAAACGATCTCCTCATGGATGGGATTATATTTGATATTAAGCGCTTTGCTGTACATGACGGGCCGGGCATACGCACCACCGTATTTTTCAAAGGTTGCCCCCTGCAATGCCAATGGTGCCACAACCCCGAGAGCATTGATCCGAAGCCCGTTTGTGTGCCCAAAACCGTTCAGTTCAACGGGCACCGTTTCACCGAAAACGAACAGGTAGGTTACACCATAACACCCCGGCAACTGTTGGCAGAACTTCAGAAAGAACAAGTTTTTATGGAAGAATCGGGTGGCGGTGTAACGTTCTCTGGCGGCGAACCTTTATTGCAAAGCCCGTTTCTACAAAAAATGCTGAAGCTATGCCAAAACCACGGCATGCACACTGCAGTAGACACCAGCTTATTGGCAAGTTGGAAAACAGTACAGCAAACAGCGCAATCAACCGACCTCTTTCTCCTTGACCTTAAACTGATGGATGACCAAAAACATCGGGCATACACCGGGGTTTCAAACCAATTGATAATGTCCAACATGCAAAAACTGGCAAGGCTCCAAAAGGCCTACAACGTGCGCATTCCCATCATTCCGGGAGTCAGCAACACGCCTGAGAATATTGAAGCAAGCATCGCATTTTTGCAGAAACTACATCATCCGCCACGCGCTGTTGACCTGCTGCCATTTCACAATACAGCCAGGTCTAAATACATACGTTTTCAGCTGGAAAACCCGTTTAAAGATCAAGCTTCCCTGAAAAAGGAAGCCTTGCTTGAAGTCAGAAACCAGTTTGAAAAGGCCGGATTTACAGTCTCCATCCGAGCTTAACCTTGAATTCCCCAAAATTACAAACAACATGACACCACGCATAGAAAAACTACGCAATCAGAGTTTAAACGCCATCAACCGCATCTCAGCCGAACGAGCGTTATTGTTGACCGAATTTTATAAAAGTCACCAGGCCCTGGGAGACTCCATTCCGATGCAACGCGCCAAAGCGTTTCGCTACATCATGGAAAACAAAACCATCTGTATCAATGACGATGAGCTGATTGTTGGTGAACGGGGACCGGCCCCCAAAGCCACGCCCACCTATCCGGAAATTACCGTACACTCGCTGCAGGATCTGGACATCTTAAATTCCCGAAAAAAGGTATGGTTTCGGGTTGATTCGGAAACCCGAAGGGCTTATGAAGAAGTGATCATTCCATTTTGGCAGGGGCATTCCAATCGTGACCGGATTATGAGCCGAATGCAACCAGACTGGCTGGCTGCCTACGAGGCGGGCATCTTTACCGAATTTATGGAACAGCGAGCTCCGGGGCACACCGTTGCCGGCGCTAAAATCTATCACAAAGGCATGCTGGATATTATTCTGGATATCAAGGAAAGCCTGTGCCAACTCGATTTCAAAAAGGATCCGCAAGCTTACGACAAGCAGGAAGAGCTGAATGCCATGCAGCTGGCCGCCGAAACCATTATTGTATTTGCCAACCGGCATGCCGACCAATTGGAAGAACTTGCCAGGCAAGAAAAAGAAGCGGCCCGGAAACTGGAACTTAAAAACATGGCCGGCATTTGTCGCCGGGTGCCCGCCAATGCGCCTCAAACCTTCCATGAGGCCCTGCAATATTATTGGTTTGTGCACCTGGGCGTTGTCACCGAACTCAATCCCTGGGATTCGTTTAACCCCGGGCGACTGGATCAGCATTTGTTCCCCTTCTACCAGAAAGAACTGGCTGCCGGAACACTAACCAAAGAACTAGCTCAGGAACTGCTACAAGCTTTTTGGATCAAATTTAATAACCATCCCGCGCCTCCCAAAGTGGGCATTACTGCTTTGGAAAGCAACACGTATACGGACTTTGCCTTGATTAACCTGGGCGGGGTGAAACCCGACGGAACTGATGCAGTTAATGAGCTGTCCTACCTGATACTGGATGTTATTGAAGAAATGCGTTTGCTGCAACCCAGCTCCATGGTTCAGCTGAGTCAAAAAAATCCGGACCGTTTCATTCAACGCGCCATTCGGATTGTAAAAACCGGCTTTGGCCAACCTTCCATTTTCAACACCGATGCCATTATTCAGGAATTGGTTGCCCAAGGCAAAAGCCTGACAGATGCGCGAAACGGAGGCGCCAGCGGCTGTGTGGAAAGCGGTGCTTTCGGTACTGAAAGTTATATTCTGACCGGTTACTTCAATCTGCCCAAAATATTGGAAATTACGCTTCACAATGGTTTTGACTCACGCACCCAGAAGCAGATTGGGCTGCAAACCGGCGATCCTGCCGCATTTCGGTCGATGGAAGAATTAATGCTGGCTTTCGAGAAACAAGTCCAACATTTTGTTTCGATAAAAGTTGAAGGCAGCAACCGCATTGAAAAAACCTTCATCAACCATATTCCAACGCCATTTCTCTCGTTAATCATTGATGATTGTATTGCGAACGGCACTGACTACATCAATGGAGGCGCTCGCTACAACACCAACTACATTCAAGGTGTAGGCATGGGCACCATCACCGATTCATTCACCGCCATCAAGCAACAGGTGTTTGACCAAAAAAAATGCAGCATGCCAGACCTGCTGGAGGCTTTGAAAAACAATTTTGCAGGTGCTGAAAACCTGCATTACCAGTTGGTTTACAAGATCCCAAAATATGGCAATGACGACGATCAGGCTGATGATCAGCTGCGAAGTGTTTTTGAAATTTATCACCGGGCTGTCCATGGTCATAAAAGTCCGCGGGGAGCGGATTACCGGATTAACCTGCTGCCAACCACCTGCCACGTGTACTTTGGAAGTGTGATGCAAGCCAGTGCTGACGGGCGCCTGGCTGGAACACCTGTTTCAGAAGGCATTTCACCCGTGCAGGGAGCTGACCGTAAAGGTCCCACTTCGGTAATCAAATCAGCTGCCAAGATCGATCATTTACGTACAGGCGGCACCTTGCTGAACCAGAAATTCACCCCTTCTTTCTTTGAAGGAGAATCGGCCGTTGCTCAGGTTTCCAGCTTGGTGCGAAGTTACTTCCGCATGGACGGACACCACATTCAGTTCAATGTTGTGGATGCCGCCACGCTGCGTGACGCCCAAAAGCATCCGGAGCATCATCAAGATCTGATTGTACGGGTAGCCGGCTACAGCGATTACTTCAACGACCTGGGCGAAGATTTACAAAATGAAATTATTGAACGGACCGAACACCAAAACTTTTAATTTTAAGGTATTTTCTAAACAAGTCACAAATGCACCCAATAACCGCTAAGCTCCATTGGTTTCTGGTTCTTTTTTTGCTGACCACCGGAACCGCTCTAAGCCAGAACCTGCTTCAATTTATGCAGGCTCAGCCTGAGATCTCCTCCATCAAAGCCATTGATGGAAATCACTTTTTCAATCAGTGTTACGAAATAAGGATCAGACAGCCGCTAAACCACCAGGACACCACTCAGGGATTTTTCCTTCAGCGGGTGTTTGTGTCTGACAAAAAAGCGGACCGCCCTGTGGTGCTGATCACCGAGGGGTACGATGCCAACTATGCTGCACAACCCAATTTCATCCACGAGCTCAGCCCGATGCTTGAGGCCAACCAGCTTTGTGTGGAGCACCGCTATTTTGGCAAATCGGTACCCGATCCCATCAACTGGGAGTTCTTAACGGTTGAAAATGCCGCCCGCGATCATCACCGCATTGTGCAACTTTTCAAAAAGCACTACCAGGAAAAGTGGCTCAACACCGGAATCAGCAAGGGCGGACAAACGGCTCTGGCTCACCGTAGCTTTTTCCCCAACGATGTTTCGGCGACAGTTGCCTATGTAGCGCCGCTTAACTTTGGAGTTGAAGATGGCAGGCACGAGCACTTTTTAAATCAAGTCGGATCGGATGAATGCCGGGATAAAATTCGAAGTTTCCAACGCGAAATACTGGAACGACGGGCACAAATGCTTCCGCTACTAACCGACTATGCCAACCAGCGGAACTACACCTTCCCCATGCCCATGGATGAAACACTTGACTATATTGTGCTGGAGTATGCCTTCTCCTTTTGGCAGTGGGGTCACAACTGCAATGCCATTCCCGCCGACACAGCCAGTACCGAAGCGCTTTTTAACAACTTAATCAGAATCAGCTCTCCGGACTATTTTTCCTATCAGGGATCAGCTCATTTCCGGGCATTCTTCTACCAGGCAGCCCGTGAACTGGGGTACTACGGCTACGACACCCAATCCTTTGCCGACTTGCTATCTCTGCAATCAACCCAAGGATATGTCAACCAGTTTATGCTTCCTTTGGGAACTTCCACCACCTACTGCGACAAGACCTCCAGGCAGGTAGATCAATTCTTAAAGTCGGATGCCCGAAACGTCGTGCTTATTTATGGGGAGGTTGACCCGTGGAGTGCAACGGCTGCGACTGTCAGAAAACGAGGAAATAACCATAAAATCGTACAGGAAGACGGGAATCACGCCACGCGTATTGGAACACTTCCCGAACAAAAGCGTGAAAAACTCATTCGAAAAATAAACAAAATGGTCCGATAATCTCTTTCTAAACCATAAACAGCATCCCACAAAAAGTAGAAAGATTATTTTTTACAACAGCTATAAACACAAACAACTAGCTACCAGCGCTTTTATGCAAAAGAAAGTTTTTCGCCTTTTCGTGCGAACATTGTTAAAAGTTGTTAAATTTACAGCCACTCTAACGAATCAATAATTACATCTATGACCAAGAAGACCATCGAAAGAAGGAATTTTCTAAAATTGGTAGGTACTGGAATTGGATCATTACTCACAATGCCCTACTACTCAAGTGCGCTTGAGTATACCAGCACGGTAAGCCGCAACCGGTTTAAAATAGGAAAACCACAGTGGATTCTTCACAATGACGGCACTTTCGATTTAATTGCCGGTGGCATTTATTTAAGAAATTGCCGCCCTACCATTGATGGTCAGAGTATTTTTGTTCGAAATACCTTCATGGGCGATTCGCCCAAAGGCAAGCGTATTATTTATGAGCTGGACCGAGGCTTTGTCATGCTCGACCTGAAAATTAACTCAGGCTCCATCTCTATTGGCGCTGAACTAAGCGGCATGTCGCGGGCACCCTATTATTTCTGCCCGCTGGGCGAGGCTGTGGTTAACGGCGTGAAGCACTTTTTCAGGCAAGGGCAAGGATTTGGCGGCCCTTCTGGCTTGTACGAATTTCAGAAACCCACTGCTGCCGAATTTGGGAACCAACCCGGCGAACAGGCTTGGTCGTATGATTCGTACCTGACAACAGGTTTAATCTCGGCCCAACAGGATACCTTGGCCATCGGCACCTACGAACATCACGATTTCATTCAAAAAAGCACCTTATATAACCGGCCTCACCGCCGCGGTTTGTCGGACCGTTACCCCGATGTTGAATCCATTTTGTTTGAAACGGGCTTTGTGACGGAGAACATCCCTCTGAAAGATGATTTCATCAAGCTCCCCGACATTTATATTTATTTTGGGAATAAGCCCTACGAAACACTGCAACATCTGGCCTGGAACATCTCGGAACAGCAACAGGCCCGCAAGGACACCAAGACCAGTTATCACTGGGACTCGGTGAATGAATTTGGGCCGGGCTTCAGCCACGACAAGCTGACCGGCTTGCTGACCAACCTGGACACCATCAATCCAGCCTTAATGCTGGATGCAATCCTGATCAATGACTGTTACTGTACGCACGGCGACTGGCTGGATTGCAATGACCAATGGCCCAGAGGACTGGAACCGGCTGCCCGCGATATTTTCCAACGCGGTTATCGGGCCGGAATTTGGGTGTCACCGTTTATGGTGAGCGAGGAAAGTAAGCTTTTTAAGCGGCACAAAAACTGGCTCATCCGCGACCTTGATGGCAATCCGATTCCGGAGCGAACCAGCAGTCAAGCCCGTCACTACACGCTTGATGGCAGTCATCCTGATGTGCAACGATACATTGAAAAAGTGTTTCGGGCCTATCGAAAAATGGGCTTCACCTTTTATAAAACCGATTTCATGGATTGGGGCTTAAGGCCAAGTATCGGTATCGACCGCTACGACAAAACCAAAACATCGGTTCAGATATTCACCGACATCCTCAACATTATCCGGGAAGAAATCGGCGCCGGAAGTTTCTGGATCACAAGCCAGTCGCCCTATGCCCCAATGATTGGTTATGTGGATGCCATGTGCATTGCCAACAGCAAACAAGACCAATGGACCGCTGAAGGAATAGGCAGCATGTTGCAGGAAAGTTACAACACCCAGTATTTCAACAACGTCTTTTGGCAAAACGACCTGGATGTTATTCCCTTCGATCTGGAAAATGACGGCCTAAATCCAACTGAAAAAAACAGCATTGCCAATTGGGTAGGCATTATGGGAGGAGTAGTCAGCACCTCTGTTAAGTTCTCCAAGCTCTCGGAACAGGAACTGAATACCTGGCGCTTGCTGCTGCCTCAGGAACGTCCGCAAAGTGCGACCATACCGCTTTGGGCCGGCTCTAAAAAATGTAAAGTTGCACTTCGGCGCTACCGTTCGCCCAAAGCATGGGGGCTCCTTATTCTGAATGACACGGATCAAACGGTCACTGAAAGTTTTACCTTTTCTGAAATCAACGAAGAAAACAACAACTGGGTGTACGAGTGGAAATTAGGAGAAAGCGTCAGCCTGGGAAACCTCAGCCAGATAACTGTTACCCTACAAAAGCACGAGTCGAAACTGTTCTACCTGGCCAATGGAAAAGAAAATCCGGCGGAAGATTTGACCATGAGCGGCATCCGGCTAAAAAAAGCTTACCGGAAACAAGATTCTTAGCCTATTGAGGAGGATCCTCTGGTTAAATGAATGGGGAAAAGCCCTGTTAAAATTCAAAACTAAACCTTACTTTTGAGGTCCACTTTTTTTGAATATATCATTATGGATCTTAGTTTACTAAATAACAGTACTCCCCTTGAACTAATTAATCAGGCAACACAAAACGGCTTAATCGGAAGTCTGGGCATCGAAATCACCAAAGTTGGTGAAGGAACCGTTGAAGGCACCATGCTCCTTTCTGAGAAAAATTGCCGCCCCGATGGTATCCTCCACGGCGGAGCTAACCTGGCTTTTGCCGAAAGCCTGGCCGGTTTAGGAAGCATGCTTATGGTTGATATGAAAAATTTTGACGTACTGGGAATCCAGGTCAACGGCAGCCATACCAGCAGCTTGCGCCAAGGCAAAGCTTACGCTGTGGCAAATATTCTCCATCCGGGAAACCAGACCCACATTTGGAATGTTGATGTAAGAAATGAAGGAGGACGCCTGATTTCAACCATTCGGGTGACCAATATGATTGTGAAAAGGAATGACAAATACTGAGAATTTTGCCATACTGCTGGACAAACTGATCGAAAAAAATTGCTCTTTTGCGCTATGGTCCATGCCGGGGAGCCAAACGCCCGAAATTCTGCTTACCGACAAGAATGACCTGATTTATCCGGCGGAATTTAGTAAGCTGAACGGCCAGGAGGGCTTTGTGTTTGCCCCCTATCAAATCAGCAACGAAACACCTCTGGTGCTTCTCAAGCCTGGAACCTACAAAAAGGGCATCGAAGAGATTCTGACCATAGCTCCTTCTCTTCTGGAACAAGGCGAAGCCCGGGACAAGGGGCCGGAGCAACATCGGATTATTGAAAAAGAAGCT
Organism: Sunxiuqinia rutila; assembly: GCF_050589705.1. NCBI lineage: Bacteria > Pseudomonadati > Bacteroidota > Bacteroidia > Marinilabiliales > Prolixibacteraceae > Sunxiuqinia > Sunxiuqinia rutila. Next base: position 136,268 of record NZ_JBNGOT010000004.1, read on the forward strand.
TACATAAAAAATATTGAGCAAACGATAGAGGAGATCAAAAACAGCAAGCTTGCCAAAGCCATTGTTTCCCGACTGATTCCGAAAGAACGAAAGTCAGAGTCGCTCGGCAAACTTTACCTGCAACTCTTTCAGCAAACGCCCAACGCCTTTGTCTACCTGGTCAATTTACCCCAGGCAGGCACCTGGATGGGAGCTACTCCGGAAGTACTGCTCAAGGCAGAAGCCAAAACCGTTGAAACGGTTTCGCTGGCCGGCACCCAAAACCGCCGGGCCGACTCGGACTACAGCTGGCACACCAAGGAAATTGAGGAACAAGCCTTTGTTTCCCGTTATTTGCTGGATGTATTTTACCGATTCAACATTTACCCATACACCACACAAGGTCCGGAAACTTTGGAAAGTGGCAAGGTGGCTCATCTGTTTACCAGCTTCCGTTTTTCAGCCAAAAAACTAGCTCACAAACTGGGCGATTTCGTTGCCGAGCTCCATCCCACACCAGCCGTATGTGGTTATCCCAAAGCAAAGGCAGCCAAATTTATCCAGAAAATAGAACAGCACAACCGTCGCTATTACACGGGTTATCTCGGTCCCTGGCGAATGAATGATTCCGTCAGATTATTTGTAAATTTGCGTTGCATGGAAATTACCCCCGACCGTTACATTCTGTATTCCGGAGGAGGAATCACAGCCCGGTCGGTTCCCGAAGAAGAATGGGAAGAAACCATCAAAAAAGCAGACACTTTATTATCAGCCATTGACGCTGTTCAACATACATGATTTCAACAAAGAAACACATTCAGCAACTGGCAGCCATTTTGCTGGCCAAGGAAATTGACGATGTCATCATTTCCCCCGGATCGCGCAACGGGCCGCTAACTCATACGTTTGCCGGCAGCAACCGGTTTAATTGCCGCAACATAGTAGACGAACGAAGTGCGGCTTACTTCGCACTTGGGCTGGCGCAAGCCAAGCAAAAGCCCGTAGTCATTGTTTGCAGTTCCGGAACAGCCACGCTGAATTATGCCCCAGCTATTGCCGAGGCTTTTTACCTGCAAGTCCCTTTGATTGTGCTTACAGCCGACCGCCCCGACTACTGGATCGATCAAGCTGAAAGCCAGTGCATCCGTCAGGAAAATATTTATCAGAACTTCATTAAAAAAGAAATCAGCTTGCCATTGGGCGAGTCAGAAAATGAATTGTGGTATGCGGCACGCCAAATCAATGAGTGCCTGAATACCGCCTTATGTGAAGCGCCTGCTCCCGTGCACATTAACATTCCGCTGGAAGAGCCTTTGCACGATTTGCTGGATGAACAACTTTCTCCGGTTAAAATCATTGAAACTACTGACACCCGGCAGCTTTTAGCAGAATCAGCACTCGACGAGCTGACTGCTGTTTTCAATAAGGCCAATAAAGTATTGGTGCTGGCCGGTCAGCAAATTCCGAACCCCGGCCTGGAAAACCAACTGAGCGAATTGGCTTCCAAAACAGGCGCTGTGGTTTTGAAAGAGCATCTGGCCAATCTCGACGATTCCAACTTTTGCGGTAGTATTGACACCCTGATGGCCGCCTTGCTGGAAGACCGGATCGAGGATTTTCAACCCGAATTACTCATCAGTTTCGGCGGACAATTTGTATCCAAATCCTTGAAGCAATTTCTGCGAAAATACAAGCCAGCTAATCACTGGCACCTGAGTTTAGCGAAGGAGCATTTCGACACCTACCAGGCACTCACCAAGGTTATTCCACTGAATGCGACTGACTTTTTCGGGCAACTTTTACCCAAGGTTTCGAGCCAAGAAAAGAGCTACATCCAGCGCTGGAAAAACAAAGAAAAACAAGTCAACCAGCTTCGGGATACCTTTATCGGACAGGCAAGCTATTCCGACTTGACGGTCTTTGACCAGCTTCGAAAAGCCATCCCCGAAAATTCTGTCATCCATTTGGGAAACAGTTCGCCGGTACGCTACGGACTTATCTGTCCGCCGGTGAAGAATGCCCAATATTTTGGCAACCGCGGCACCAGTGGCATTGATGGCCCCTTGTCAACCGCTGTGGGTTTTGCTTCCGAAACAACATCCATCAACACCATTATTCTGGGCGATTTGTCTTTTTTCTACGATTCGAATGCCCTGTGGAATAAATACATTCACAGCAACCTGCGAGTGGTTGTCATCAATAACCGGGGAGGAAACATTTTTGGACTGATCAAAGGACCCGGCGATTCTCCGGCTTTTCAGGAACATTTCTTCACCGAAAATAAATTTAAAGCCGAAGGACTGGCCCGAGCCTTTGAACTGGACTACTTCAAGGCAGAAAATGCAACTGAACTAAGCCAGGCCTTAAACAACTTTTATTCCCCCGGACAGCAAAAGGCTGCCCTTCTGGAAATTTTTACCGATGCGGAAGTAAACACCACCGTGTTTCGGGAGTTATTTAAATACGTAAAACAATAAAAAACAACATACGATGAGCACAACAAGACAATGGCAAACCATTAAAGAATACGAAGATATTTTCTTCGATTATTTCGACGGGATAGGTAAGATTACCATCAACCGGGAACACGTACGCAACGCCTTTCGCCCCACTACGGTGAATAACATCAGCGATGCGCTGCAGATTTGTCGTGAAGACCAACGCATTAACGTAATTGTTTTGACGGGTGCCGGCGACAAAGCTTTTTGTGCCGGAGGCGATCAAAATGTAAAAGGAACCGGTGGCTACATTGATGAAAATGGTATTCCGCGCCTCAACATCCTGGAAGTCCAAAAGCAAATCCGCAGCATGCCCAAACCCGTCATCGCAATGGTCAACGGCTTTGCAATCGGTGGAGGCCATGTGTTGCATGTGGTTTGCGACATTAGTATTGCCAGCGAAAACGCCATCTTCGGACAAACCGGTCCCAAAGTTGGAAGCTTCGATGCCGGCTTGGGTTCTTCTTACCTGGCCAGCATTGTGGGCCAAAAGAAAGCACGCGAAATCTGGTTCATGTGTCGCCAGTACTCCGCACAGGAAGCCTTGGAAATGGGCTTGGTCAATAAGGTTGTTCCCTTCGATCAGCTGGAAGACGAAGTGGTGGCCTGGGCTCAAAAGATGCAGGAGCACAGCCCGCTGGCCCTTCGCATGCTTAAGCTGGGCTTAAATGCTGAATTGGACGGACAGATTGGAATTCAGGAATTTGCAGGCAATGCCACCTTACTGTATTACTTAACCGAAGAAGCTCAGGAGGGCAAACATGCATTCCTGGAAAAACGCAAACCAGACTTCGGGAAATATCCCAAGTTCCCATAATTTACAAGGGAAATGAGCTTATCGAAAGGAAAGTCACCTTTCGGTAAGCTTACTTGAATTAGCCCGGATTATACCCTTTCCCGAGATTAGACAATAAACAAATACATTTTCGGATATTCAGAATTTTGGAAAACTCTGGACTCCGAACGTTGAACACTGATTATGGCAACAACAAAAAGTTGGATCAAAGCAGCCCGGCCCCGAACCTTACCTTTGGCCTTATCAGGCATTGTGCTAGGTTGTGGTCTGGCATGGTTTTACGGAGCTTTTAACACGGCTGTCGCTTTGTTGGCAATTCTGACAGCTACGCTTATCCAGGTATTTTCAAACTTTGCCAATGACTATGGCGATAACCAGCGGGGAACCGACAATGAGTTCCGCCTGGGACCAACACGTACCATGCAAAGCGGAGAAATTACCAAACCAGAGATGAAAACCGGCATGGCCCTGATTGGCGGCCTGAGCTTTATGCTGGGACTTGTACTGGTTTATGTGGGCACCTGGCAGGTTTCAAAAACCGCCTTTTTCAGCTTTATTGGTTTGGGAATCCTTTCGTTGCTGGCAGCTTATTTTTATACCGCCGGCAAAAAATCATACGGCTATGTTGGTCTTGGCGACTTGGCCGTTTTCCTGTTCTTCGGTCTTTTACCGGTTGTTGGCGTTTTTTACCTCAACGCCAGTTATTTTGAAACGGCCATTTTGCTGCCTGCTATCAGCATGGGTTTTTTCAGCACCGGCGTGCTCAACCTCAACAACATGCGCGACATTAATAATGACCGGACTTCCGGGAAAATCACGCTGCCGGTTCGCATGGGCGAGCGCAACAGCCGCATCTACCATGCTGCCATGATCTTATGGGGGTGGGTGGCCGTAATCCTGTTTACCTACCACCAGCAGGAGTCAGCCTGGCAATGGCTCTTTTTATTGGCCTTTCCACTTTTTTTAACCGACCTGATCAAAATTAGCCGGACAAAAGAAGCACAAGGCTTGGATCCCTTTCTAAAACGCCTGTCACTTTCAACCCTGGCATTTACACTACTATTTTGCCTGGGCCTTATTCTGGCTGCTTCATGATTGCGCACTACCAAAAATATGAGCTTCAGTTTAAGCAGGCTGCGGGAACATCGCGTGGCGTATACAAAACAAGGCCCGTTTGGTTTCTTTTTCTGAAACAAAATAACCAAACAGGAATTGGCGAATGTGCTCCGTTGCCCGGACTTAGCCAGGAAACGCCCGAAGAAGTTGAAACAGCACTAAAATCGATTTGCCAGGATCCGAAGCCATTTCTGGAAAATCCGGAGCTTCTTCAAGCCATTCCATCGGTTCGTTTTGGGCTGGAGACTGCCTTAACCGACCTGCAAAACGGCGGCAGACAAGAACTGTTCCCCTCTGCATTTACCAAGGGAGAAGCAGGCATCCCCATCAACGGGCTAATCTGGATGGGGCCAGCAAAAGACATGCGCAAGCAGATTCGACACAAACTGGAAAGCGGCTACCAATGCATCAAACTCAAAATCGGAGCCCTTCATTTTGAGGAAGAGTTGGAGCTGTTGCATGCCATTCGCACGCATTATCCGGCCAGTCAGATTACGCTTCGAGTAGATGCCAACGGCGCCTTTAAACCTGAAGAAGCGCTGGAGAAGCTGAACCGGCTGGCAGCTTTAAACCTGCACTCCATTGAACAGCCCCTGGCCGCCTCACAATGGACGGCCATGCAGCAACTTTGCCAGCAAACTCCTGTTCCTATTGCACTGGATGAAGAACTGATCGGTATCAATACCCTGGCTGACAAAGAACGCTTACTCGATACCATTCGCCCCCAATACCTGGTATTAAAACCCAGTTTGCATGGCGGATTTTCAGGGTGCTCCGAATGGATTAGTCTGGCCAACAAACGCTCCATTGGCTGGTGGATTACCTCCTACCTGGAGTCGAACATCGGGCTGAATGCCATTGCCCAGTGGACCTTCACCCTCCAAGCAAACGGCCATCAAGGACTGGGAACCGGTCAGCTTTTTACCAACAATGTAGAATCTCCTTTGGAAATCCGCGGTGAAGAGTTGTGGTTTAATCCACAACAAGCGTTTGACCTAAATCCGATCAGCAAACAAGCCAACTCACCAAAAAATAAGGCGTAAAATGAATCTGTTTCCCAGCCATATCACACTTAACGGCAGGCCAACTGCTGTTGCCAATTTGCTCCGGCAACAAGCCAAAGCAGACTGGGAACAGGAATGGCTTGATTTTTTGGCGGAATGGTATGCTCCCCAGGATTTTATTGAAGTCAACACCTCGGGAAGTACGGGAACCCCCAAAACCATCCGCCTCACGAAAGAATTTGTGGCAGCCAGTGCCCAACGCACACTCCATTTTTTCAAATTGAAGAAAGACGACCGGGTACTGCATTGTCTGCCTACACGTTACATCGCTGGCAAGTTAATGGTTGTTCGCGCCTTGGTTGGCCAGCTGGACTTACATGTGATTGATCCGGCAAGCGACTTCCAGCTGCTGAAAAACGAGTCGTTTCAATTTGCAGCCATGGTTACCAACCAGGTGCATAAGCTATTGGATAATGGAGTGACGACAAATCTGGAATTCTTATTGATTGGCGGTTCAGCTGTTCCTCAACCACTAACAGACCAGCTCCAAAAGGTTTCAACGGCCTGTTATTCCAGTTATGCCATGACTGAGACGGCTACCCACATTGCCCTTCGGAAACTCAACGGAGAAGACAAGGACGAATTTTACCACGCCTTGGATGGCATTGAACTGAGCTTGTCTAATGAAGGCTGCCTGCAAATTCAGATGGCCGGCCTGGAAAACAACTTCATTCAAACAACCGACTTAGCGGAACTTGTCGACTCCAAAACGTTTAAGATTCTGGGGCGATCCGATCATGTGATTATTTCCGGAGGAATTAAGTTTATTCCCGAAAAACTGGAGCAAAAACTGGAACCCTATCTGCCATTTCCTTTTCTGATTACCTCTCGTCCCCATGAAAAGCTTGGGCAACAATTAGTGTTACTTGTGGAAGCAAGTGAATCACCAGAAAGCATGGCGAAGCTGACTGCTATCTGCCAACAGCAATTGGATAAATTTGAGCGTCCACGAGCCATTGAATTCACCAAAACCTTACCACGCACGCCCAACGGAAAAATCCTACGCAAAGGGCAATAAACAAAAAGCCCTACCCGCTAAACAGATAGGACTTCTTTGCTTTCAATTAAATGAATCAAAACGAAAAGTCTGATCCATTTAAAGATGCTTTCACACGGAAAGCAATCAATAATTCAAAACGAGATTATCAATGATGAGGACACTGTTTTCAGCTCCTTCGTAATCATTTCCATTGGCACTTGACGAGAACACAGCCACGATATGCGTGGGCACTTCTCCCTCGTCCGCATAAGTTTCGTCTTCACCCGGAAGCATATATTCCGGTGATCCCGCAGGTAATTGCCCGTAAGTAAAATTGACGGTTATGTTTTTCATCGAGCTGGTTCCTTCCTCAATCCGGAACCAAGCCGTTGCCACACGTTTTACCTGCTCATCCTCTCTCCTTTCCAACAAAATATACATATCACCAGTATCCGCATAAGGCAATGCATTCTGAGAGGCATCCATGTTCTTTTCGCCAGGAGTATATTGGTAATCGACACTGAACGATGCGGGAGTTGCGGTAAAAGGAATTCCAAATTTAACGGCTGCCTGAGGATTGTCGAAACTAATGTTTCCTTCCTGAAAATCGCCCGTAAAAACTGAACCCGACGCTATCGGTTTTCCAACCAACGAGCCAACCCAGGTAAACCGGGTCGTCAGCTTAACCGCATAGTCACCGGAAGCCACCTCCAACTGCTGAACATTGGGCGTTATGCCGCCAAAAACAGCTCCCGGGTTGCTCGTTCCCCAAGCTGAAGATTCATCGTCCACGCCTAAATCCAGGTAAGTTCCCCGATTGTGCCAGACATTAAAATCGGAATTTGAAATTTGTGGTTTGCTTCCTATCTCAAACACATTTAAACTCCAGTTCGATACCATCCCACTTTCAGCCGTAATATCAACACGAAGCTCACTGCTATCACTAAAATCCAGGGTATCACCAACAGCAATCGTAGCCTTTGCAAACGGAGACAATTCCAGCCCTTTTACAATAAGCTTCGAAAGATCGGTTCCATTAGCCACCTCCACATACAACGAATCGTTTTGCCGGTCGATGAAAGGTGTCCCGTTTTGATGGCTAAGTTCAAGGCTCAAAATATCGGCTCCATCACTAAATCCAAAGTGATCTTCTTTGACACATCCGGCAGTGAATGAAATAAGGAGTAAAGCAATTATAATTCGATCTATTGATTTCATCATTCCTCCTTTCTAAAAATAATAAGCCAGGCCAAAGTCCAGAGCAAGCAGCGAAATATCAAAATCGAAGTTGAACTTATCTCTTCGGCCCTCTTTGATCTCATCGGTTGTTACATTCTTACTGGTGTAGGTAAGTCCCAATAAACCGACGGACACTTCAAAGGCAAACCCCTTGGTTAATACGACAGCCATCCCCGGCTTTACGCCCACTGCCAGCGAAAACTCTTCGGAATAGGATTTGGTGATATCTTTCTCGCTTTTGGTGTGACGCGTAACATTACTGCCTAAGCCCAATCCCAAATCAGTTTCGTTAAAGAAGCTAAACCGTCCATTGGGCGAGATTGGGTAATAATTCCGTAAAAAGAAAATCATGCGATGGTTAGACTTCGCCGACTGGTAATGGGCATTTTCTTCGTTCCATTCGTAAATGGCATCCATCTCCTTACTAAGATAGCTGTATTTAATACCCGCAGAAATATCATCTGCAAAGAAATAGCCTCCTGAAAAATTCAGTCCGAAACCAGTATTGTCGAACTTTCCCACAGTAAACAACAGGTTCTCAATATTCTCGCTGTTGGTATTATTCAGGTTCATGGTAAAACCCGTGTGCCAGGTTCCTTTTTCAAACATCGGATTGGTTTGATCCTGCCCCAATACCTGGTAAGTTTGAAACAATAAGCTTACCCCAATAAGCATTAGGGTAAGCCGATACTGGTATTTTCTTTTTTCGTTTGACACTAGTCAACTTTTTTAAATTTCATCAATTCCTTACCCGCTTCGTCGGTTAGAATTAAAGTTAAACCAACAAGCTGATAGCCTTTAACCTGCTGCAAACTTTTCCCAAATTGATCCGAAACAGTCATATTCTGACACATTTTTCGGGTTCCGGCCAGCACACCAAATTCCAGGTTCTTTCCATCCAGTTTTTTGATATCTCCCATGAAATTATTGCAGCCATCCGTTCCAACTGCCCGCATTTCAGCCAAGTGAATTTCAAGTACCGGACGTTCTTCAAAATCGGTTACCTGCTCTCCATTCATGGTTTCCAGAGCCCAAATGTCATTCAAGTTTTGGTTGACCTTTTCCTCTTCATGCTGTCTGATAAAAGCCAATAGCTCTGCACCGTCTTCACCGTAAAAAACAAGCTCTGACTGAACCGCCTTATAGCTCTTAATCTGGCTTAACGCTTTTAAATAAGTATCCTCGATATTCCGATTCATACAAGCTCTACGGGTGCTTGCAACATTGCCCAGCAGAATTGCTTCCTGGGTCAGTTCCTGAATGGGGCCTGAATAACTGTTACATCCTCCGGAACCAAAAATACGGTGGTTCTCTAAATCAACTTCCAGCGTGGGAAGAACGACCGAGCGGTTAACCGGACCGCCATTAATTCGTGCTAACAGCCATTTTCCATTTACAAGTGCTCTACGGTCTACTTGTTTATCCAGCACTTTAACAAGCGTGTACCTGATGGAAGAAGCATCAGCCGGAACCTCTTCTTTGGAAAGATGCTCTTCTTTCACTTTCAATTTGTAGAAATACCCCGGCTCATAGTCAAAACCATCAATGGTCGAATAAAAGTTCTGCCATTGGGATTCCTCCAAATTATTCCCTTTCTGCACTTGCATGCACGACATTGGGCCAACGCCCATGCAATCAACCTTACTACTATTCACCCAGTATACATTCTTTTGTGTACTGCACGAAAACATCATCGCAACCAGTAATAAGCTAAAAATACGTTTCATCATAACCTTTTATTCTTAATTCATTTAAACGAGTACTTAAGCGTCCAATCGAAGAAATTGTCACCGACAACTCTTCCAGCAGTTCTTGAGCACTCCTTATTTTCTTAAACTATAAAACTAAACTATCCAGCTAGATGCGAATGCAGGTAAAAAGGTTGCTTACAAGCAAATTTAGCCTGCGAAGAAATGACCATTCCAACAACAAAAAACTCATAAATAACAAGATAACCACAAAAAAGAATTCTGAAAAACAGATGCCTAAACATCAGTATTTGTTACTCATCATTTTGAGAAGAGTTACAATGAAAGAAAAGATCAAGGTCCTTCTTAGCCGTTTGATAGCCAATCGACACGATTTCCTCAAACTTGTCAAAGTCCCAGATTGAATACTGTTGCAACTCATCGGGCTCTATGCACAGATCGCAATAAATCTAACCTTTCACCAATGAAATAGCCTCTATTGCCAGCCCCTAAGCAAATCAGTCACGGATTAACATGGCTTGAAAGGTGAAACAGACTTGACTTTGGTTGAAGAAAGTCCTAACTTTCTACTAGGTTTCTGTTAGCTTTCTGTAAGGTTTCTCTTAGTTTGCTTATAAGAACCTTATTTAAAATTTGTATAAATCCTGTAAAAATAACGAGCATGGCCAGAACCAATACACCACCGGGATCCTATCTGAGCGGAAAAGCAGGTAACCTGGTATTTGTCCAAAATGGTGACGAAGTGATTGTGAGAAGCTTACCCAAGCCACGAAAACCCGAAAGTTGGAGCGAGAAGCAACAGCAGCAGCGCAAGCGGTTTCAGGCCGCACGTCTATTTTACACCGAAGTACGCGACCAAGTGGTCACGCCCATTTGGAAGCTGTCGGCCACCCGGAAACTGACCGCTTACAACCTGTTTTTGAAAGCCAACCTGGGGGCTTTTGACAAAAACGGCGAGTTGGCCGATTATTCACGCCTGCATTTTTCAATGGGCTCCTTGCCCCTTCCCTTACAATTAAATGCCTCGCGCACGGTCGAGGCTCCCGACAAAGTGACGATTCGCTGGAACCCCACACCTCAAACCAAAGCCGAATCAAATTCCGATGAGCTGCTTTGCATGTGGGCCAAGCCCAATCAGCAGATCGGGCCAGTGGCAACCGCTAGCTTCCGGGAGGATGGCCAATCCATGTTGGCCCTGCCGGAAACAACCGACGAAGAAGCATGGAACCTGTATCTGTTCTTTAAAAACAGCAGCGGAACAAGCTACTCGAACGATAAGCATGTGGCTTTATAGGGTTCTGCATGAAAAGAGGCAGACTGCCCAAATACTAGAAAAACGGTACTACATGCTTCCAAATGTAATAGCCATGACTCCCGTTTCAGTATTTATTTTTAAGTCTAAATGTTCGTGATCATCTATATGGGTAAAAGAGAAATTTTTGTTCTTGTCCATGCTCCAGGAAGCATATACACGATCGTTGTTTAACGTATGTTGAGATTCCTTTTTCATCTTAATTTGCTGGTAAAAATGATCAATATCCACCGTGTCTAATTGTACCGAATAGTTCATTGTAAAGTCACCATTGAAAGCTGGCCCATACGTGCGCTGTCTTTTCTCGACCGTTTTATATTTTGGAAAGTGCATTCCTGTTTTTGCTTCTATTTCTGAACGACTTCCTCTCTTTATTTGATAATAGTAGTAGTCATACCCGTTCCATGATATAAACGAAAGAGCTAATAACGTAACAGGGGCGACAAGGGTTAGAATACTGCGCCCGATTATTTTTGGTTTATTCCATTTTATCGATAGGAATAGGAAAAGTGGTGAAAATAGTAACCATGATAATACAAGTGATCCTGTTTTTAAAAACTCTTTTATGCTATTGTTCATACTCATTGGGTGATGGCCCTTTTTGCCATAACATTTTGTTCGTGGGTTAGTTTTAGGGTAGTCTTAGCTCGATCCATCTCAACGACAACATCCAGAATTGCACGATAATACAATGCTCTGTTATTTGTATTTTGAAGCGCATCGCATAATTTTTTCTGAATTCGACTTCGTTTGGATTCTTCTTCAGTCGTGAGTTCTATTTTGTACGCCCCTATCGCTGCGAATTGTTTTCTCAAATCTTTTCTTTTATTTCCCATCGTATTTTAGGTTGTTTTAATATGATACAATCCCATTTATAAAAGTGTCTACGAAGGTCAGAATCTTGTTTGTAATTCGTTGTGAAATAGGTTTGCGGTCTTTCAAGGTAGGGCGGGTGTTCATGGTGCCAATAATTTCATCCCGTAAGGGCAGTTTTTCGGTGAAGAGGTAGTCGCCAATTACTTTTTCAAGTTTTTCCATGTCCAGGTTTTCTTCGCTGCTTAAGGCCTGGATCGCCTTCATACGTTCTTCATCCCAGAAATTGCTGAACGCTTCGGGTATATCGTCCGAATCATCAATGCGCGGTAAGTTTTCGTTGATAAACTTTTCAATCAGTTCCCGTTTGCTGCGCAATTGGGTATCGCCTGCTACCAAGTCGATAATGGCCTTTTTACGTTTTTCGTGTTCCTCGGGTGTGGCGTCTTTCAGGTTGCCCAGCAAATTCAAAATATAGGCGACATTGATTTCATCCCGATGAATCAGCTCCAGTTCAAAGTCAATGTCGTTCAGGATGGACACCTTCTCTTTGGCATTCGCACCACGGGTTTTGTCGTACAAGTCCAGGTATTTGCTCTTGTAATCCTCAAACGACTGTTCGCTCATAGAGAGGTCATCGTAAGTAAACTCAGTAAAGGTTCGTAAGACATTCCGCAACCGCATCAGCTCGCGAAATGCCTGGATAAATTCGGCTTCCTCCTCTTCGCTGGGCAGCTTATTCACGCTGTTCACTGTTGGAGCGATCTTTAATAATACCACAAACGCTTCATTAAACCTGGCCACGTACTCCTCGTACGGCTTCATAATGATCTCCTCAATCGCTTCCTTGTTGGAGAATAAGGTAATCGCCTCATCCGTGGCCCCCTTCAGGTTTCGAAAACAAACGATGTTTCCTTGCGATTTCAACTCATTTAAAATGCGGTTGGTCCGCGAATAAGCCTGAATCAATCCATGGTATTTCAGATTTTTATCCACATACAGGGTATTTAAGGCCTTGGAATCAAATCCGGTTAGAAACATGTTGACCACCAGCAACACATCAATCTGTTTGTGTTTGACCCGCTTGCTAATGTCTTTGTAATAGTTGTAGAACGACTGACTGTCTTTGGTGGTGTAGTTGGTGCTAAAGGTGTTGTTGTAATGGCCGATAAACGTTTCCAATGCATCGCGTGAGTGCTGGTTGATGGTGGCCGGCACCCCCTTCAGTTGATAGGTTGTTCCTCCATCGGCGGCCAGGTTTTGGCTGTATTCATCGGTCCCCAAAAATTCATCATCTTCAACAAAGCCCGTGGCCTCCTGATCCTCTTCGTTGGCCTGATACGAAAAAATGGTGGCCAGTTTTAGCTTGTGCTGCCCCTCCTGTTTCTTTTGGTGGAATATGTTGTAATAGTCGATTAAGGTTTTGATTGATGACACGCACAAAATAGCGGTAAACTCCCGGTTATGCGTTTTTCGGTGGTGGTTGGCAATGATGTAATCGGCGATGTTGTTTAAACGCTGCGGGGATTCCATGACCTCCGCTTCGTCAATGGCTTCCACTTCGATGTCGAGGATGTTGTCTTTCTTTTTGAAGGTTCGGATATACTCTACCGAGAACTTCAGCACATTTTCATCCCGGATGGCATCGGTAATGACATACTTATGCAGGCATTTTTCAAACAAGGTTTTTGTTGTGCGCTTGCCGTATTCGTTGCTTCCGGCATTTTCGGTAAATATTGGGGTGCCTGTAAACCCGAACATCTGGCAGCTGGTGAAAAAGTTCTTAATGGTTTCGTGAGTCTTACCAAACTGACTGCGGTGGCATTCATCAAAAATGAACACAATTCGCTTGTCCTGCAAGGCTTCCATTTTGCCCAGGTAGCGTTGTTTGCTGATGGCTGTATTCAGCTTCTGAATGGTGGTGACGATAAGCTTGGTGTCGCCTGCCATTTGTTTGACCAGGGTATTGGTGTTATTCGTGCCGTCAATGCTCCCCTTGCTAAAAGCATTAAATTCTTTGATGGTTTGGTAATCCAGGTCTTTGCGGTCGACCACGAAAACCACCTGATGCACTTTCGGTATGGCGGTCAGAATCTGGGCGGTTTTAAACGAGGTCAGGGTTTTTCCGCTTCCGGTGGTATGCCAGATGTAGCCGTATTTTCGGGTGGTTTTCACACGCTCCACAATGGCTTCGACAGCATAGTACTGATAAGGCCTTAGAACCATCAGTATCTTTTGCGATTCGTTTAGCACCACATACTTGGTAATCATCTTCGAGAGGTGGCAGGGCTCCAGAAACACGTCGGCAAAGGCGGATAGCTGGGTAATCAGTTTATTGTCAACGTCCGACCAATAGAAGGTTTGCTTGAATGAGCGGGCTTTAATGGGGTTGTTGGCATAATATTTTGTGTTGACCCCATTGCTAATGACAAACAGCTGAATAAACTGAAACAAGCCCTGCCCGGCACCGTACGAATGCCGCTCGTAGCGGTTGGTTTGATTAAAGGCTTCCTTCAGTTCCAGCCCCCGACGTTTCAATTCCACCTGCACCAGGGGCAGCCCATTGATCAGAATGGTTACATCGTAGCGGTTCTTATACCTTCCTTCCATCGTAATTTGCTGGCTTACCTGAAACTGGTTCTGGCACCAATGGATTTGGTTGATGAGCTCAATGGTTTTGGTTTCGCCCGCCGCGTTGGTGTAGGGCACCCGGTCGCGCAGCAGTTTGGCCCGCTCGAAGATGTTCCCCTTGTTGATGTAGTTTAGCACCTGGGTGAAATCGTTATCCGACAGGCTCAGCTTGTTGTGTACTTCCAGTTGTTTTTTCAGGTTAATCAGCAAGTCAGCTTCGTCGCGAATGAGCACCTTTTTGTAGCCTAACCGTTCGAGTTGGGCAACCAGGTTGTTTTCCAGTATTTGTTCGGCTTGGGTATTCATTTAATTGGCTTTTTGAAAGTACGCTAGTAGTGGCTTCGTTTCTTGATCCAAGTAGTCTAAAATCTGATCAACCAGCGCTTCCGAAACTTTGTTTAATGTGTCTTCATTGGCTAGTTCTCTAATAGTCTTCGGATCATTCGAGTCCATTTTAAGACCTTCTATATCTTCAAAATAATAAACATTGGTCCACCAATTACTCCTCGGAGTATTTTGCTCATTGTCCCAGTAGGGGTCGCGTACTTTAGGTGTGGCATGCAAGTTTACAACGCCTATAAACAGACGACTGTCAGGAATGCCATTACCGCTAAAACTTTCAACGCCAAAATGCAAAATACGATCGGCGAACCCAATCGGTTTAATCCAAATTTGTGCAAATTTACGGTGTATCAGATCGCCCCGGCTGATTTGATAATTATCCGAAATCTGTTCTTCCAGTAGCTCAATAACTTTATTCCGCCAACGATCCCGCACACCTGTTGCCGCTTTATTAATATTGTTAGCGATTAATGACGCTTCCTCGTAATTACTGAGTATCAGATTGATTAACTCCTGTTGTTCCTTGTTTTCCATGGTATGGGTTAGTTTCTTTAGTAAGATCATGTATTGTTTGATCGATTCGCGCAGGATCGGCACATCTGCAGACTCCTGAAAACACATTTGCAGCCAATTAATAATGTCGCCTTTGTACGACAACGTAAAAAAGTCTTCATCAACAACTAGTTTTCCTTTGCTGTTTTTAGAGGGCTCATGTCCATCTAACGTCAAATAATAAACCGTGTTTTTCTCTTTGTTGTGATTGACGTAACGCTCTACCTGTGCCTGTTGATCGCCTGCGTAAATCTTATTTTCAATGGAGATCGTATTGCCTTGACTATCCCAAATATATAGGTCTATTCGGCCGCCGGTTTTGTTATTGTCATCTCGAGTACCCACCGCGTGTTCTACCTTTACTTTGGCCGATTGGAGATCAATCGTTTTGTTATCGATCGTTTGAAGAAACAAGTTCAGGAACGTGTTGCCTTTCAGGTGACTGCCATCTGGATTTAATAGTTCGGCTAAAAATGCCGAGTGTGTTTCGTTTTCCTTCGTTTCCATTTTTAGAATGGAGAACACATTGAAGCTTTCACCTTTTAATATCTCTTTCTCACGTTGGTGTTTGATCAATATGCCGGCTTGTTGAAGGAGGTGGTTGGTTTTTTCGTGATTCATTTGTTTATCGTTTAGGTTGTGTTGATCCGCAAGCGCAAAGGTGACTTTTTATAGTTCCTCCTGCTTATTCGTTCGATTAGTCCGGTTGTTTTCCAGTATTTGTTCAGCTTGGGTATTCATGGTTGTCTGAATCAGGATTCAATGGATTTAAGGATGAGCAGGATTGTTGGATGGGTACTTTGGATTGAATATTTTTCGAAATTGCAGGCTCTTTGCACCAAAGTTAATCAATAAACCCAAGGGTTTATCGTAAGCTACAACATAATTTTTTGCTTGTGCCAAGTGTACGTCCTCTAAATTCACTAAGGCTTTTAGTTCAACAATGACAGCGTCTTCCACTACAAAATCGGCTCGTCGGGTACCGACGGCAATGCCATCGTAATAAATGGGGTGTTCCAATTCGCGTTGAAATGCAATCTCACTCCGTTGCAGCTCTATGGCCAAACACCTTTGGTAAATCACTTCCTGAAATCCGTTCCCCAGCGTATTGTGCACCTTCATGGCGCACCCGTTTATTTTGTAAGTTAGCTCATCCAGATTCATCGTTCTAATTTAGTTTGCTTTTTATTCATTGATCTTGTCCATCCTTGAATCCTGAAAATCCTGATTCAGACATTTTACACAAACATTTGTTGCAACAAGCCTTTCTTCCAGTGTTTGGTTTGTTCGATTTGCGAACGCACCAGCTCAATCTTTTGGTCGATGGACGAAAGAAAGTCGGCTATTTTTTGTTGCTCAGCGAAGCATGGAACATTCACTTTTTCTTTAGAATAATCTTTAAAGTAGATATGTGGAATTGTGCTACCTGTGACATATTTCGTAAAAGATATTCTTGTCAAGACAGAAAACAAAAAGTCTAAGCTATTTTCGTCTTTTGGCTTAATTATATCCAATGTTCCAAGTACAGATGATTTTTGCTCGCATAGCAACACTCTACCAACCCCTGCACCATCTTTTACAATTGAAATATAGGGTTGACCTTCTCTATAAAAATCGACATTTTGAAGAAAGCCAGTTGCTCCATATATTTTGTACGGTCCTTTATTTTCTTTTAAACTGTTCGCAGATATATTAGACGCTCTTTTTTCACATATCATAGTCAACCTTTTTTCTTCCCACTCCGGAAAGGCCTTCCCATTGTCATCTTTAAACCGGAGCTGTTGGCTAAAGATTTGTTGCATCAGCCCTTTTTTGTACTGTTCCAGCTTTTCTTTTTGCTGGGTGAGTAGGTTTATGCGCTCATCAACGGTGGTGAGAAAGTTGGCGATTTTGGTTTGCTCTGGGAGAGACGGGCAATAAAACTCATAATTTTCAACATTTGGCTTTGATATATTCTGCACTTTTGTACCTGCACCGTGTTTACTAAAGTATCTTTGATTTCTGTTAATTGCCATTGATAAAAAATAACTTTTAACCTTATCGGTTGGTCGAATCTCGGCAACCCGTTGATTCAAAACATATTTATTATCTATTGGTATCAAAGAAGTCATTCCAAGTAAACCAGGTGCTTGCTCACTAAGAATCATAACAAGAGTATCTTTAGATAATGTTGGAACTTCAACATCAATATACCTTTTAGAATGAACCAAATTTCCATTCATATCAACTGATTTAAGTGTGACAAGTTCATATTTTCCTTCTTCTTGAACATCATTTTCAAAACTACCACCATTAAAATATGT
Organism: Sunxiuqinia rutila; assembly: GCF_050589705.1. Taxonomy (NCBI): domain Bacteria; kingdom Pseudomonadati; phylum Bacteroidota; class Bacteroidia; order Marinilabiliales; family Prolixibacteraceae; genus Sunxiuqinia; species Sunxiuqinia rutila. The sequence goes on from NZ_JBNGOT010000004.1 coordinate 153,601, forward strand.
AGATACATTTTTTAATTTCATTCGGTCCCACTTCCCTTCAAACTCAGGAAACCTTAACTCTGGTATGTTTTTATTTTCTTTCATTATCTAAAACGGTGTTGCTATTCTTAATTCGGGATAATTGTGGGGACGTTGTTGAGACGTTGCATGCAACGTCTGTACAGCATGCAACGTCTGTACAGCATGCAATGGCTGTACGGCATGCAATGTCTGTGCGGGTGCTGGAATCTGGAATCCTGCGGAGACGTTGCATGCAACGTCTGTACGATGTTTATTATTCATAAAATTTGTCCTCCTTCCAATTGGTGGGGTTGTTGGCGATGTATTGCCGGATGGTGTGCCAGGCCGTTTCGTCGCGGATGATGTGTTCGTAAAAACGGGTTTGCCATTCAAATTCAAATCCCAACCGATGGGCGTGTTTGGTTACGGCCGATTTGTACGACCGGATGATGGTGGACAATGATCCGGGTTTTGGCGAAATACCGGCCATGGTTTCGTTTTTTGGGGACGGTGCGGGTGTCGATGGTGATTCGGGTTGCGCATCATCGTCAACCGCACCAATCCCTGGCAATACCAATATGCCGTGCACATGGTTGGGCATCACCACAAATGCGTCCAATTCGACCTGTGGGGCATGGTGTTTGATTTCGTGCCACAACACATCGGCCACCATTCCAATTCCCGACAATTCCATTTGGCCATCAACAATCTCGCCGAAATCATGACGGCGGTCTTTCGTGCATAGGGTTACAAAATAGGCACCGGCCCAACGGTAATCCCAATCTGGCAACCGACTGGAGGGTATGCGGTATTTATTTCTGAATTTGTCGGGCATCATCTAAAATGGTGTCGAGATTCCTAATTCATCACAATAGGTTGCGATTTTGGCGTTGGCTTTTTCCAAGGCTTCATCCAAGCCCTTTAAATCGGTTGCTACCTGCTCCAGGTCAATGGGTTCTTCTTCTTCAAAGGTATCCACATAGCGTGGTATATTCAGGTTGTAGTCGTTTTCCCTGATTTCGTCCAGCGTGGCCACATAGCTGTATTTGTCCTTGGTTTCACGCTTGCGGTAGGTGTCCACAATCAGTTCCACATCCTCATCGCGCAACATGTTTTGGTTGCCCACCTTTTCAAAATGCCCCGCCCCACTGGCATCGATAAAGACCACGTTGTCGTCCACCTCGCGGCACTTTTTAAAGACCAAAATACAGGTTGGGATGGAGGTGCCGTAAAAAATGTTGGCAGGTAAGCCAATCACAGCATCCAGGTAGTTAAGCTCTTTAATGAGGTACTCGCGAATGGTTCCTTCGGCAGCCCCCCGAAACAGTACCCCGTGGGGAACTACAGTAGCCATAATACCATTGTCGGCCAATTGGTAAATCATGTGGGTAATGAATGCGTAATCGGCCTTGGTTTTGGGTGCCAGCTTCCCGTATTGGCTGAAACGTTCATCGGTATCAAATAAGGGATTGTTAGCGCCTTTCCAATGGGCTGAGAACGGTGGATTGGCCACCACGGCTTCGAACCGCCTGTCCAAATGCCTGGGGTTTTCCAGCGTATCATCGTGCTCAATATTGAACTGGCGATAATGTACATCGTGCAAAATCATGTTCATCCTAGCCAGGTTGTAGGTAGTGCGGGTCATTTCCTGCCCGTAAAACTCACTAACTTCGGCTTCTTTGGCAATGCGTAACAACAAGGAACCCGACCCGCAAGTGGGGTCGTAAGCCGATTTAATTTTTTGTTTCCCGGTAGTCACCAGCTTGGCCAAGATCTTTGATACCTGCTGGGGTGTATAGAACTCGCCCGCCGTTTTTCCTGCCCCGGCTGCAAACTTACCAATCAGGTATTCGTACGCATCCCCCAACACATCAGAGGCCACGTTCTCCAAATCGAAATCAATCTTATTCAGGTAATTTAGAATACTAACAATGATTTCGTTCCTGGCTTTGGGTGTCCGGCCAATCTTGGTTGAGTTAAGGTCGATATCTTCAAACAGGGCATTGAAATCTTCTTCCGATTCCGTCCCCATGGTGGTTTGCTCAATGTGGTTCATCACCGCCTGAAGCTCATCCAGAATATAGTTGTCCACCCCACTATTTCCTTTTTCAGCAAGGGTATGAAATAGTTCAGCCGGTTGCAAAAAGTAGCCCAACTTAATCAACGAGTCTTCTTTAATGGCTTCCAGCGTTTCGGTATCGCTTACTTTCGTGTAATCTTTTACCACTTCGGTTTCCAACAATTGATTGGCGTAAATCAATTGTTTTTCCGACAGGTATTTGAAAAATATGAATCCTAATATGTAATCCCGGTAATCATCAGCACTAACCTTTCCGCGTAGCAAGTTGGCAATGCCCCACAGCTGGGCTTCCAACAGTTTCTTTTGTTCTTCAGACATGCTTATTAATTGATTTATCAATAAAAACTTAAATGTAGGCAATTCCAGTGAGCAAACCATTGGAGATTTGCTTCCCGAATCCAAATATATTGAATTGTTTCGAAGATTAAAGGAGTCAATCTCCCCCAGGAACAAACAGTAAGGTCAAGAGATTTTTCCTTCACAGAGAGCCACCACGCAACTCAATGCTATGGGATTCAGGGATTATTACCATGGAATTTCCTTCAGGCATTGAACGAAAACAGGAAGTGGTTAAAAACAAAAAGCAGTCACAACAAATAGTCGTAACTGCTTTCTTAGTGGAGAATATCGGAATCGAACCGATGACCTTTTGACTGCCAGTCAAACGCTCTAGCCAACTGAGCTAATCCCCCATAAGCGAGGGCAAATATATAAATATTTTTAAACCGCAAGACCATGCCATCGCACAATTTTTACATTTTCGGCAAATAAAAATCGGGCAATCCTCATTATCAGTGAAATGTCCAATATCCAAAAGCTATTCTTTGTTTTCCCAATACGCCTTTTCCTTCGCAATCGCCAGGTCCAAGAGAGTGGCTGACACCCTTTGCCCCACTATAACCTCTTCATTCATTAAGAAAGCTGCTTTCCCTTCTTCCATCGAACGATAGAAGCTTCCGGAAATAAAGCTGCCTTGCAAGAAATCGATTTGGTGCTCTTGCCAGAATAAGTCTTTAAAGAGCTTACAGGAGAAACGCCCAGTAATTTTGCAAAAAAGGAACGCTAATTAATACACTATATACAAACAGCTCTTACTGTAGTCCGTCTGGCTTCAAGCTGTTTTTAAACATCTGTTCATCATCTGTTAAAAGCCCCGTATTTCCCTTTCTCAGATACTTGTTTACGTTTTTGGTTTAGTTTTTGTCTTTCAAGGTTTAGCCATTGAATTAATCATTCACTTTTAAACTTAAAGTCATGGAAACTAAGAAAACGAAAAAAGCCGATTTAGAAGGAAAACGCTCCTTATTTTTAAGTATTGGACTGGTTCTTTCCTTAAGTTTTGTGCTGCTGGCCTTCAGCTGGAAAACACCCGTTAATCAAACCGACGCCTTTGACCAAGTAGATTGGGGAGTCCCCGATGACATTGTGATCCCACTTACACGCCCCGAAAAAAAAGAAATCCTTCCTCCCGTACAAACAGTCGTGGAGTTTATCTTGGTTGATAATGAAACCGAGATTGATGATAACCATCTCGAAATATTCAATTCAGAAATAACGGATGAAGGAATTGATGTGGATGCCTTACTCGCCAACAACAAGGATGACGCCTATGAAGACAAAAACACCATTTATAATTTGGTGGATGAAATGCCGGAATTTCCGGGAGGAATACCAGCGCTAATCAACTACCTAGCCAAAACAGTCAACTACCCGGTAATTGCGCAGGAAAATGGAATCCAAGGAAAAGTCTTTGTCAACTTTGTGGTTAATACTGATGGCAAGGTAAGCAATGTTTCGGTGGTTCGTCCTGTTGATCCATCCCTTGACAAAGAGGCAATCCGGGTGGTGGAAAGCATGCCACGGTGGAAACCGGGCAAGCAGGGAGGTCGCGCAGTCCGCGTGTTCTACCATGTTCCCATTAGTTTTGTATTACAATAAACAAAAACCGAAATAAGTCTGTTAATAAAAAAGATTTGAACTCTTGCTTTTGAAGATTATTTTTTATCTTTAACCCCTCAAAAGAAAAAAGTATTTCTGAGAATAGAATAAACTTCTAAAACTGAATTATGGAACTAAAGAAATCACCAAAAGCCGATCTTGAGAGCAAAAGAAATATCTTTGTTCAGATAGGGTTAGTGGTATCTCTTGGTCTTTGTTTGCTTGCTTTTGAATGGACTACAAAAGTAGAACAGGCATCTTCATTGGGAACAATGGCTGAGCAGGTAGTAGAAGACGAGGTTATCCCCATCACCCGTCAAGAAGAAGTAAAACCACCACCACCACCTCCGCCACCAAAAGTAGTAGAAGTGTTGAACATTGTGGAAGACGACGTTGAAATTGAAGATGAACTGGAAATCCAGGACACTGATATTGACGAGGAAACAGCTATTGAAGTAGCTCCTGTTATTCAGGAAGAAGAAGAGGAAGAAGAAGGACAGGTATTCTTTATTGTAGAAGACATGCCCGAGTTCCCCGGTGGAGAATTGGCTTTGCGTAAGTTTATTGCCAACGCCATTAAGTATCCGGTTATTGCTCAGGAAAACGGTATTCAAGGTAAAGTATATGTAAACTTTGTTGTTGATACTGACGGAAGCGTTACCAATGCGCGTATTGCCCGTGGTGTTGACCAGTCGTTGGACAAAGAAGCCCTTCGCGTGGTAAACAACCTTCCAAAATGGAAGCCAGGACAACAAAGGGGAAAACCAGTAAAAGTTTCTTACACGGTTCCAATTAACTTTGTGTTACAATAACGATTTTAGATAAACAAAAGATCCTGGTTCCGTATTTCGGGGCCAGGATTTTTTATGGATAGAAGTAAAAGCTGAATGATAGAAACCGCCAAAACACAGGAAACCGCCGTACTCGTTGGGCTAATCAACCAAGAACAGGATGAAAGACAGGCACAAGAATACCTGGACGAACTTGAGTTTTTGGCTGATACCGCAGGGGCAAAAGTTGAAAAACAGTTTTTTCAACGCTTAGATACACCCAATCCGGCTACTTTCGTTGGCTCGGGAAAACTGGAGGAAATCAACAACTTCATCAAAGTTCATGAGATTGATACCGTGATTTTTGATGATGAGCTGAGTCCGACACAACTCCGAAACATTGAGCGAAAGCTGGAATGCAAAGTCTTGGACCGAACCAACCTCATCCTGGACATTTTTGCCAAGCGCGCTCAAACAGCGCATGCCAAAACACAGGTTGAATTGGCTCAATATCAATACATGCTGCCCCGCCTAACCCGTATGTGGACCCACCTCGAACGGCAGCGGGGAGGTATCGGTATGCGTGGCCCCGGAGAGACACAGATTGAAACCGACCGGCGGATTATTCTGGATAAAATCGCACGGCTAAAAGTTCAGCTCGAAAAAATTGACAAACAAAAAGCCACACAGCGCAAAAATAGGGGAAAACTGGTTCGCGTTGCTTTGGTTGGCTATACCAACGTGGGCAAATCAACCATCATGAACATGCTGGCGAAGTCAGAAGTTTTTGCTGAAAACAAGTTGTTTGCCACACTCGACACCACCGTCCGCAAGATGGTTATTGGCAATCTTCCATTTTTGTTGGCAGACACGGTTGGGTTTATTCGCAAATTACCTCACGGACTGGTTGAGTCGTTCAAATCAACCCTTGACGAGGTGCGCGAAGCCGATGTATTGGTTCATGTTGTTGATATCTCACACCCCGGTTTTGAGGAGCAAATTGACACCGTCAACGAAACACTGGCAGAAATTAAGACCGGCGAAAAACCCACCATCTACGTATTCAATAAGATTGATGCTTTTGAGTACGTCCAAAAAGATGAAGACGATTTAAGCCCGAAAACGAAGGAAAACCTTTCGCTGGAAGAACTTCAAAACAGTTGGATGGGTAAAGGCAACACGCCGTCTTTATTTATTTCGGCCACCGAAAAAGACAATGTGGAAGCCTTCAAAAAAGTGCTTTACGAGGAAGTGAAAAAGGTACATGTTACCCGCTTCCCTTACAATGATTTTCTGTACGATATTGACTGGACCAAACCACAGGAATAATAAGAAAGAAGAACATCACCCAATAAAAAACCCGGCCATCAAGCCGGGTTTCTCATTATATATTGTCTGGTAAATTCATTATTTCACTTCACCATTAGCAATCAACCATTCAGCAATCTGAACAGCATTAAGCGCTGCACCTTTTTTGATCTGATCACCAACACACCAGAAGGTAATTCCTTTCGGGTTTGTCAGGTCCTTACGCAAACGACCAACATAAACATCATCTTTCCCGGCTACAAAAAGTGGCATCGGGTATTCTTTGTTCTGTGGGTTATCAATCACTGTCAGGCCTTTGAAGTTATTGAAAGCTTCACGCACCTGCTCCAGGCTCAGCTCCTCTTCTGTTTCCAGCCAAATAGCTTCAGAGTGTGAACGAGCAACGGGTACACGCACGCAAGTAGCACTTACTTCCATATCTGTGTGCATGATTTTTTTCGTCTCCCAGTTCATCTTCATTTCCTCTTTGGTGTAGTCATTATCCAGGAAAACATCAATATGAGGAATGATATTCATCGCCAGCTGGTACTGAAATTTATTAATCGTAGGCTCTTCGCCCTGAGCCAACTGACGTGTTTGCTCTTCCAATTCAGCAATCCCCTGAGCTCCTGCACCACTGGCAGCCTGGTAAGTAGCTACCTGAACTTTGGTAATCTTGGATAAGTTTTCAATGGGTTTCAATGCCACAACCATCTGAATGGTTGAGCAGTTTGGATTAGCAATGATGTTACGCGGACGGTTTCTGGAATCTTCTGCATTCACTTCAGGAACAACCAATGGAACATCATCATCGTTACGGAAGGCGCTGGAGTTGTCAATCATCACCGCACCATATTTGGTAATGGTTGATGCAAACTCCTTAGAAATAGAAGCGCCAGCCGATGTCAAGGCAATATCAATATCCTTGAAGTCATCGTTGTGTTTCAATTCCTTAACAGTCAGTTTTTTGCCTTTAAAGTCAAACACCTTACCAGCACTACGGGCCGATCCAAACAAAACTAACTCATCGAGTGGAAAATTACGCTCGGCCAGAACTTCAAGAAATTCCTGCCCAACAGCACCACTTGCACCAACAACTGCAACTTTCATAATTTAATAAATTTTATTAATTTGAATTCATTCTTACGTTCTTTCAAACGTACAATAAAGTCCGCAAAATTAGCAGTTTGCTTTTAATTTTTCACATTATGTGGCGTATAAATAGTGTTTTTCTTTTAATGCTTTTGATATTATTAACAAATGAAAGCATGAGTAAGGTAATCTGGGAGGAAAACTTCAACCAACCCGACCTGGGGGTATGGGGCGACGCAGACGGAGAAAGCATTCACTCAAACCTGGATCCGAATGTGGGCTGGTCGCTCAACTATTCGGATTGCCAATTCACAGCTGAAAATGACTACGTTAAGACAGTGACCACCTCCGGAGGACGCTTTGAAGCCCTGGACTGCGACGGCGAAGCCATTTGGACTTCGGCATGGATCATGACCAGCAAATACAGCGATATCCATTGCGAGCTGATCGCCAAAGAAACCGGTAGCGGTAAAAATCCGGCGAGTAAATACCTGAAAGCCTATTACCAGATTGACCAGCAGGAAGAACAACTTTTTGAAACCAATGGGGTGAATGAAGGCAACTGGGGTGAGGCCCTCGCCAGTCAATCTAAGTTGGAAGGCGATTCGCTCCGAATCATTATTCGCCTGAATAGCAGCTATGCCAGCGATAAAGTCATTCTGGATGCTATCCGCATTTGGACCGATCAACCGGAACAAATTGATCCGAATCAATTGGCAATTGCCGGTGATCTTTTCATTAATGAAGTTCTCTTCAACCCCTACCCCGACGGCGTTGATTTTATTGAACTTTACAATCAATCGGACAAGATGATTCGTCTTGACCATCTGTTTTTGGCCAATAAAAACGACGATGGAAGCTATAAAACCATCGTTCAACTAACAACGCAGGAAGACTACTTTCCGCCTAAAAGTTTTTTGGTGCTCAGCGAAAGCCAGGAGCAGGTCCTTGCTTTTTATAGTACGCCCTGCCCCGATTGCTTTCTGAACCTTCCTGACTTGCCCGCCATGAATAACGATGAAGGCAATGTGGTATTAATGGCCGATTCGCTGAAAACTCTGGATGAGCTCTATTATTCCGAAAAAATGCATCATCCGCTACTGGTTGACGAAGAAGGGGTGTCGCTGGAACGAATTTCACTGGAGCAAGCTAGCAATGATCCTTCCAACTGGACTTCAGCAAGTCCGGCCGTACACTTTGCCACTCCAGGTTATGCCAATTCAATGAGCCGGACCGAGTCTCACCAAACCAACAGCATCACACTAGAACCCAAATCCTTCTCCCCCAATGATGATGGGTACAATGATTACTTAACGATCAGCTACGAATTTGAAAACCCGCATTACGTGGCAAACCTGAAAATATTTGATTCACATGGTCGACCGATTAATGACTTGATTCAAAACGAACCTGCTGGCAGCCAAGGAGAATGGATCTGGAATGGCGAGTTGCAAAACGGGAGTAAAAGCCCACTGGGTATTTACATCGTTTGGCTGGAAGTGCACGACCAAAACGGGAATATCCGCCAATTCAAAGAAGCCTGTAGCATTACCGATCGACTAGAATAACAGACCAGGGACGCTTCAGTCTGAATGATGAGAACCTAAAAGTAAGGCCCCAAAGCACAGGATCAGTGGATCACTCGCCTTGGAGCCTTTATTTTTATATCTCTGAAGAAGGGATTGCTCCCTGTTAGTCTGAAGAAACAAACTTCAAGTTACCGGTGCTTTTTCAAAACGGCCAGCACATCATCATCAACATTACCAAACAGTGATACGCCGGCTGCTCCATTTTTCAGGGCATAGCTAATCCCAGCATCCAACTCTTCCGATGATTTGAAGTTAGGCAGAAACAATCCGGCATACAGCGGGAACCGACCGCACAAAAAGTGAACACCTTCTTTTACTGCATCGCCAATCCACTGCACTTGCTCGCGATAAAATCCGTGATAAATCATTGGACAGATGGCATCCAGGTTCCAATTGGTCCAGTCTTGCCGAACAATCCGACGGGCCACTTCCGGAGTTGGAAACACCGCGGCTGTAATTTGCTTTTTGTGCTTGCTGGCAATGGCCGAAGCCTGGTTTACAATATTTGTAATCCGGTCGTACCGGTAGTTTCGCCATGAAAGGCTCTGATCCGGATATTCCAGTTCCAGCGGATCAACACCGTGCATTTCTTGATACTTTGACCGACAGGTTTCGCAGTAGCAAAAATCATATTCCGGCAATTCTTCCTGTTGAACAATGCCATAATTTTGCCACAGATCAACCGGCAAAATCACATCGCAATAGCGCACATAATCCAGATGAATACCATCCACATAGTCTTTCTCCAGAACCTTTTCCACCTGCTCACGCAAGTAATTCTGAACCTCAGGTTTTGACGGACAAAGCCAGCGGTAGTAATTAACATACGGAGGATTAGTGGCACACGACTCGCCGGTGCGGCTGATGGCGTACCATTCAGGATGCGACTCCAGCAACGACTTCTCCCCCCGGTTCATGGTCCACATCCACCGATGTGTTTCCAGTCCCGCCTTCTTGGCAACCCGGAAGTGCAATTCGCTGTCACTCTCAAAAAACATCCCCCGAATGCCGGCATCATAATACCGTTCGTATTTTTTCTGCAACTCAGCTTCTGTTTCTTTTTGATTCGGATTTTCCCAAACCCAGTGTTTAGTCGCTGTTTTTTCCGGTTTGCTTGCTTTCGGAAATGCTCCCGAGCTGGTATAGCTTAAAATACCGGCACCTGCCAGTAAGGACGATTTTAAGAATTCACGTTTTTTCATCTGTCTATTTTTGATTTGTTTTGAATAAGCCTACATCATTAATCGTAAAAGAAGTTCCATCAGCAGCCGTAAGCCTGACTGTAAACTGCCACTTGCTGGCTTCCAGCTCCAGCTTGGCCGCCTCATTTCCATCTAAGGTGAAACGGTCATTTAAACCCAATTGTTGCAAATTGTCCGCATAGCTGCCGTGCTCCCGCTGATAATTTCTCTGTCGGTAATAAATTAACCAGGCATATTGGCGCAATTGCTCATGCTTCTCCGGCTGAAACACCTCCTTGGCAGTTCCTACCGGATGAGTTGAGAACTGAACGATCCCGTAACGTTCGGGGGCATGCATGCTGATGATGCCGGGAGCACTCCAAACCCAGTTGTATTCAGGTAACGGACGACCCGTTTCCGGATTTTTGCGTCTGACATACCGACCATCAACAACATCGGTTTTCCATTGTACCCGTGAAAAATTGATTCGCCAGTGATCACCCTGCTCAGGCACTTCACTCTCAACCCCGGAGCGCAAGTCCGAAAAAGGAATTTTCATCTCTACCGTCCATTTTTTATCCCGATCACTTGCATCATTCAGCGTTCCATCAATAGCAATGGCACTTTCAAAGCCCGGAGCATTGTAAATGACCAAGGGGCGGGCGCCGTCACGATACGGACGCGGCATAAATAAGTCAAACAAGGTGTTGCGGGCATTTACTTCAAACTCAAAATAATCATGGGCATTGCCGTCCGGATCAATGAAAATTTCAAAATCATTTTCATGATAGACAATCATATCATTCGTGTCGTAATAAGCCCAAACGTGCGGTTCTTCCAGCTCGGCAAACACATACAGGTTGTTCGCATCCCACAGCATTTTAACACGTGTACGATGCAATGGCTTTGGCTTGAGGCCTCCTTCAATGTCTACAAATTCAGCCGTCCAACTGGCTTTTGACCAAGCGGCTTCGTCTGGTTTTCCATCCACTACAATCGGTTCAGCAGCCTGGTAAATCACATAATTCCGAACCGGTGTAAACAAATGCTCAAGGCCTTCCCACAAGTTCTGTGTAGAAGCAGAAAACGGAGCGGACAGTAAGAGGATCAGGCTCAGTATACGAAATTGTTTTTTCATCATCTTTCTCAATACTTAAAAGATCAGTTCTATAAATTGGTTTGAATAGAAAAGGCCAACGCAGGGTATTTTGCATGACTTTTCCGGAATGACTTTGGCACAGACACCACCACTTGATCTCCATCCATTTTCCATTTCATTTTTTCTCCGGTAGCCAGCAAAATCAAATCTGAACCCTTTGCCGGTAAATTTCCACCCCAACGAATCGTTGCCGGAACAGGCTCTCCCTCTGTCAACCGGGCAACGGCATAAGTCTCTTTGTTCTTCCCTTTGGTAAAGAACACTTCGCCATCCTGATAAAACTCGGCAGTCCGTGTATTATAAATAGCGTCACCGTTGGCCTGAAGCCACTCGCCAATCACCTTTAACCGTTCGATAACTTCAGTATCCAGCGTTCCATCAGGACGGGGCCCAACGCCCAACAATAAACTACCTCCTTTGGCTACAATCTCCACCAAGTCATGCACCACTTTTATCGGCGATTTCAGCTTTTCATTCGGAACAAATCCCCAGTTGTTGCCAAGGGTAATACAGCTTTCCCATGGGTAAGCCAGTTGTTCGGAAGGAATACTGCGCTCGGGGGTCTGATAATTCTCGTAAGGACCATGAACCGTGCGATCCACGATCAACAAGCCGGGTTGTTTCTGACGCGCCATATCTGCGATTTTGGGCAGATCAATTTTCTGATCCCACTCCGGAATTGGTGCTCCCCACGACAACACTTCTTCATTCACCGTCTCACGCGGACGAACCCAACCGCCATCAAGCCAAAGAATATCCACAGAACCGTAGTCAGTCATCAACTCCTGAATCTGATTATAGGCAAATGTTTTGAAGCGGTTCCAACGCTCCGGAAACTTGCGTATGTCATAGTTAACATTCCGGTTGGGCGTTGAATATTTATCCCACCAAAAGTCTTGCGAATGCCAGTCTGGCTTGGAGTAATATGCCCCAATCATAAAGTCTTTAGCCCGAAAAGCATCAAAAACATACTTTGTCACATTGGCTTTGGGATGGTCAGCAAACGGACCGTTCGTAACTTTAAAGTCTGTTTGCTGGGTGTCGAACAGGTTGTACCCATCATGATGCTTGGTGGTGAACACCAGGTATTTCATGCCTGCCTGATCAGCAGCTTCTGCCCATTGTTCCGGATCAAATTTCACAGGGTTAAACTCCTTGCTCAAGCCCCAGTACCACTCTTTAAATTCACAGTAGCCCATGCTGTCAGGTCGGTTAATCCAGTCTTCAGAACAGAGCGCCCACGATTCGATTATTCCCGGAACAGCATACAAGCCCCAGTGAATGATCATTCCAAACTTCAGATCCTGCCATTGATCCAATTTTTCCAAAACTTTTTGGTCAGATGGCCACTCATAGGTTGTTGACTGTTGATGAACACCCAGGTCCTGAGCCGGCAGCGATAGGCACCCCATCACAACCATTAACAAAACTCCAATTATCTTTCTCATTTATAGTCGATTTTAAAGATTAGTCTACATTCAAAGTTCCGAATAATAATCCTTTCTAAAAAAAGTGTTTGCGGACACACTTTTAAAAATCAGAGATAAGATTTCCCTAATCAATTACTGCCAACAAGGGGGAAAGCCATTTTCAAATTCACTTCTGATCAAAACACGGTATTGACTCAAAATAAAGTCTTTAATACAACGATGAATTTGTCGTATTTCCCGTTGTTAAACCATGCATCCGGTGGACAAGAACATGCGACAAGATAAAAAAAAATGGTGTGTGCGTACACATTTATCGATAAAAACAGCCTTTCTTGTAAAAAATATACTTAGTTTTGGGCAGTTACAACAGACAATAAAACGCGTATACTGGTCATAATCAGGCAAATTAAAAACTAAGAAGGGATCAGTGATAAAAAATAATCGACCCGGAACATCCGTGGGCCGATTCAAAAAGATTGGAAACTCGTAGTGAAAGGCAAGTCCTTGAACAAACACGAATTCCAATAAATTAGCAGCATAATTTTTTTTTACTCGGGGCTGCATCAGTGATTGGTTTCATTGGTGCAGCTTTTTTTAGGGATAGCATGAAAACTACTAGCCCAAACAACAAGCGGAATAACAACCGTTATCCCGCTTTCAGAATCTATTTACTGTGGTAGTTTCACTTTTTCCAAATACAGCTTCTTCAGTTGCTGCAAATATTCCAGGCTTAATTTATTACTGTAAATCCTTACAAACTCGCGCAACCGCCCCTTGTGATAAAAGGCACCAACAGCCGCATCAAATTTGCTCTCACTCCAATTGTATTTCACCCGGTTGCTTAGCGCATCGAACTCTTCCCAGGTATAATGAGCCGGAAGCTCGATATAGGCATGGAAGCGCTCTTTCAAATCCAGGTAAATTCCGGGGTCAATTTCCTCCAGGCTGAAAAACTTAACCACTTTAATGTTGGCTTTCTCTTTCAGGTTTTTCCGGGTTTTAGCCAAAAATTGAATCCCATTCGCAGCATAGGCTTTTTGCAGAGTTCCAATCAGGTCATACCGGTTCAGATGCCGCACCCTCAAAACATTGTAAGTGGTATCATACATGGTAAGAAAGCCTTTACCGGCATCAAATTTTTCGTCAAACACCTTTTCAACTTCCTGGGTGGCACGAATAATCGTTTCCAGCGGATAATGTTCCTGCAACGCAATGTACATGTAGATAGGCTTTGTGTCAAAAGGCGTTTCGTGGTAATAGCCCGGGAATGGCTCAAGCGATTCAAAAACAAGGGTTCCTGGCTCTACTTTGTCATCAATAGTAAATACGGTTTCTCGTTTGTTAATCGTCCCAAATACCTCAATCGTGTTTTTTTGTTCCATAGTTCAAATTTTGAAGGATTGATTATCTTCGTCAGCAATTATCAACGCTATGAAGGCTGAAAAAGTGATCGATGTAGAACCTGTTGGCCAGGTTACTCTAGTTAGAAATGAACGCTCCCGTTATTTTCGGTTACGGGTAAAACCCAATGGACTGGCCCATGTCTCCATGCCTGTTTTAGCTTCCGAGTCAAAAGCGATTGACTTTGTCAAATCAAAAACGGCCTGGATACAAGAACAACAACAAAAGCTGAAAACAGGTTTAACTGTTTTTAGACAAGATAGCTCTTTTCGAACAAAGTTTCATCAATTAAAAGTCGTAAAAGTCAGGCAGTCAAAAGTATCAAACAGCATTGGAAACGGAATCATTCAAATCAACATTCCGGAGCACATCAATCACGAACACTCATCCATTCAGCAGTTTATACGCAGAACGCTCGTAGAAGTGATGCGCTACGAAGCCAAAGTATACCTGCCTGCCCGCCTTCAGGAACTGGCTGAAAAACACCAGTTTCAATTTGAAAAAGTATTTGTAAAACATGTAAAAAGCCGCTGGGGAAGCTGCTCATACACCAACAACATCAACCTGAATGTTCATCTGATGCGTTTGCCGGATCACTTAACCGACTATGTTCTGCTGCACGAACTGGCCCATACCCGGGAAAAGAACCACAGTGCCAGTTTTTGGAACCTGCTCGAATCAGTCTGTCCAAATTCAAAGCAACTGGACAAAGAGCTGAAAAATTATCAGGTTGATATTTTTTGAACAGAAAACGCCCCCAACTGCTTATTAAAATAAAAAGCTATGATGAACTGGAACGAATTAATTTCGAGTAAACGATTAGGCTCCAAACCCGCAGCAAAACAGGCGGAAAACTATAACCGGACCCAGTTTCAGCGCGACTACGACCGGATTATTTTTTCATCGCCATTCCGGCGGATGCAAAACAAAACCCAGGTTTTCCCGCTGCCCGGAAGCATTTTTGTACACAACCGGCTAACGCACAGCCTGGAAGTTGCGAGTGTTGGCCGATCGCTCGGAAACATTCTTTCGGAGAAACTACTGGCTGCCGGTGAAACCAATCCTTTAATTTCGGAACTGGGTGCGGTTGTTTCAGCGGCCTGCCTGGCCCACGACATGGGTAACCCTCCTTTCGGACATGCCGGAGAAGAAGCCATTTCCAGCTATTTCAGAAATGGGAAAGGGCAGAATCTGGAACTCATGCTGAAACCCGAGGAATGGAAAGACTTTGTTTATTTCGATGGCAATGCCAATGCCTTGCGACTGCTTAGCCACCAGTTTCACGGGCGTCGTGCCGGAGGCTTTGCCTTAACCTATACCACACTGGCCAGCATTGTTAAATACCCGTTTGAATCGGTCAATGTAACCAAACCCAAGTTTGGTTTTTTTCAATCGGAAAAAGCCTGCTATGAAGAAATCGCCCGCGAGCTCAATATCAAACAGCTTGACAACAACCCGTTGAAGTTTGCCCGCCATCCCTTGGTTTTTCTGGTGGAAGCTGCCGATGACATTTGCTACCAGCTAATGGATTTGGAAGATGCTCACAAACTAGGGATTCTGACTTATGAGCAAACCAAAACCCTTTTCCTGAATTTCTACGATCAGCAGGCAGACAAGGACTTATTGGCCAAGATTGAAGCAACCTTCAACGAAGTACTGGACCACAATGAGCGCATTGCCTACTTGCGTGCAGGCGTGATTAACAAGTTGGTTCATCAATGCATGGCTGAATTTGAAATCAACCAGGAAGCCATCATGGAAGGAACTTTTCAGCAGTCGCTGATCAGCCAGGTTAAAGGAATCTCGAAGGTTGCCATGGACGAAATTCAGGCCTTGTCCATCAAAAAAATTTACAGACACCGGGCAGTGGTGGAAGTTGAAATTTCGGGTCACCAGATTATCGGCACGTTGCTTGAAGCGTTCATCGAGGCAGTCCTTTCGCCCGACAAAGGTTACTCGAGACGCCTGATTTCACTGATGCCTGTTCAGTACAAAGTCGACCACCATTCAACCTATGAAAAGGTACAATCGGTAATCGACTTTGTGTCGGGCATGACGGATTTGTATGCCCTTGATTTATTCCGTAAAATAAAAGGAATTAACCTGCCTTCTTTGGGTTAAAGCTCCCGAAGCTTCAGGTTTCTCCAGCGTACTTTAATGCCGCCTCCATCATGAATTTGCAGGGCAATACTTCCTTTGCCTTCTGCAATTTTATCGTCGGTCATGTCGCACATTTGGTGTCCGTTCAACCAGGTAGTGACATGGCCGCCTTGCAGGCGAATTTTCATTTTATTCCATTTTCCCATTTTCAGGTAACCTTCTTCCTCATCCGGAATCTGGCAGATCCATCCACGGCCATACGATTCGTAGATACCGCCTGAATCATGGTTTGGCGGAGCTACTTCTACTTGCCAGCCACTCACTTTCGTTCCTTCAAAAGTAGAACGGAAGAAGATGCCGCTATTGCCATTGGCTTCTTGCTTAAACTCAACCTCCAACTCAAAATCATCATACGATTTCTCGGTTGACAGGTAACCATAAGCCTTATCCGGGCCGCTTTCACAAACTAGTTCGCCTTTTTCTACATACCATTTTTCGGTACCGTGAATTTTCCAACCATCCAGGTTCTTACCATTAAACAGTTTAACTACATCTTTTTGTGCCAGCAGCGGCCCTGCACACAGCAGCAACGCCAGCAAATACGTCATTTTTTTCATTCAATTTAACTTTACGATTTGATTTATTTGGCCAGCTCACTTTTCAGCAAGCTAACATTGTTTTTCAGTTGTTCAATTTTTTCATCCTTGGTTTGAAGATCTACTTTCAGCTTTTGCACTTGCGACTTTAAAGTAGCCAGCTGTCCCGACAATTCTTCAATGGTACTGTTTTTCGATTTCAGTTGAAATTCCAACTTACTGTTTTCATCTTTCTGACGATTCTGATTAAAACGAATTTCGGAAAGATCGCCAGTCAGTTTCTTCACTTGCGAAGAAAGCGCATTTTTATCATCCTGCAAAGTCGCTATTTGATTTTTATAGCCTTCCATCTGCTGGCTATACTGCCTCTTTTCGTATTCGAAGGCATAAATCTTTTCTTCGATGTTGGCATCTTTTTCCTGCACATTGTTTGCCAAGGTGTTGATTTGTCCGTTCAAGTCACTAATCAGCTGATCTTTTTCGGCATTGCTGCCCATCAGCTCCGTCTTGGTTTCTTCGTAGTCGGCAATCAACTGCGCAATCCGGTCAGCTTTGGCCTGGTTCTCATCAGTCAGGTCACGCACCCGCTGCTCCGCACGCAATTTTGAAGATTCCATGTCCAGGTATTTCTTTTTCGACACACACGATACAGACAAAAGCCCCACGCATGCGATGAATATAACAAGTTTGCTTGTTCTCATTTTTATTCAATTTTATTGTAAACAATAAGCCGGGCAATTGAATCCTAATTCATGTAGAATTTAAGAGGATTTAACTCCCGGATTGTTTGATTTTAAACTATTTTTTTGTTGCTTGGTCAATTCGAATAAATAACGTCGTTCTTATAAATATGTTATTCAAATTGTACTTTTAAATTTATTCTCCCGTTATTAGCTAAAAATAGGAAAAACTCTGAGCTAAAAAAAAGACAACATGAGAAATCTGATAATATCCTTATTTCTTCTGTTTAGTTTCACGACAGAAGCACAAGTCAAGCAAATTAAAGGCCGGGTAGTTGACGCGGCCAACCAGGCAGGAATTGCCTATACCAACATTGGCGTTGAAGGCACCTTCTACGGCACAGCCAGCGACGCCCAAGGCTTTTTCGAACTTAAGGTTCCGGAAGAATTTCAACAGGAACAACTGTTTTTTTCGGCGGTAGGCTATGAAAACCGCACCTTCGACATTGCCCAACTCTTGCAAAAAAACTTCATCAAGATTGACCTAAACGAGCAGACCTACGATATTGAGGATGTTGACATTGCTGCCCAATCGCGGGTTCTTTTTCGAATTATAAAAACGGCCGCAAACAACATTCCCCAGAACTTTCACCGGGGACCTCTGGGCATGAAATTTTACTACCAGGAAACCTTGAAAACGGCCGATGATTCGCAGCAAAACCGCGAAGCAGTTATTGATCTTTTTGATGCCACAGCTTATCGCTCGCCATCCATCACCGATGCCTTTAAAAATCGCCACTATCAGTTCACGGAGGTCAACAAAAATTTCGAATCGTATTCGATTTCAACAGGTAGCACCGGCTTTGACGAGCTGCTTGAAATGGATATTGCCCGGCTAGCCAATGGTATTTTAAACGCCCAGCTTCTCAACGACTTTGACTTAAAACTCGAAAGCATTAGCCCCTTTAACGGCGATTCGGTTTGGGTAATTTCGTACAAAACCATCAAAGCCGATTTGGCCCATACCGGCGATTATTATGCCACCCGCCTGGACGGGAAAATTTACATCAGCCAGAATAACTATGAAATTCTGCGTAATGAGTGTGTGGTTGAATCCAAACGCAACAACCCGCACAACCGTTCACTGGCAACCAAAAGCAAAAAACAAAGCCAGGTACGTTATCATTACACGGCTACATACAAACCCCAGGACGGGAAGTACGCCCTTAGCTACCTGGATTGCGACAAAACATTTTTAAATTCGAAAAACCAGCAGGTAACCTTTAGCCGGAAGGCCAGTGTGCTGGATTTAAACACTAGCCCAAGCCAACGAACGGGAAAAGATTACTTCGAAAACGAGGCTTACCTGGAAAGTTTCTGGAACAATTTTAAACGTCCGGAATAAGTAAGCATCAAGGCATAGAAAAAGCCATTCGGAAAATCCCGAATGGCTTTTTTTTGTGTTGCCTTTGCCTCTTTATTTTTGAGCTTCAAACAATTCTTTTTCATCCACCGGCTTAACACTTAAGCTATCTTTCAGGGTCCGGCTCACAATGTTATAGGGGCCGGTAATCACTTCATCACCGTCCTGAATTCCACTCAAAATTTCAATGTTCATGTTATCCTGAATACCGGTTTCAACCCGTTTTTTACGAGCCAATCCCTCTTCCAACACAAAAATCACTTCTTCTTTTTCATCCTTTGAGGTTTCTGCGCCCGAAACGGTATCGCCTTCCGCCACCCGGGTAGTAACTGCCTGAATCGGTACGGCAATCACCCCTTTGCGAGTCTCCGTCTGAATATCAACCGTGGCTGACATGCCCGGACGAAACGGATAAATATTCATGGAAGCGCTGTCGATCAAATCGAGGTAAGATTCCTGCAACAGCAACACCTTCACATCAAAATTGGTTACCTGGTCAGATGAAGTCCCCACCGTATTGGCCGAGTTGGCAATCTCGGTGACAATTCCCTTAAACTTGCGCTTCAAATAAGCATCCACCTCCACGAGAGCGGTGTCGCCTTTTGTCACCTTCACAATATCGTTTTCGTTCACCTCCACCTTCACTTCCATCCGATCCAAGTCAGCCACCACCATCATATCGGTTCCGGCATACATGTTGGTTCCTACCACCCGCTCGCCTTTTTCAACATTGAGTTTGGATACCGTGCCATCCATGGGCGCATAGATTTTGGTTTTCACCAACTGCTCTTCGGCTTCAGCTACCGAGGCTTCAGCCGACTTTACGGCAAATTCAGCTGCGCGTACCTCTGCGGCTGACACTTTATAACTGGCCTGAGCAGTTTCAAACTCCGACTGCGGAACGGCTTGCTGATCATACAATGTTTTAGACCGCTTGAACGCCAACTCCCGCTCAATCAATTGAGCTTCGGCCTGTGCCAAGCGAGCTTTCGAAGAGTTCAGGCTGGCTTCGGCCCGGTTCAGTGCCTGAATGTAAATATCGGGTTTGATAACCACCAACAGCTGACCTTTCTTCACCGGATCACCTTCTACAATGTCCATCTCAATAATCTCTCCGGAGACATCAGGACTTATTTTCACTTCGGTTTCAGGCTGAACCTTCCCGTTAGCCGTGATCAGCTCAGTGATGGTTTTGCTTTCAATCTTTTGGGTGGTGACTTTAACTTCGAACTCTTTTCCAAACCAGCCTTTCTTTTTCCCAACGACCAACACAATGATGAGAACAACAAGAAAGACGAGTAGTAGAGGAAGTAACTTGCTTTTTTTTCTTTTAGCCATGGTGCATTTTATTTGGTCAGTCAACTAATTCTGATTTTGTTGACTAAAAGTACGATATTTCGATAACTTATGACAAACAAAACAGAAATATACACCTGCGGCCCGCAATTCGAAAAAAACGAGCCGCAGTTTATTCATTTGTCAGCTTGATTCATCGTTAAACCAAGCCTGTCCGGCTTTTGGCTATTTCAGCACCAAACGTGCCGTACGCCGGCTTTTTTGTTCCAGAAAGAGTTGACGACCCTGCTTCATTTTTACCATCGCATCATCGTTGTAAAAACGAATGGTGGCTAAAATCAGTCCCGTGTTGTAAAGCACATCAAACTCCTTACGCAACTCAACAACCAACGATTCCAATCCAACTTCCGGTTCATCAATACATAGCGAAAGATCAATGGCCGACTGCTGAATCAGATTCACCTTAATCCGGCGCTTTTTAAACAAGCTGAATACTTCGGACAGTTGATCAATCCCGATGAAGGAGAAATCTGACGGTGACAGTGTAATCAGCGCTTGCTTTTTCTTCAGAATGAAAACAGGCACCAGGTCCAGCTGGTGGTCTACATCGTGAATCATGGTTCCGGCCTGATCCGGGAAGTCGAAGGGGCGGACCAGAAGTGGAATTCGCTTGTTGCGCAAAGGCTTAATGGTTTTGGGGTGAATAACCTTTGCTCCGGAGTAAGCCAGCTCAATCGCTTCCTTATAAGATAGTTCTTCCAGCTTTACGGTATCCTCAAAATCCACCGGATCGGCATTTAAAACACCCGGTACGTTTTTCCAAATCGTCACGCTTTCTGCATTCAGCAAGTTGCCCAAAATGGCCGCCGTAAAGTCAGAACCTTCACGCCCCAAAGTAGTTGTCTGATTCGTATTAGTCGACCCGATAAAGCCCTGAGTGACGTAGTGGTCAACATTTTTAAAAGTGAAATTATTGTTAATCAGCATTCCAGACCACTTATAGTCAACAAGTGCTTCGCGATGCGTGTCATCGGTACGCAGGCTTTGACGGATATCCATCCACTTATTGTTCAGGCCGCGCTTATTCAGGTAAGCCGAAATGATAGCTGTGGAAATCAATTCGCCATAGCAAACCATCTGGTCATACTCGTAATCAAAATTCAGTGACGGACTCTCTGCCAGACGCTGATCCAAAGCTGCAAAAAGTTGTTTCACCTGCCCCAGGTTTTCTTCACCAAGGCCCAGGTCTGCAATAATACCCGCATGATAATCCTGAATGTGCTGGAACACTTCCTGGCTTTTTTTGCCTTTGTTGAAGTAGCTTTTCACGAGCTCTTCCAACTCATTGGTTGTGTTACCCATGGCCGAAACCACAATGACTTTTTGCCCGGGAAACAACTCAATAATAGATGCGGCATTTTGGATCGCACTTGCAGAGCTCACCGAGGCTCCGCCAAATTTAAATATCTTCATAGGTCCTGTTTTTCAATCAAACTTTAAGGTGCTAAAATAAATAGTTTTAGATCATCATAAAACTATTTTTATCAGCCGCTGAATTTTATTTTCAACACCTCAAATAAGGAAATGGTTGACTGCTGTCCGAAACTTACAGCAAGAACTCAAACCACTGTAGATGAACACATCCGACAAAGGCGGACAAGCAAACCAAGCCACTGATGGGCAAGCAGGTAAAGTTCTTTCATTAAAAAAAACAGGTTGCGCTTTAGCGAATTACAAAATTTCCCTTTTTATGAATGCTTCGGGCCCAGTAAACAAAAGGCGTATCGGCAGCAGCAACCGCCCATTTCAGCAAATAGGTTGTGATTAGAATTTCCCACAGCACATTCAGCTCGAACACCCCAAAAAAGGCAATGAAGGTAAATACCACACTGTCCAGCAACTGTGAAACCATCGTGCTTAAATTGTTGCGCAACCATAGCTGACCGGTTGTGGGGAACCGCTTTTTCCAGAAATGAAAAGCCCAAATATCATGGCTTTGTGAAACCAGGTAAGCAGCCAAACTGGCAACTGCAATGCGGGGCATCAACTTAAAAATGGTGCTTATGGCTTCGTGCGTTGTTCCGGCAAACGCATCGCCTCCAAGGGGCAGGAAATAAAGCGCCAGATTCATCAGCAAGGTCATCGAAATCAAACTAAAGAAACCAATCCACACTGCCTTTTTCGCATCTTCGCGCCCATAGTTTTCCGATAAAATATCGGTTACCAAAAAAGAAGTTGCATAAACAATATTGCCTAAGGTAGCCACCAAGCCAAACAGCTCAACCGTTTGGATAACCTGAATGTTTGCCACAATAACGGAAATTGGAATCCACATGATCAATCCCCATTTTCCAAAGAATTTATAGGCAGCTATAATTAACAGAAAATTGGCCAGTAACATAACCAGCCACAGTAGTTCGTTGTGCATTTTTTTAATTTTTTAGGCAGGGTGATGCCACCTGCTGTTCACGAAATAAATATCGGCGCAAAGATAATTATTTCGCCAACATAATGCCTGAAATCATACGTCCGGTATCAATACCATCACGCCTCGCCGAATAGAAAAGGGCTTGGTGAGAAAATGAACAGAACCCCATAATTTCAATCTGTTCTTCAAGTACGCCGGCCATTACCAGCTGACTTTTGTTCGCCTCCCACAAGTCAAGATAAGCTTTTCCGGGGGTTGTTGCCGGCTTTAGCAGTTCGCGGTAATTGGGCAATTTTTCACGTACAGCGCGAATCACCTCGTCACCAACCTCATAGGCATGCAAGTGAATGGAAGGGCCTATTCCTGCAATCAGGTCTTCGGGCTGGGTATTGAAGTGACGTTGCATTTCATGAACGGTCTTACTCACGATCTTTTGCACGGTACCGCGCCAACCGGCATGAACAGCCCCTACCACACGGCGCACCGGATCATACAATAAAATGGGCACACAGTCGGCCGTTTGCACACAAATGCAGCACTGCGGCTGGTTGGTGATCAACGCGTCTGTCTCTTCCAGATCGCCGGGCACGGTAAGCTCATTAACCACAACAACCCGTTTGCCGTGTACCTGCCGCGGAATAACCAACTGCTTCGCTTCAAGCTGGAAAGCATTGGCCAGCTCCTGCCGAAAAGACTGGTAAGTTTCAGGCTGATCACCCGTAAAGCGCGATTGCCCGTTGCCTCCCCACCCTTTTCGGGTCGACGAAAAGTGAAAAACACCGGAATCGGTCAATTTTCGGAATTTCAAAAACGTCTTTTCACCATGCTGAATACATTCCATTGCGATCCTTTTCATACAAAACTACAGAATAAAAGACAGACTGGTATTTATTTACAATCAGTGTTAATTCTAACTTAACGAACAGGCCCTCACCCTTTCAGTAAGTCGTTCATTTTTTGCTTATCCAGAATGCGCACCGTCCGGCGTTGCACTTCAATGTAGCCTTCCTGATCCAGCTCACCCATGGCCCGGGCCAGCGACGGACGCGTCACACCGAAAAACTCAGCCAGCTGCGCTTGCGACAGAGGTAACTCCACCACTGCCAAACGATCGCCTGCCAAATCGAGCAGGTAGTGTGCGATCTTTTGCCGAATGGTTTTAAACGATAAAAACTTAATGCGCTGCGACAGGAATTGCGCCCGCGAAGAGATCGAGTTCAGGTAGTTGGTCAAAATCTGCGAATCCTGCTGCAACAGCTTGAGGAACTCAACCCGTTCAATACTCAGCAAGCTTACCTGCTCGTTGGCAATCACTGTCACCGGAAACCGGTTATTCTGACCAAACAAAAAGGCAGCAGCCAAAGGGCGCGGTGCCTCAATATCTTCAATCTTGATGGTTTTTCCGGTATAATCGGCCATCTCCCCTTTCACACTTCCTTTCAGCACAATAAACAGTCGATTACATTCATCGCCGGCATGTACCACCAGCTCATTCTTTTCAAAGTTCCGGATCTGGTAATGGACAGCCCGAAAAAGCTCGGTTAGCTGCTCCGGGCTCAGCCCCCTAAAAACCGGCGATCGGCTTAATAAATCATAGTTCAGCATAAAAAATCAAGTTTGTAACATTTGATACATTCTCCCCAACACAGACCATCTACATTTGTTGCATCAAACATAGGAAAAGATGATCAGAGAAATCGTAAAAATAGATGAAGAGTTGTGTGACGGATGCGGACTATGTATCCCCAATTGTCACGAAGGCGCACTACAGGTTATCGATGGAAAAGCCCGATTGATCAGCGAATTGATGTGCGACGGACTGGGTGCTTGCCTGGGCCATTGCCCGCAGGGAGCCATCGAAATTGAAAAGCGCGAGGCAGAAGAATACGATGAAGTGACCGTGATTAAACAAATGATTCCGAAAGGCGAAAACTTGTTGATCGCTCACCTGAAACATCTGAAAGATCATGGAGAAACCGGATTCTTACAGGAAGCTGTTCGCTATTTGAAGGCCAATGAGGAAGAGATTAATGTGAATGTACCGGCCATTATCAGCGAAGTGCATAACAGCAAGCCCCAGGGGCAAGAGCAAAGTAGTGGTTGCGGCGGTGGATGCCCGGGGTCAGCTCCGGTAAGTTTTGAAAAGCCGGCCTTTATGATGGCTCCGCAACCAGCAGCAAGCCATTCCGGACAATCCGAGCTGCAACAGTGGCCTGTACAAATGCACCTGATCAATCCGGCAGCCGGCTATTTTCAAGGGGCCGACCTGTTGGTAGCTGCCGACTGCGCAGCCTTTGCCCACGGCAGTTTTCACCAAACCTTTATCAAAGGGAAAAAGTTAGTCATTGCCTGTCCGAAACTGGATCAGGGAAAAGAAATATATGTTGAAAAATTAGTCCGGCTGATTGATGAATCCAAGGTCAACACCATCACGGTGGTCATTATGGAAGTGCCTTGCTGCGGTGGACTCTCCCACCTGATCCAGCTGGCTGTTGAGCGGGCCAGCCGGAAAGTGCCGGTAAAAGAAATTGTCATAGGAATTAGAGGAGATGTATTGGCTGAAGAGTGGATTTAAGGAGGAATAGCCGGGAGCACCGAATCCCGGCTTCTTTTACCACCCCAAAATTACAAGCCCTACCAATAGCAATCAGTTACGAAACTGCGTCAAATCGCAAACCGAGTCATCCTGAACTTGTTTCAGGACCTGCGAGAAAAGCGCATCTTTCCTAAGCTGACGCAGATTCCGAAACCAATTCGGAATGACTTCCTTGCTCTCGTAGGGGCCACCATCAAAAAAATAAATCATTTAATCAGAAAATAATCGCGTTTAGTTATGGAGAATATGTTTTGTTTTCAGTGCCAGGAAGCGGCCAAAGGAATTGGATGTACCATTAAAGGAGTTTGTGGAAAACCAAGCGATGTAGCCAACCTGCAAGATACCTTACTCTTTGTATTGAAAGGAATTTCAATTTTAAATACCGAGTTAAAAACGGTTGGAAAGGCAGATGCCAAAGCCAACAAAGTTATTTTTGACGGGCTGTTCAGCACCATTACCAATGCCAACTTCGACCACACGGCTTTTGTTATCCGCATCAAAAAAGCCTTGAAGTTTCGCGATGAACTGAAAGGCCAAGTGGCGGATGCCGGCTTGCTCATCAGTCCCCACGAATCGGTGCACTGGACCGCTAAAACCGGCGAAGAATTTGAAGCAAAAGCCCAGGAAGTGGGAATTCTGAGTGAGAAAAACGAAGACGTACGCTCCCTGAAAGAGTTGATTATTTATGGGTTGAAAGGACTGGCCGCCTATGCCGAGCATGCCTATAACCTGGGCCATGAGAAACAGGAGATTTTTGACTTCCTGCAGGAAGCGCTGGCCGCAACCACCAAAGACCTTACGGTGGATGAATTGGTCAACCTGACGCTGGAAACCGGAAAATTTGGTGTGGATGTCATGGCACTTCTGGATGCTGCCAACACCAGCTCATACGGCAATCCCGAGGTCACCAAAGTAAACATTGGCGTACGCAACAATCCGGCTATCCTGATTTCGGGACACGACCTGAAGGATTTGGAAGATTTGCTGAAACAGACTGAAGGAACCGGCATAGATGTATACACCCACAGCGAAATGCTGCCGGCCAACTACTATCCCGAGTTCAAAAAATACAGTCACTTGGCCGGAAACTACGGAAATGCCTGGTGGAAGCAAAAGGAAGAATTTGAATCGTTCAACGGCCCCATCCTGTTCACCACCAACTGCATTGTTCCACCTCTGGAAAAAGCCAGCTACAAAGACCGAATTTATACCACAGGCGCCAGCGGACTAACCGGGGCCATCCACATTCCGGACCGCAAGCCGGGTGAAATGAAAGATTTCTCCCTAATTATTGAGCATGCCAAAAAATGTGCTGCACCAACCGAAATTGAACAAGGCGAAATTGTAGGTGGATTTGCACACAACCAGGTTTTTGAATTAGCTGACCCCATTGTGGAGGCTGTAAAAACCGGAGCCATTCGTAAATTCTTTGTGATGGCTGGTTGCGATGGCCGCATGATGAGCCGCGATTACTATACCGAGTTTGCCGAGAAACTGCCGAAAGATACCGTGATCCTGACAGCCGGATGCGCCAAGTACCGCTACAACAAACTGCCTTTGGGCGACATTAACGGCATCCCACGGGTTATTGATGCCGGGCAGTGTAACGACTCGTATTCATTGGCAGTGGTGGCATTAAAACTGAAAGAAATTTTTGAGCTGGATGATGTCAACGACCTGCCCATTGCCTACAACATTGCCTGGTACGAACAAAAGGCTGTGATTGTGTTGCTGGCCCTGCTTTACCTGGGTGTGAAAAACATTCACCTCGGACCAACCCTGCCGGCCTTCCTGTCACCCAATGTAGCCAACGTACTGGTTGAAAACTTTGGCATTGCCGGCATCACCAACGTTGATGAAGACTTGAAATTATTCTTGAACCCCATCGAAGAAAATGCATCGATTTAGATTGGTTATTTATTGAGTTTAAATTTGATTTGGGGAAAAGCAGGGGCATCTGAAAAGGTGCCCCTTGTTTTTGTTCCATACAAAAACAAAACGTGCATCTCAAATCTGGGCAAGCGGTCTTGAACAACTTTCCGGGTTGAAATAGTGGTCAGAATTCAATTCGACCCAATTTAAATTTTTCCTTTGACGAGTGAAGGATCCAGTATACTACCCCACTCATTAAAGCAGCAAAAAAGCACCACACCGAAGTAAGGCACTGTCGGAAAAACACGATAGTAACAACGCACGACAGCAGCATCAAAATACCCAGCCACTTGGTTTTTCGGACTTCTGAAACAAAAAGAGGGACGATGGTTACAATCAGATATAAACCAAAGGCAGGTAACGCCAATAAACTCGGAAAATCATTATTGTACTGAACATGATAATAAACAATTCGTGGTGATACCTGATAGGATATCAGACAGAAGGCATAATAACCGGACAAAATCATACCCAAAATCAGCAACACACGTAAGATCTTTCTCCGTTTTTCATTTTTCTCCATCAACAAGACGGAGACTGGGATTAAAGATGGCCAGATGACTTCGGCCATAACCAAAAAGAAGTAAGTACTAAATATGCGTATTGTTTCTGAACCGTCAGTGAACAGACTAAGCCATAAAACACCTTCCGCAAATTGCTGGATCCCAAAAAACAGAGGAATTACTGCAAAGACAAGCTGTGCCGGATGATGTACTTTTCTTACAGTCACAACACCAATCACCGTAATGACTGCCCCACTGACAAAACTGGCTTCTGGCGAAAAACACATCAACTTTCCCTTTCTGTGAAATTTCTATTTACAAAATACTGATGAACCTAAAAAAACTAAAAGGTACGACATAATTCCTGGTTAAAGCAGACATGCACAAATTATATATTGGGTTATCGGGCTTAGCATCAATAACGACAGTGCGCATTTATTGAATTTGATTTGCGAAAACGCAGGGCATCAGAACAGGATGCTCCTTGCTTTCTGGGGTAGAATCAGCCACACGCCATAAAAAAAGAAAGGCCGTTCAATTGAACGGCCTCGCTTGTCGATATGTAGGTAGCTTACTTGCGTAAAATCACCTTCCTGGTCAGGATGGATGTTCCCAGCTTCACCTGAATCAAATACACCCCATCCATTTGATTAGACAGATTGAGCTGAATGGGTTCGGACAAGAAATAGCTTTTACGATGAATTTCCTGTCCCAACAGGTTACAAACACTTAACTCAACTTCCAGGCTGTTTTCGGCCTGAATAGCAACCTGCACCATTCCCCTGCTGGGGTTCGGATAAACCTTTAGGCTCATACTTTCAGTAAGCTCATCCAGCCCGGTCGGAATCTGCACCACCACCAGCACTTCAATGCTTGCGCTGGCACCTGAAAGGTCGGTGGCCGTTAATTTAAACCGGTGCTCACCCAGCTCTGTTTCGGTTGGAGCCACGGTCAGTTCCACCGATTCCGGATTGAAATTGGCCCAAGCCGGCAACGTCGTGCCATCTTCCAGACTCATGTGATACGATAAGCGGTCACCTTCGTCCGCATCGCTGAACAGGTTGGCCGACAAGTCCTCCGTCACGGTACTTTCTTTGTCCACATAAATCGTCAGGTTCTCTCCAGTCACCTCCGGAGCCTGGTTTTCCAGCACCCTTAACGTAAAACTTGCCTGAGTTTCATCCAATCCGCCATTTGCCGTTCCTCCATTGTCTTTCAGGCGAATGCTGATGGTTGTTTCTCCGCTTTGACCTTCGGCAAGCGAAAGGCTTACCCGGGCTGTTTCTTCACCTGGTGTGTAGTCCACTTGCGTTGCCGTAACCATTGACGGGTCAGCAACATCAACCACAATGTTTTCAACCCGTTGTCCCTCGCAATCGGCTCCGGCATGAATGCCTGTCAGTACCAACTCCACGCTGGTTTGATGCGCAGGCACCATCAGGTTCTCCAAAGCATCAAGCCCTGGCGCCTGATTTATGGATTCTACATTTATCTGGAAGCTGGATGTTGTGGTATTTCCCGAATTGTCGGTTGCGCGGAAAACCAGCTCCGTGGTTCCAAGCGGAAATTCGCTGCCACTCAAAAGACCCGCAATCTGTTCGAGCGAAGCCCCACAGGCATCGTTAACAACAGGCAAATCAAAGTTCACCACCGCCGAACAGGCTCCGGGTTCTGCAATAACCGTAATGGCTTCCTTTTGTGCGATTGCCGGATTTGTTACATCCAGCACGCGCACCATAACAGTAGCCTTGCTTTCGTTTCCACTCTGATCGGTCACGGTCACAAGCACCTCATTGTCGCCCAGGTTTGCACAGTCAAATGTCGTTTGCGAAATCACCTGATCGGCAATGCCACAATTATCCATCGCGTCGATGATCACATCTTCCGGCTTAATGGTCACTGCTCCGTTGGCATCAAGTTCCAGGCTTATGTTTTCGGTTACCAGCGTTGGCGGCGTTTGGTCTTCTACAGTAATTGTGAAGGAGCTTTGAACAGTGTTCCCCCCCAAATCGGTAAATTCAAAGGTGTTGGTGGTTGTTCCCAACGGAAAGACGGAACCACTTGGCAGGCCGGCAGTCTGAGTAATTGCTACCTCGCCTGAGTTATCAAGCGCAACAATTCCTGTGGTAACAGAGACTTTAAATGCCAGATCAACGTCATAAGAACCACTATAGAATGATGAATAATACTGGCCTTCGGAATATACTCCCGGATACGAAGCTTCAAATAAAAGATTGGTGCCTTCAATTTGAAAGGTATAGCTTGCTCCTTCCATAAGCATCGGAGCATCGGCATAAGGAATTGAAACATCCAGCCAACCACGATCGTGACTTTCGCCCTGATAATCGACACTGTAAATGTTTTTCCCGGCAACACCTGTCCCCTCAAAAATAACTAATTTAAACATGGGGGTAACCGGTCCATTTAAATGAAGCTGCAGTTTCGTTAACCTACCTGTTTCCCCGGCTTTAAACGATTGCCATTGGACACTTCCGCTTACTTCCATATTAGCATCAAGTACCGAAACATCAACCACCTCTTCCAAATAATTCACCCGTGCGCCACATTGGTCTGCTGCACTAGCCACCGTACTATTGGCAGGAAGCGAAATGGTGGGAGGAATAATATCCGGAATGGTTACCACAGCTGTTTGCTCCACCGAGTTTCCATGCACATCCACCAAGGTCACGATTATTTCCTGTTCTCCCACATCAGCCTGACTAAACACAGTCTGGCTTAAAAGAGTATCCTGAATACCACAATTATCGGTCGCCTCAACCACTAAATCCTTTGCACTGATGGTGGCATTCCCGTCGGCATCCAAAGTTGCCTCCATTGGCTGAACCGTCAGTTTGGGCGAAATCGTATCCATAACCGTAATGATTGTCTGTTGGATGGACTCATTGCCGCTGCCATCGGTTGCCGTTAGCATGACTTCATGATCGCCCACCTCTTCGCAGTTAAACACTTCTTTACTGGCTGTAAGCTGCATCCCGCAGTTGTCATAAAACGGGATAAAGTTCAAGGTAAATTCTCCAGTCTCTTTTCCAAAGATACCTTGTGCGTTCGGAGTCAAACTATAGCCATCGGTATCAATAGAATAATAGGAGCTGCCGGAATACGTTTGTATAAGAAACAGCTGATGATAGCTTGAACCATCAAGCGTAAAATACAAGCCATCCAACTCCTCTGGGGTGGGTCCGCCAGCTTTGAATCCTTTTAGTATAATTCTATTAAACGTTTTTGCAGTCACCTCCAAAGTCATTTCGAACGAAAAATCCTCCGCTCTAAAAAAGGCCTTTCCGTCTAGATCAAGCATTACCGTAAGATTATATATTGACAGAGCAGGAGGGGTGTTATCAACCACGGTAACTACCGCTGTGGCCGAGTTGCTGTTGCCGGCGGCATCCCAGGCTGTCAGCGTAACCGTATTATCCCCCAACTGGCTGCAGTCAAAAGAAGATTGATCCAACGAAAATTTGGTGATTCTCAAGTTATCAGTCGATCCATTATCGATTTGCTCCGGGCTGATGCTTGCCTTTCCTGATTGATCCAGCTCAAGGATAAGATTCTGAGTAAGGGCTACCGGTGGCGTATCATCCGGAGCGGTGACCGTAACAATTGCCCTCTGCTCAACGGTATTTCCATGCGTATCAGTTAAAGTCACCGTTACCTCATTTTCCCCCGCATCTGTCGGGCTAAAAGTAGTTCGACTTAAAATCGTATCCTGTGTTCCACAAACATCCGTAGCTTCAACAACTAAATCCGCTGAAGTGATGGTGATCGCTTCCGCGGCATCACTTTCAAAATTAACCGTAAAATTTTGAACCGATAAAGCCGGGCGAATGGTGTCGGCAACCGTAATGGTTAGCGTTTCCTCCATACGATTACCGTGTGAATCGGTTAACGTTAGCGGCAGGGGATTATCGCCCAAGTCTTCGCAGGAAAATGTTCTTGCAACTAAATCCGACAGCACTTCGCCGCAGTTATCATACCACAGGGCAAAGCTTAAGGTATATTCCTTGTCCGTTTCATCAAATATACGCTCTATATTGCCAGAAGAATTGTTGGTACCTGAGTCAAAATGATACAGGTACGAATCAGTGGAATGCTGATGGTACAAAAATAACTGATAGAAGTTTGAGCCATCAAGCGTAAAATACAAACCATCCAAGTCTTCCGGCCTTGGTCCTTCATCCTTAAAACCGCTAACAACAATCTCATTGTACGAGTTATGTGAGTAGTACAAATACACCGATAAGCTCATTTCGAAAAAATGGTCCTCCGGCGCAAAAACGGCTTTTCCTTCGGCATCAAGTACAAGCGTTAGATTTCTGGTCACGAGGGCTGGTGGCAAATTATCAATCACTGTAACCACTGCTGTAGCTGAAGCACTGTTGCCGGCAGCATCCCAAGCCGTCAGCGTAACAATATTATCACCCAACTGGCTGCAGTCAAAAGAAGACTGATCCAACGAAAGCTCCGTGATTCTCAAATTATCGGTCGAACCATTATCAATCTGCTCCGAGCGGATGTTTACTGTTCCTGATTGCTCCAACTCTACCGTAATATCCTGCGCTAAGGCTACCGGCGGTGTATCATCCGGAACGGTAACCGTAACAATTGTCCGCTGCTCCACGGTATTTCCATGCGTATCGGTTAAAGTCACGATTACTTCATTTGCTCCCGCATCTTTCGGGCTAAAGGTACTTCGGCTTAAGACTGGCTCCTGAATTCCGCAATTGTCTGTAGCCTCAACAACCAAATCCGCAGAGGTAATGGTGATCGCTTCAGCGGCATCACTCTCAAAATTAACCGTAAAGTTTTGAACCGATAAAGCCGGGCGAATGGTGTCGGTAACCGTAATCGCAGCCGTTGCTTCATTACCGTTGACATCCCGTGCAGTCAGAACAATTTCATTATTACCCACATCTGCGCAGGTAAATTCTTGTTGGCTTAGCTCAACTTGCACATCGCCACAGTTATCATACCACGAAGCAAAGTTCAGGGTAAACTCTCCGTAAGCTTTTCCAAATAAATCTTGCGCATTGAGAGTCGGGTTGAAGCCATCCGTGTCAATATAATAATACGAACCTCCCAGATAATGTGGATTAAGGAATAGTTGGTGAAAAGTAGAACCATCAATCGTAAAAAACAAGCTATCCAAATCCTCCGGAACTAATCCATCATCCTTGAAACCATATATTTCAATTGAGTTAGTACTCGCACTATAAACCGTTAAGGCCATCTCAAACGAGAAATCTTCCGGCCTAAAAGCGGCCTTCCCGTTGGCATCAAGTACTATCGTAAAATTATTGGTTGACAGACTCGGAGGGGTGTTATCAACAACGGTAACCACCGTTGTTGCCGAGGCACTGTTACCGGCAGCATCCCTGGCCGTAAGGGTAACGGTATGCTCACCCAACTGGCTGCAATCAAAGGAAGTAATATCCAACGTCATTTCAGTTATACCAACATTGTCTGAAGAGCCAGCATCAATCATTTCTGGCGTAAGCGTTGCGCTGCCGGTTTCATCCAGGTCTAAGGAAATGTTATTCATTAATACCGTAGGAGGGGTAAGGTCAGGAATGCTTATCACAGCGGTCTGTTCAGCACGATTGCCATGCACATCCACCAAGGTCACGATTACTTCATTCCCGCCCTCGTCTGCATGACTAAATTCCGATTGACTTAATAAGGTATCTTGAATGCCACAATTATCCGTAGCCTCAACCACTAAATCCTTTGCGCTGATGGTAGCGTTTCCATTGGCATCCAGTGCCAACTCCAAATTCTGAACCGTCAGTTTGGGCAAAATTGTGTCCAGAACCGTAAGGATTGTCTGTTGGATGGACTCATTGCCACTGTCATCGGTTGCCGTTAGCGTGATTTCATGATCGCCCACCTCTTCGCAGCTAAACACTTCTTTACTGGCTGTAAGCTGCATCCCGCAGTTGTCATAAAACGGGGTAAGGCTCAAGGTAAACTCTCCGTAGGCCTCTCCAAAAATCTCTTGTGCGTTCGGAGTCATACCCAATTGATTCGAATCAATTAGGTAGGCCGCAACTTCATCACGCTTACCATAAAAGAACAACTGATGGTAGGTCACTCCATCAAGTGAAAAAAACAAACCATCCAGCTCCTCTGGGGTCAATCCGCCAGCCTTGAAGCCATAAACCTCAATTCCATTAGCCGGTGCAGGGAACACCTCTAAGGTCATTTCGAACGAAAATTCCTCCGGTGTAAGAACGGCCTTCCCGTCAGCATCAAGCATTAGCGTCAGATTTCCGGTGGGTAAGCTTGGTGCAAGCTTGTCAACCACGGTAACCAATGCTGTTGCCGAGGAGCTGTTGCCGGCAGCATCCCAGGCTGTCAGCGTAACGGTATTATTCCCCAACTGGCTGCAGTCAAAAGAAGATTGATCCAACGAAAGTTCTGTGATTCTCAAATTATCGGTCGATCCATTGTCAATCTGCTCCGGGCTGATGCTTGCCTTTCCTGACCGATCCAGCTCAAGGGTAAGATCCTGGGTTAGGACTACCGGTGGCGTATCATCCGGAGCGGTGACCGTTACAATTGTCCTCTGCTCAACGGTATTTCCATGCGTATCTGTTAAAGTCACCGTTACCTCATTTTCCCCCGCATCTTTCGGGCTAAAAGTACTCCGGCTTAAGACTGGCTCCTGAATCCCGCAATTGTCCGTAGCTTCAACAACTAAATCCGCTGAAGTGATGGTGATCGCTTCCGCGGCATCACTTTCAAAATTAACCGTAAAATTTTGAACCGATAAAACCGGACGGATGGTGTCGGTAACCGTAATGGTTAGCGTTTCCTCCATACGATTACCGTGTGCATCGGTTAACGTTAGCGGCAGGGGATTATCACCTACCTCTTCGCATGAAAATGTTCTTGGTGTTAAATCAGACTGCACTTCGCCGCAGTTATCATACCACAGGGCAAATTTGAAGCTAACTTCCCCGAATGTATCTCCAAAGATGTCCCGCGCATTGGGAGTAGAACTGTAACCATCTTTATCGATATTATATACATAAGAATAACTGTTATAGTTGTAAGCCAAGAATAACCGATGAAAGGTATAACCGTCAAGTGTAAAGGACAAACCATCCAGGTCTTCCGGCGTCAGTCCGCCAACCTTATAGCCGCCAATGACAACCTGATTAGATGAATAGAACGGAGACACCGTTAAGGATACTTCAAACGAATAGTCCTCCGGCGTAAA
Organism: Sunxiuqinia rutila; assembly: GCF_050589705.1. Taxonomy (NCBI): domain Bacteria; kingdom Pseudomonadati; phylum Bacteroidota; class Bacteroidia; order Marinilabiliales; family Prolixibacteraceae; genus Sunxiuqinia; species Sunxiuqinia rutila. Next base: position 188,343 of record NZ_JBNGOT010000004.1, read on the forward strand.
GGTTGCCTTTCCATCCGCGTCAAGCATAAGCGTTAGATTTCTGGTCACGAGGGCTGGTGGCAAATTATCAATCACTGTAACCACTGCTGTAGCTGAAGCACTGTTGCCGGCAGCATCCCAAGCCGTCAGCCTAACAATATTATCACCCAACTGGCTGCAGTCAAAAGAAGACTGGTCCAAGGTAAGCTCTGTGATTCTCAAATTATCGGTCGAACCATTATCAATCTGCTCCGGGCTGATGTTTACTGTTCCTGATTGCTCCAACTCTACCGTAATATCCTGCGTTAAGGCTACCGGCGGTGTATCATCCGGAGCGGTAACCGTAACAATTGTCCGCTGCTCCACGGTATTTCCATGCGTATCAGTTAAAGTCACCGTTACCTCATTTTCCCCCGCATCTTTCGGGCTAAAGGTAGTTCGACTTAAAATCGTATCCTGTGTTCCACAAACATCCGTAGCTTCAACAACTAAATCCGCTGAAGTGATGGTGATCGCTTCGGCGGCATCACTTTCAAAATTAACCGTAAAATTTTGAACCGATAAAGCCGGGCGAATGGTGTCGGCAACCGTAATGGTTAGCGTTTCCTCCATACGATTACCGTGTGAATCGGTTAACGTCAGCGGCAGGGGATTATCGCCTACCTCTTCGCAGCCAAATGTTCGTGGAGTTAAATCCGTCAGCACCTCACCACAGTTATCCTTCCACAGGGTAAAATTCAAGCTAAACTCACCGGATCTACCTTCAAATAGATCATATGCATTCGGAGTCGTGCTCTCACCATCCATATCTAAGTGAAAAATAGAAAAATATGGGTTTGTCTCTTCAAAGAAAAGCTGATGAAAGCTTGAACCATCAAGCGTAAAAAACAAGCCATCCAAATCCTCCGGTGCCGGCCCGCCAGTTTCAAAACCATTAACCTTAACCATATTAGATGCATATTGCGGATCCATCGTTAAAGTCATTTCAATCGAATAGTCTTCGGGTGTAAAAACGGCCTTTCCTTCGGCATCAAGTACTATCCTAAAGTTATTGGTTAACAGACTCGGAGGGGTGTTATCAACAACGGTAATAATCGTTTGCTGGCTTGACGCATTGCCGCTGGCATCGGTTGCGGTTAGCGTGACTTCATGATCGCCCACCTCGTTGCAGCTAAATACTTCTTTACTGACCGAAGCCTGCACGCCGCAGATATCATGCCACGGGAAAAATCTCAAGGTAAACTCTCCAGACTTCTTTCCAAAGATCTCTTGTGCAATCAGAGTCGAACCAAAGCCATCCGTATTCATCGTATAATAGGCCTCATCTTGTACAGTTCTATAAAAAATTAGCTGATAATAGCTTGAACCATCAAGCGTAAAATATAAGCCATCCAAATCCTCCGGGATAAGCCCATCAGCCTTGAAGTCATTAACTCGAATTAGATTATCATAGTACAAAAACAAGTTTAGAGTCATTTCAAACGAAAAATCCTCTGGTCTTAAAACGGCTTTCCCGTCGGCATCAAGCTCAAGCGTTAAACCCCTGCTTTTCAGGGCTGGAGCCCTGTTATCAACCACGGTAACCACCGCCGGAGCTGAAGTGCTGTTGCCGGCAGCATCCCAAGCTGTCAGCATAACCGTATTATTTCCCAACTGGCTGCAGTCAAAAGAAGACTGATCCAAGGCAAGGTTCGTAACTCTCAAATTATCGGTCGATCCCTTGTCAATTTGCTCCGGGCTGATGCTTGCCCTGCCCGACGGCTCCAACTCAACCGTAATATCCTGGGTTAATACCACTGGTGGCGTATTGTCCGGTACAGCAACCGTAACAACAACCGTTTGCTCAACGGTATTTCCATGCGCATCGCTTAAGGTCACGGTGACGTTATTTTCGCCCGCATCTTTCGGGCTAAAGGTACTTCGGCTTAGAACAGACTCCTGAATTCCACAATTGTCGGTAGCCCAAGTAACCAAATCCTCCGGAGCTATGGTGATTGCGTCGGCCGCATCATTCTCAAAATGAAGTGTCAGGTTTTGGGCTGAAAAAACAGGATGTATGGTATCGGTAACCGTAATGGTTAGCATTTCCTCACGACTATTGCCCTGTGCATCGGTCAAAGTCAACGACAGGGGATGATCGCCCACCTCGTCGCAGCCAAATGTTCTTGGAGTTAAATCGGGCTGCACCTCGCCACAGTTATCCTTCCACAGGGTAAAATTCAAGGTAAACTCCGCGGATATTTTTCCAAATAGGTCTTGCGCATTCGGAGTTATTCTAGGGCCATCTGCATCAATGTAATAATAGGAGTAATGATTACTATCTGTATAGATAAAGAATAGCTGATGATAGCTTGTGCCATCAAGCGTAAAAAACAAGCCATCCAAGTCCTCCGGTGCCGGTCCGTCAGCTGTAAAACCCCCAACAATAATCTTATTATTTGTATAGTTTGGATCCATCGTTAAGGTCGTTTCAAACGAATAGTCTGCGGGTGTAAAAACGGCCTTTCCTTCGGCATCAAGCACAAGCGTTAGTTTACTGTCTAATAAGACTGGAGGGGTATTATCAACAACAGTAACCACTGCCTGGGCCGAAGCGTTATTTTCAGCAGCATCCCAAGCTGTAAGGGTAACGGTATGCTCTCCCAACTGGCTGCAATCAAAAGAAGACTGATCCAAGGTAAGTTCTGTAATCCGGAGATTGTCGGTCGATCCCTTGTCGATCTGTTCCGGGCGGATGTTTACCTTTCCCGACGGATCCAACTCAACCGTAATATCCTGGGTTAAAACCACTGGCGGCGTGTTGTCCGGTGCAGTAACCGTAACAATACCTGTTTTCTCAATTCGGTTACCATGCACATCGGTTAAGGTCACGGTGACTTCATTTTCTCCCGCATCTTTCGGACTAAAGGTCGTTCGACTTAAAACAAGTTCCAGTATCCCGCAATTGTCTGTAGCCTCAACAACCAAATCCTCTGAAGTGATGGTAATTGCTTCGGCCGCATCACTCTCAAAATTAACCGTGAAGTTTTGGACTGATAAAACCGGACGTATGGTGTCTGTAACCGTAATGCTAAACGTTTCCTCTCTGCGATTGCCCTGCGAGTCGGTTAAAGTCAGCGACAGGGGATGATCACCCACCTCTTCGCAGCCAAATGTTCGTGGAGTTAAATCCGTCAGCACCTCACCACAGTTATCCTTCCACAGGGTAAAATTCAAGCTAAACTCACCGGATCTACCTTCAAATAGATCATATGCATTCGGAGTCGTGCTCTCACCATCCATATCTAAGTGAAAAATAGAAGAATATCGGTTCGTCTCTTCAAAGAAAAGCTGATGAAAGCTTGAACCATCAAGCGTAAAAAACAAGCCATCCAAATCCTCCGGTGCCGGCCCGCCAGTTTCAAAACCGTCAACCTTAACCATATTAGATGCATATTGCGGATCCATCGTTAAAGTCATTTCAATCGAATAGTCTTCGGGTGTAAAAACGGCCTTTCCTTCGGCATCAAGCACTATCCTAAAGTTATTGGTTAACAGACTCGGAGGAGTGTTATCAACAACGGCAACCACCGCTGTTGCCGAGGCACTGTTACCGGCAGCATCCCTAGCTGTAAGGGTAACGGAATGCTCTCCCAACTGGCTGCAATCAAAAGAAGTAATATCCAGCGTCATTTCAGCAATGCCAACATTATCTGAAGAGCCGGCATCAATCATTTGTGGCGTAAGCATTGCGCTTCCGGTTTCATCCAGAGCTAAGGAAATGTTCTTCGTTAATACCGTGGGAGGGGTAAGATCATTCTCCACACCAAAGGCATTCTCCGCAAAGATTGTTGATTCCGATGAACCGATTGCATTAACCAGCAAACGTTCCGTTGAACTTATGGCTTTTTGGCCAGGTTCGGCACTAACAATCACTCGTTCGTTGGCCGCTAATTTTGTCGTTACGGCAAACAGTAAAAAAAGGCTTACGAAAAAGCCTCTTAAAATTGTGTGTCTAAAAGACCTCAGGTCACGTGACAGGTAAAATTCTCTCATATTTCTAATTTATCACAAAGGGTACAATATGTTATACAGGTAGTTGTGCGCCAAAATTAGGGCTTATCCATGCGAATTGCAGACTGATTATGGGTACAGTTTGGGTACATTCAGCCTAATTTTTTACATTCTTTTTTAACAATTGCATGAGCATAGACTACCCCATCGGAAATTTTATTTTTATCTTTCGTGGCAAATTGGATAATGAACGTATGCTATGGAAGAACTAGAAATTGAGGATTTAATTTTTCAGACGACAGAATGCCGTCAGGAAGCCCTCTTTTTAGTCAGCATAAAAGGGCAGGTCATCACGGCAAATCCATTGGCTGCATCCCTGTTCGGATATCCAGACCCGAAGGAACTCATAGGCCTGCCGGTCACCCAACTCGTTCCGGAGGATTTTGCCAAGCTATTCCCGGAGGAAATCCCCCAGGAGCACCTCACTCGTGGAGAATTTGTGCCACGAATCAACCGGAAAAAAGATGGCACGCTTTTTCCCACTCAGGTAAAAACCTGCTATGTTTATGCGGGCTCCCAAAAGTTTGTTCAAACCACTGTTCGTTTGGAATCACGCCAGGAAACCGACCAGCAACTCATTGAAAGAAGATGCCTGGAGCAAAACATTGCCTTGCTTAAATGCGAGCTCAGAAAAGTTAAAAACACCAGCCTCGCTTTTCAGCATCCTTCACTCAACGAAGCACCAATGAATCCTGTTGAAATTGATTTTCAATTTCGTTCCTGCTTAACAACAAAACACAAGAACCTTAACAACAACGACCTGAAGCTGGCATCCTTGATTTTCCTAAATAAGGACTCCCATCAAATTTCAGAAGCACTGGGGATTAGCCTGAATGGGGTTTATGTAGCCCGAAAACGTCTTCGAAAAAAACTGGGTCTGGACCGATCTATTAAGTTAACAGAATACCTGATCAAACTGGTCAAGTAGAAACGAAGGAGCTAACATTCATACAAATGCAAGTCCCTCACAACCTTTAACCTCTTATATTCGGCACTCCAAAATAACCTTTGGTTGTTCCCTTTAAATCAATCTCGGGCCAGGGCCTTTAGTCTGGTAAAAGCGATTACCTCTGCTGCTGAGACCATCTTAAAAAGTGTTAACAAGCACTATTTACAGGCTGTTAAAAACGCTTAATTTTATATTCTGATTAGTCTGAGTTCAAAGAATGTACTATCTTCGCAAACATCAAAAAAACATGAAAATAGAAGCGGTTAATACAAGTGCTTAACAGGACTTAGCCTGCTTGCCAACAAAAGCGATTCAACAGGCAAACCAAGCGTTTAATTAAACCTCTTAAATAGAAATCTTTAACGAATGAGAAATTATAAGTTCATTAACAATGTTACCGGCTGGCTGGTGTTTTTAGTTGCAGCCGTTGTTTATTTAATGACGATTGAACCAACCACCAGTTTCTGGGACTGTGGTGAATTTATTACAACTTCGTATAAACTGGAAGTAGGACACCCACCCGGTGCCCCCTTCTTCATGATTCTCGGACGCTTTTTCACCCTGTTTGCCGACTCGGCCCACGCCGCCATGATGATCAATGCGCTGTCGGCTCTGGCCAGTGCTTTTACCATCCTGTTTTTATACTGGACCATCACCCACCTGGCGCAAAAACTGGTTAAGAAAGAAAATGAATACACCACCGGACAAGCCCTGTCCATTATTGGCAGCGGCGTTGTTGGTGCCCTGGCCTATACCTTTTCCGACACCTTCTGGTTTTCGGCTGTTGAAGGTGAAGTTTATGCCACCTCATCGCTCATTACCGCCATTGTTTTCTGGGCCATTCTGAAATGGAAAAATGTGGCCGATGAACCTCAGGCTAACCGCTGGATCATCCTGATTGCTTACCTCATGGGACTTTCCATCGGAGTTCACCTGCTGAACCTGTTGGCCATCCCTGCCATTGTATTTGTCTATTATTTCAAAAAATACGAAGTCAGCCGAAACGGAATCATCGCCAGTCTTATCATTTCCATGGTACTTCTGGGGGTCATTATGTATGGAATTATTCCGGGAGTCATCACCGTGGCCTCCTGGTTCGAACTGATGTTTGTCAACGGTTTTGGACTTCCATTTAACACCGGCGCCATTATTTATGCCCTGCTACTCATTGGGCTGATTGTGTATGGCATTCATTACACCACCAAAAAGAACATGGTGCTTTGGAACACCGTATTGGTAGCTTTCACCGTAATTGTGATCGGCTATTCATCCTTTGCCATGATCGTAATCCGCTCTTCAGCCAACACGCCGATGGATCAGAACAGCCCCGACAATGTTTTCTCATTGTTGAGCTACCTGAACCGCGAACAATATGGCGACCGTCCGCTGATAACCGGACAGCATTACAACACTCCGCTTGATCCGCAAGCACCTTATGTACAAGGCAAACCCTATTACATCAAGAAGGATGGCAAGTATGTTGTTTCTGATGTTCGTCAGAAACCGCAATACGATTCGCGTTTCACCACCATCTTCCCTCGCATGTACAGCAGCCAGGCCAACCATATTGAGGACTATAAAAGCTGGGCGGGCATTGAAGGAAGAACCGTACAAATAACCAACCGGCAAGGGGAACCGGAAACCATTAAGCTTCCGACTTTTGGCGAAAACCTGCAGTTTTTCCTTCGCTACCAAGTGGCGCACATGTACCTGCGTTACTTTATGTGGAACTTTGCCGGACGACAAAATGATATTCAAGGGCACGGCGATGTGCTGAGCGGAAACTGGATAAGCGGCATTCCGTTTATCGATTCCATCCGCTTAGGCAACCAGTCTGATTTGCCCGAAGCGTATGCCAACAATAAAGCGCGCAACACCTATTATTTCCTGCCATTGTTACTAGGATTGATTGGTGCTTTCTTCCATTACCAGCGCAATAAAAAAGACATGTGGGTAGTTTCCCTCCTGTTTATCCTGACCGGCTTTGCCATTGTGGTTTACCTAAACCAGTACCCGCACCAGCCGCGCGAACGGGATTATGCTTATGCCGGTTCGTTTTACGCTTTTGCCATCTGGATTGGACTGGGGGTAATTGCTCTGGCTGAAAGCCTGAAAAAATGGATGCCCGAAACCGTTAGTGCACTGGCTGTTTCAGTAATTAGTCTGATTCTGGTGCCCGGTATTATGGCCAGCGAAAACTGGGATGATCACGACCGTTCGGGCCGCTACACCGCTCGCGACTTTGGAGCCAACTACCTGAACAGCTGCGAACCAAACGGCATCATTTTTACCAATGGGGATAATGATACCTTTCCCTTGTGGTACAACCAGGAAGTGGAGGGCGTACGGACCGACCTGCGGGTGTGCAACCTGAGCTACCTGCAAACCGATTGGTACATTGATCAAATGCGTCGCAAGGCTTACGATTCAGAGCCGCTGCCAATCACCTTTACCGAAGACCAGTACGTTCAGGGTAACCGCGATGTGGTTTACCTGATGGATGACCCGCGCATCAAAGGTGCTGTTGATCTGAAAAAAGCGCTCGACTTTGTTAAAGATGATAATCCAAGAACCAAGCTTGCACAAGCCGATAATGCCTCGTACATTCCTTCCAGAAGATTGTTCCTGAAAGTGGACAAGGAAGCGGTGATCAAAAACAAAGTTGTTCCCGAATCGCAGTACGACGCCATTGTGGACACCATCTACATTGATTTTGGCAACAAAAACTACATCACCAAAGATGAGCTGATGGTCCTGGACATGATTGCCAATTCAGACTGGGAACGGCCAATTTATTATGCCATTACCGTAGGTCGCGACAAATACCTGGGCTTGCAGGATTATTTCCAGCTTGACGGTTTTGCCTACCGCTTTACTCCGGTTAAAACCGAACAGTCGGGCATGTATTTCGGAAGCGTCAATACCGACCGGATGTACCAGCATATGATGCACGACTTCAAATGGGGTAACATGAATGACCCGGATGTTTACATCGATGAAAACAACCAGCGCATGATGATGAACATCCGCAACAACTTCAACCGCCTGGCCGAAAGTCTGGTTCAGGAAGGTAAAAAGGATTCGGCCATTCAGGTGCTGGATAAAAGCCTGGAGCTGATTCCGCATGAAGTCGTTCCGTACAATTACTTTTCGCTGCAACTGGCCGAGAACTACCTGGCAGCCGGCGATCTGGAAAAAGGGACAGCCCTTATCCGCGAAATTTATGAATCATACCAGGAAGAAATGGACTATTTTTTGTCACTGGACTCGAAGTTCATTGTGTCGGTAAGTGAAGAAATTCAACGCATCATGTATTTCATGCGCGAAATGAGTCTCATCACCAACAACTATCAGCAAGAAGAGTTATCAAAAGAGATTATACAAAGTTTTGAAAGCTATTTCCAAGCCTACAGCACCATTAACTAATGCTAAGATTTGACCCAAGAATACGGCCCCCAAAGTTGGCAACCTGCTTTTTCCCTGACGCTATCTGGCGACTTTCAGGCAACAAAAAGCAGGTGGTGCTAACCTTTGACGATGGGCCGGTTCCTGAAGTCACTCCCTGGGTTTTAAAGCTGTTGAAAGAAGAAAATATCAAGGCTTGTTTCTTTTGTGTGGGCGAAAATGTCCAACGGTACCCCGATTTGTACCAGCAAATCAAAGCTGAAGGGCACCAAACCGGCAATCACACCTTCAACCACATGCAAGGGTTGAAAAATCCGGACGACACTTTTTTTTCCAATGTTGAAAAAGCAGCCGGCTACATCGACTCTCCCTTTATGCGCCCTCCTCACGGGTGGATGCGCCAATCGCAATACCGGGAGTTAAACCAGAACTACCAGATTGTAATGTGGGATTTGATTAGCCGTGATTACCAAGCCCAAATTGGCCCTGAGGCCGTTGTAAAAAATGTGCTTAACTTTGTGCGCCCGGGATCGGTCCTGATTTTTCACGATTCCATCAAGGCGGAGAAAAACTTAAAACCGGCATTGCCGGTTGTCATCAGAAAATTAAAAGAAAAAGGATATCAATTTGCCTTACTCCCCGAAAAAGGCAAACAATAAACAGACAAATTTAAAGGATCATGTTAAATATTTTACTCGTTGGATCAGGAGGTAGAGAGCATGCCATGGCATGGAAAATCAAGCAATCACCTAAAGTCAATCAATTATTTATTGCCCCCGGAAATGCCGGAACCGCCGAGTTTGGCGAAAACATTGCTGTAGGTGCTACCGATTTTGAAGCCCTTAAAAAAGTGGTTCTAGAAAAAGCCATCAACCTTGTTGTGGTGGGTCCTGAAGTCCCTTTGGTAGAAGGCTTGCATGACTTTTTCCTGGCTGACGAAGAACTCAAAAGCATCCGGGTAGTAGGCCCACAAAAAGCCGGTGCTTTATTGGAAGGCTCGAAGGATTTCTCGAAAGAGTTCATGGCTCGTCACCAGATTCCAACAGCAAAATACCAAACCGTAACCGCCGACACCCTGGAGCAAGGACTGGCATTTTTGAAAACCATGCAGGCGCCCTACGTTTTAAAAGCCGACGGGCTGGCAGCTGGTAAAGGCGTGTTGATTATAGACAACCTGCCGGAAGCAGAAGCCTCGCTGAAAACCATGCTTGACGGGCAATTCGGACAAGCCAGCAGCAAGGTGGTTATTGAAGAATTCCTGAGCGGCGTTGAGCTATCCGTGTTTGCCATTACCGATGGAAAAGATTACCAGATTCTTCCGGAGGCCAAGGACTACAAACGTATTGGCGAAGGCGACACCGGACTTAATACCGGAGGTATGGGCGCAATCAGTCCCGTTCCGTTTGCTGATGCTGCCTTTATGCAAAAAATTGAAGAGCGCATCATTAAACCAACCGTTGAAGGCTTGCAGAAAGACAACATTCCTTACAACGGATTTATCTTCTTCGGATTGATCAACTGCGGAGGCGAACCTTATGTTATTGAATACAACGTACGCATGGGCGACCCGGAGACCGAAGCCGTCATGCTTCGCATCAAATCCGACTTTGTGGCCTTGCTCGAAGCTGCTGCCGATGGCACCATGGCCGAGCAGTCAATCGAAATTGACGAACGTGCTGCCGTTACGGTTATGCTAGTTTCCGGAGGTTACCCGGGCGATTACGAAAATGGCAAAGTGATGAGTGGCTTCGATCAGGTAGAAAACAGTTTGCTGTTTCATGCCGGAACCAAGCAAGCAGGCCAGGAAGTTGTTACAGCCGGAGGACGCGTGCTTGCCGTCAGCTCGTACGGAGCAAACCGTCAGGAGGCTTTGGCGCAGTCGTATGCCAATGCTGAAAAAATTAGTTTTGAGGGCAAATACTATCGCAAAGATCTCGGATTTGACTTGTAAAGTTCTCCTCCACAACCCGCGATAAAAAAGGAAAGAGACATCCAACCACTGCTAATTTATGATACTCAGGATACTCAAGACAAACCAGGCCTATCACTTTATTCTTATTCCGCTTTTGGTGGCAGGACTCTGGTTTCGTTCATACATTGACCCGGTCTACTTCCCTTATTTCGAAGGGGAAAATGACATGTTTCTGTACCGATTCGTTCATCAATGGGTGGCACATTCAGCCTTGTTGAGCAACTTGCTCTCCATGTTTTTTGTGATTGTCTTTTCCTTTCTCATCCTGAAATTAAACACGGAGTATGCTTTTATTCGGGTGCGGACCTTTCTGCCCTCCAATATTTTTGTACTCATCATCGGCGGACTGATCACCTTGCATACCCTGCATCCGGTGTATTTCGCCTTGCTTTTTCTGCTTCTTTGTGTCGACCGGATTTTCCAATCCTACGAAAAAGAAAAGTTTCATGACAGTGCGTTCGAAGCCGGATTTCTCATCGGGCTGGGGTCTTTGTTTTACCTCAACCTGGTCTTTTTCTTTCCCATCATCTGGGTTGGCTTTGCCCTGATCAAGAAACGTCCGCAATGGCGAAATTTTGCACTCCCGGTACTCGGTCTGGCTGTTCCCTGGCTATTCACCTGGTCCTATCATTATTTAACCAACCAGTTGCCTGCATTTTGGGATACAATTCTGGTTAATTTTGAAACCGAAAACTCCTTCTTTAGTGGCAACACTCCCCTGCAAGTTTACCTGGGGTATTTGATGCTGGTAAGTTTTCTGGGCGGAATTTTCCTGCTGAATCAGTATGACGAGAAAAAAATAAGTACCCGCAAAAACTTTCAGGTGTTTTTTCTGATTACGCTCATTGCCTTTGCCCTGCTCCTTTTTGTTCCTGCTGTTTCACAGGAAATTGTGGTGATCATGTCACTTCCGTTGACTTACCTGATCTCCAACTACCTGATTTTTATGAAGCAAAAATTCTGGGGCAACCTGTTTGTTTATCTATTCATCGCCTTAATCATTTACCTGCAATTTGTATCATGACTCCGGAAAGGCCAACACTGGCAATTTATGGTATCCAGGATCGCGACACTTATGAATATCCCTTTTATGTGCACGATCATAACCTGGCAATCATGCAGCATGGTCAGGTTCGGGAATTCCTTCAACTGGAACGCCTGTCGCGACGCAAGCGTGACAACCGCCTGCACGAGCAGCTTTACGACCTGTTAAAAGACCGTAAACTGTTGGCCGAAACCTTTGATTTGGTTTTTGTGGACAATGTGGTTGGACGTACTTTTCTGTCAGCTCAGGGAAATGCCCGCTTTGAAGCTCCGCTGAGCAAAGAGCTGGCCACTGACCTCGAGGAAGGACAATGCTGGTGGTTTGGGCAGCAAGCCAATGCCTGGGCATTGAATCACGAGCTGGCGCATGTTTTTACCTGCCTGCCTTTTTTCGGGAATTTCAAAAACAACAGCCTGCTGGTTCATTTTGACGGCGGCGCCAGTAAAAGCAACTTTTCAGCCTGGACTTTTGAAGATAACACCATCCGCAAAATTGAGGCACATTGGGATTACCAGTACCTTACGTCCATATTCAATGCCAATGCACTGGTATTTTCCGTCATAGGGGCCAAACTAAACGAACAAAATTCAGTGCCGGGTAAAATGATGGGGCTGGCCGGACACGGCTCCTATCAACCTGCACTTGAACAGTGGCTTCAGGATAATAATTACTTCCAGAACATCTGGGGGGAAAAATCCATGTTTTTCAAACAGGCAAAAGCTGATTTCAATCTTGATTTAAAAGCTTTTGACCAGAAAAACCAATGGGTGCAAGACCTGATTGCTACCCTGCATGAGTTATTCGTTCGTGAGAGCTTACAAATTTTCAAGCGGCTTCAACAACAAACGCAAAGCAAAACACTCTACTATTCAGGTGGGTGTGCCCTCAATATCGTTGCCAACACCCGGTTGATTCAGTCGGACCTGTTTGAAGAGGTATTTATCCCTCCTTGTTGCGAAGATTCGGGGCTTGCCTTGGGTGCTGCAGCCTTTGCCGAATGGAAAAAGCACGGACAGGTTAAAACGCATTCGCCATATCTGAATAACTGGAAGCTGGATGCAACTCCGCCCGAATATGGTTTGGAGGACTTGGAACAAGCGGCCCAACAATTGCTCCAAGGAAAGGTAATTGGGCTGTGCAACGGACACGGAGAAGCCGGTCCGCGCGCATTGGGCAACCGTAGCCTGCTATGCCTGGCCAATGACACCCGACTGGCTCAAAAGGTAAGCATGCAGCACAAAAAGCGGGAATGGTATCGTCCGGTAGCGCCGGTGATGCTTGATAAGAACACCCGCTATTTTACCGGACTTCAGGCTATTCATCACCTAAGTCGGTACATGTTGCTGGATTTTGACATTCTGACCGAGAAGCAGGAAGAAATAGCCGGAGCTGTGCATGCCGATGGAACTGCCCGCATTCAAAGCCTGTTTGAGCGAGCGCAAAATCCTTACTTGTGGGACTTACTCAACCTACTGGATGAAAAGTACCAGGTGAAAGCCTTGATCAATACCTCTTTCAACGCGCAGGGAGAACCCATTGTGCATACCGCTGATGATGCTTTACAAGCCGCTCAAAAAATGGGAATTGCAGGAGTGGTTATCCAAGGGAAATGGCAAGCAGTTACTTGCGAAGAGACACGGGATTAATCCACTACTTTTCGAATCATCTGCATCAGGCATTCCTGGTTGTAGGGTTTGGCAACATATCCGTTGCACCCTAACGACAAAATCAGCTCCTTTTCTTCGGGCAATACATAGGCTGTTTGAGCAATCACCGGCACAGCAAGGTTTCGTTTCCGGATTTCAACAATGGTTTCGAAGCCATTTTTAACAGGCATGCAAATATCCATCAAAATCAGATCAGGCGTTTGTTTGTTCAACAGGTCCAGTAATTCCTGTCCATTCGTCGCATGCTTAACAGTCATTCCCTCGGCAGTCAAAATCTCCTCCAGGTAAATGGACGACTCCTTACTGTCCTCAGCAACAAACACTGTTTCCACTTTCTGCTTCTTACCATTTACCCGTTGGGGAAGCTTACTTTCTTTAGGCTTATCCGCAACATGCAGCGGGAGTGTGAAATAAAAACAACTTCCGGCTCCTAATTCGGACTCGACCCGGATTTCCCCTCCCAATAATTCAACCAGTCCCCTGCAAATACTTAATCCCAGGCCGGTGCCTTCATTCATCTGCAAAGTCATATCCTGAAAGAAACGCTCAAACACAAATAGCCGTTGCTCTTCATTAATTCCAATGCCGGTATCTTTCACGTAGAATTCCAGCTCCTGATTAGCTGATGAGGGCTTAAGCACATAGCCAAATTCGATCCATCCTTTATGAGTGAATTTCACCGCGTTATCAATCAAATTATTCAGAACTTGTTTCAGACGAACCGGATCTGTGTCAATCACAAACTGACCTTCCTCAGGCAATCGGGGGGCTCTCAGCTCCAGCAAATGTTTTGCTTGTAAGCGCTGACGCCCAAGCTGGACTTCATAGACCTCCTGCATCAACTGGTTCAAATCGGTTGCTTGAATGAAAAGTGAGAGTTGATGGGCATCCAGTTTCGAAATATCTAAAATATCATCGATGATTCGTGTAAGCTGATTCCCGGCGTTTTGAATAATACTTTTGTAGCGCCAGAAGGATTCTTCTTCGAGCTCAGGCTGCAATAAATCAGAAAAACCAAGAATGGAGTTTAGCGGGGTTCGAATCTCGTGGCTCATGTTGGCCAGGAAAGCGGATTTCAGCTGATCACTCTCCTCTACCTGCTCCACCAGCCGCTTTAAGGCCACATTTTTTTGCTTGATCCGCTCATTCTCCAATTCCACTTCGAAACTGGATCTGATATCATCAATCATCAGGTTCAGGCCCATGGCCAGCGAATCCAGATCATCATTTTTTTCGGATACAGTAATTTGTGACGAATAATCGCCCCGGGCAACCTCCATAATTACCCGAATCATCTCCTTAATTCGTTTTTGGTCGGCGGGTGTAGTCATTCATTTCGGGGCTTTACTAAATTACAATTCATTGTTTACGACTAACCGGCTCTTTCCTGAGCCAGTTCATCGCTGCGGTTTCATTTCTGAAAAAACGCATTTCTTGCTCATTGCTAATCCCGATTACAAAACAAGCCAACACCTCCGCTACCGGATGTAGACCAAAAAGTGCAATCCGATGTGTTTGGGCACAATCCCCAATTTGCTTCCACACCCGGCGAGCCTCGCTTGAGTTCCTCCCAGCCTGATTCAAATCAACCAGGTAACTCACCGGTTTCGACGAGCCGGAAAGCATTCGGTCAAATATGTCAAGATAAGTGTAAGCCATTTCGGAGGTTTGTTCTCCACAGGCCACAATATGAAATACCTGGTCTTCTATCAGACGAATGTGATTGTGATTCATCCACACTTCATCTTTCGAGACTTCTCTAATCGTAATTTTCTGATTCATTGTTTCCGCAATGTTCCTCTTTGAGCACCTTTCAACAGAATTGCAATAGCATATTCCAAAGTTAAACTATTTCTTGAAAAACAAAAGCCTTATACTCAGCCAGCTATTTTTTGATTTTTTCTGTAACGTCTTGTCCATCTATTCGTCCTAAGTACAAGAGACACTCTTTTCCCAATTTATCCGAAGAACCAACCGAAAGGAAAAAACACCATTGACACCTAAAATTCTGCCGTTCATCGAATAAATTTCTGAAATAAGCCGTGAATTCATGAATTTTGATTGTAGAAAGCCGAAAACAAGAAAACAATGATTACACTGAACAACATTCACAAATCCTATGTCATGGGAAGCAGCAAGCTGCACGTGTTAAAAGGAATCGACCTGGATATCGAGCAGGGCGAGTTTGTTTCCATCATGGGGTCCTCCGGGTCTGGAAAATCAACCCTGCTCAATATTCTGGGCATGCTCGACAACTATGACGAGGGAACGTATCACCTGGACAACAAACTGATTGCCAACATGAGCGAAAAGAAATCCGCTCAACTTCGCAATGAAATGGTGGGCTTTGTTTTTCAGTCCTTCAACCTCATTTCCTTTAAAAACGCCATGGAAAATGTAGCCCTTCCGCTGTATTACAAGGGGGTAAACCGCAAAAAGCGAAACGCCATCGCCATGGAATACCTGGACAAACTGGGACTGGCGCCCTGGGCCGAACACATGCCCAATGAAATGTCGGGTGGTCAAAAACAACGGGTAGCCATTGCCCGCGCCCTGATCTCGCACCCCAAGATCATATTGGCCGATGAGCCTACTGGAGCGCTGGACACCTCAACATCCTACGAGGTAATGGAAATTCTGAAAGAAATTAACAACGATGGAATTACCGTTATCATTGTCACTCACGAGCATGACATTGCCGCCATGACCCAAAAAGTAGTTCGCCTAAAAGACGGACGAATCGATGAAATCATCCGCAACGGAGATTTGCGGGCCTTTCGTCATACGTACAACAAAGAATTGGAAACCGCTTAACTCCTGACCATGTTCGATCTCGATAAATGGCAGGAAATCCTGTCAACCATCAAAAAAAATAAGATGCGCACCTTCCTTACAGGCTTTTCTGTAGCCTGGGGAATTTTTATGCTGATGATTTTGCTGGGCTCCGGCAATGGACTCAGCAATGGTGTGGCCAGCAATTTCATGAATGATGCCGTAAATGCCATGTGGATCTGGACCGGCGAAACCACCATTGCCCACCAAGGGCTAAAACCGGGACGCCCCATTCAATTTCACAACGATGACTACGACATTATTACCAACATTCCCGGCGTGGAAACGGCATCCGGTCGCTATTACATGGGAAATACCCGCTATTCCTATGGAAGAGAGTCAGGCGAATACACCACCGTAACCTGCCACCCCGAACTGAATGATGTTGACAATATGGTCTTGCTGGAAGGCCGCTTCATCAACGATGTTGACATTCTTCAAACCCGGAAGGTGGTTGTCCTCGGAAAAGATATTCACACCGCCCTTTTTAAAGAAAAAGAAGCACTGGGCGAATACGTTAAAATCAATAAGGTGCCTTTCAAGGTCGTCGGGGTTTGCATTGAGCCGGAATCCACCCGAAACCGCAATGCTTACATGCCCGTCTCCACCGCTCAGAAGGTTTTTAACGGTTCCAACCGGCTGCATAATTTCGCCATCACCATCAATGGGCAAACGCTGGAAGAGAGCCAGGCTATTGAAGACCGTATCCGAAACACCTTTGCCCGCAAACACCGTTTTGACGTGACCGATGAAAGTGCGATGGACATGTACAACAAGCTGGAAAACTACATTCAAACCATGCGGATTTTTCAGGCCATCAAAATCTTCATCTGGATTATTGGTATTGGAACCCTCATTGCCGGCATTGTTGGTGTTAGTAACATTATGCTGATTGTAGTGAAAGAGCGAACCAAAGAAATTGGTATTCGAAAAGCCATTGGTGCCAGTCCCTCCTCGGTCATTGGGTTAATTTTACTCGAATCCATCTTAATTACCACAGTGGCCGGATACATCGGATTGGTTCTGGGAACGGGATTGATGGAGCTGATTAATTATGCCATGATCCAATCCGCAGGGGAAGCAGCACAGCGCGGAGAAACCGTGTTTTTAAATCCTACGGTTGACTTTGGCGTAGCCCTGTCGGCCACCATCTTGCTGGTCGTTGCCGGGACCTTGGCCGGTTATATCCCGGCGAAACGGGCCGCCAGCATCAAACCAATTGTTGCCCTGCGCGACGAATAACTTCAAAAAATCAGCACCATGTTAGATCTTGATCTTTGGAAAGAAATATTAAGTGCCCTCCGGCAAAACCGCCTGCGCAGTTTCATGACCGCCTTTGGCGTATTTTGGGGTATTTTCATGCTTATCATCATGTCGGGAGCCGGACGCGCATTGGAAAACGGTGTAATGGAAGGGGTCAAAGCCTTTGCCACCAACTCGGCCTTTTTCTGGACCGAACGCACCAGTGTTCCCTACGAAGGCTTTCAACGCGGACGACGCTGGATATACAACAACCAGGACATTGAATACATCCGTCAGAATGTATCCGAAATTGAGTACTTGTCCCCCCGGCTTTTTGGTTGGCAACAAAACGGCGACAATACCGTTCGCGGAGAACGAACCGGCGCCTTCAACATCTTTGGCGATTACCCCGATTACTTCAAAATTGATGGATGGACACCGGTAAAAGGCCGGCTGATGAACGAAATTGACGTTCGCCAAAAACGGAAAGTTTGCGTCATTGGCGAACGCGTGGAAGAAGTGATGTTTGATAAAGAGGAAGATCCCATCGGACAGTACCTCAAAATCAGTGGCGTCTATTTTCAGGTGGTGGGGGTCATTCATCCCGAAACACGGATCAATATTGGGGGCGGTAAAAAAGAAGAAACCATCATCATCCCGTTTTCAACTATGCAAACCGCTTACAACTATGGCGATGAGATTCACTTTTTTTCGGTTACTGCCAACCGTGGAACCAGTGTTAGCGCCTTGGAAGAAAAGCTCAAACGGATTTTGAAAGAACGCCACAAAATTGCCCCCGATGACATGCAGGCCATTGGCTCATTCAACATTGAAGCCGAGTTTAAAAAGTTCTCCATGCTGTTTTTCGGCATTCAGGCCCTGACCTGGATTGTTGGTATCGGAACACTCATGGCAGGCGTGATTGGTGTGAGCAACATCATGCTCGTGATTATTAAGGAGCGAACCCAGGAAATCGGTATCCAGCGAGCCATTGGTGCCACTCCGGCAAAAATCATGTTACACATCATTGCCGAAAGTGTCTTCCTGACCGTGATGGCCGGCTATGTTGGCCTTTCGCTCGGCGTTGGCCTGCTCGAAGTACTGAACCAGATATTGCTGGCTGCCGGCGATGAGGTCTTTTTCCGCAATCCGGAAGTTAACCTTAGCATGGCCTTATCAGCCTTGGCTGTTTTGGTTTTTGCCGGCGCTTTTGCCGGTTTTATTCCGGCACGACGAGCCATCAGAATAAAACCTATTGATGCCCTGCGTGATGAAGGCTAAAAACAGGAAATACTTGAAAATAAAAACTCAAAGAACATTGAAACAGAAACAATAATAAAACCAACACCATGAAAAAGATTTTCAAAATTTTAGGAATAGTCCTCATCGTAGGCATTTTTGGAGGTACGATTTACTTCCTCTACACCAAATCAAAAAAACAACCGGATGTTTTTGAAACCAAAACACCCTTTGTCAGCAATGTTATCCGGAAAACGGTGGCCACCGGATCGGTGGTACCACGCCAGGAAATTGAAATTAAACCCCAGGTTTCGGGTATCATTGATGAAATTTACATTTTGGCCGGCGACTTTGTAAAAAAAGACCAAGTGATTGCCAAAATCAAAATCATCCCCGACATGGTTAACCTCAATGCGGCCGAATCACGCCTGAACCGGGCAAACATCAATTTTGAAGATGCCAAAATTGATTATCAACGTCAGCAAAAATTATTCGACACCGATGTGATTTCCTACGAAGAATTTAAAAATGCCAAAGTGGCTTACGACTCGGCCAAAGAGGAATTGGCCGCTGCCGAGAATAACCTTGAGCTGATTAAAAACGGTGTGACCAAAAAAGCGAAAACTGCCACCAATACTCTTGTTCGCTCTACCATTGATGGCATGGTGCTCGATGTTCCGGTTGAAGAAGGCAACTCGGTCATTCAATCCAACACGTTTAACGAGGGTACCACCATTGCCGCTATTGCCGACATGCAGGACATGATTTTTGAAGGGAAAGTGGATGAAACCGAAGTTGGCAAAATTAAAGAGGGCATGCCCATTGAACTGGAAATTGGCGCCATTGAAAAAGAAAAATTTCAGGCCATACTTGAGTACATTTCACCCAAGGGAAAAGAAGAAAACGGAGCCATTCAGTTTGAAATTAAAGCCGACGTTTCGCTGAAAGACAACCAGTTCATCCGGGCCGGATACAGTGCCAACGCCAGCATTGTATTGGAGCGCAAAGACAGCGTTTTAGTCATTCCGGAAGGCATGCTTAAGTTTGAAAATGACTCGGCCTTTGTGGAAGTGTTGATCAACGAAGAAGAACAGGTATTTGAAAAACGAAAAGTAGAAACCGGTATTTCTGATGGAATCAACATTGAAGTGGTTTCAGGATTAACGAAAGAAGAGAAAGTAAAAGGCGAAAAAATTGACCCTAAAAAGCTGAAAGAAGACAAAAATAACCAGGGCTAATCCGGCGTAATTACAAACGAATGATTAAATTAGCTCCGTTCAAAACATAAAAAGAACAACTATGAAACATCTATTTCCGCTCGCGTTCTTAATGCTATTTGTATTCTCCGGAACAATCAGTGCTCAGGAAACCTGGGACCTGCAAAAGTGCATTAACTATGCGCTCGAAAACAACATTCAAATTCAGCAGCAAAGCATCAATACCGACTATTACGGCAATGAACTGAAACAAGCCAAAAAAAACCTGTTGCCTTCGGTCAGCGGAGGCTTATCCAACAGCTTCAATTTTGGGCGGACGCTGCAATACGATAATACCTATGCCAACTACAACTCGAACCAAACCAATGGCAACCTAAGCGCCAACGTGACGCTATGGAATGGTTTTACACTGCAAAACAGCATCGACAAAGCAGACCTTGATTTAAAAGCCAGCCTGGCCGACCTGCAAAAAGCCAAGGACGACATCATGCTTTTTATTGCCGCGTCATACCTCGAAATTTTATTTGCCGAAGAACTGGTGCAAGTTGCCGAAGATCAGATGGAGGTGACCAAGCTGCAGATTGAACGCACCCGTAAGCTGGTGGATGCCGGCAGCCTGGCCAAAGGCAGCCTTTTAGAAATAGAGGCACAGCTGGCCGGCGAAGAGCTCAACCTGGTGAATCAGCAGAACAGCCTTCAACTGGCCTACTTAAATTTGTACCAGTTGCTGGAATTGCCCTCCACCGAGCAGTTTAAAATTGCAGAACCGGTGTTACCCGTTGTTAAAGCCAACGGAACTCTGCTCAACTCAATGCAGGTCTTTCGTAATGCCGTCAATATTCGCCCTGAAGTGAAAAGCGCCGAATACCGGTTGGGAAGTTCGAAAGAGCAGGTGGCCATTGCCAAGGGCAGCTTGTACCCGTCTGTTTCGTTTGGCGCCGACTACTACAACTCGTACAATAACAAGTATGAAGATTTAGTTGGAGATAAGATTTCATTTAATGACCAGCTAAAAAACAACGAACGTTATGGCGTAGGGGTCAACATGCGCATTCCTATTTTCAGCAAAGGACAGGTTCGAACCCAAATTAAAAATGCCGAATTGCAGGTGTTGAACCAAGAGCTGGAATTGCAAAGCACCAAGAACGTGTTGCGCAAAGAAATTGAACAAGCCTACACCAATGCCCTGGCCGCCCTGAAGAAATACATGGCCAGCAACAAAGCGGTAGAATCCATGCAGGAAGCTTTCCGTTATACGGAAGAAAAATTCAATGTTGGCATGGTTAACTCAGTGGAGTACAACCAATCGAAAAACAACCTGGCCAAGGCGAAAAGCGACCTGGCACAAGCCAAATACGACTACATTTTCCGCACCAAGATTCTGGACTTCTACAATGGCGAGATCATTGAACTATAAACTAGTGATATTTACACATTTCAAAAATCCGATTTGTATCTGCAAGTCGGATTTTTTATTTTCTGCCAACAGGTTCTTAGAACGATCAGACGACAGCTATTTCCGGTAGTGCTTGAGCGAATCCATCAGGTTCGAAATTTCTGCGAAGGGTTTATCGCCATGATTTTGATAAACCTCATCATGAAATACATCAATCTCCTCCAAAACAGGCAAGACTTTCTTCCACTTATTTTCGCTGATGGCCGCAAAAAACAAGGTGTTCTCATCCTTAATTCGCTTGATTGACTGGCTTAAAACCTGTTTGCCTTTCTCTGTAAGCAATAACAATTTGGCTCGCTTATCCGACTCGTCCTGCTTTTCATCCAGCAAGCCATTATTCTTCAATCGCCGGATCGTGTCCATGCCGGTAGTGTATTCCAAATGATAAGTATTGATGAGATCCGTCTTTTTCGCTTTTTCCATCTGGTCAATGGACTGGAGAAATAAAAATTCGAGGCGGGTGTTTATAATCAGGTCTTTCAGAGCCTTTCGGGTGTAAAATTCATGGTAGCGGGCCATGCGGGAAATAATTTCCAAGAAACGGGCTTTTTCATTCAACTCCAGCAAAAAAGAGGTTGAAGCCCCATCCTGGGGAATCTTATTCTTCGATACGACTTTTTGATTTAATTCTGGCTCCTCTTCCAACCGACCAATCATCCAGCGCGAAAACCCAAGCAAATCCATGTGTTCCTCGCCCTGCTCATACTCTTCGAATAAATCAATCAGCTGCTTAAAAAGCGCGTATTTATTTTTCATCCACTAAAATTTGTGTGAAAATACAAAAATATTACTTACATTTACATCGGATGCGATGCTTTTGGGTCGTATCCGTTTTTTTATGCACCCAATTGGTTGCCTCAAAAAGCAACCAAAATGATGGCATTGCAAAAGTAAAATGATTAGGAACCTGACATTACATAAGACTTCGTTTTGGGACGGGCATTACCCAATGCTCCGTACACAGGATTCTTATGGCCTGATGCCCCGTGATCTGCTGGAAGACAAACTCCATGCCCGGCAGCAGCACCGGCTGTCACTTGCCTCCATGCGGAGTCAGAAAGGTTCACTTCCTGAAGGCAGCGACCAATCAGACTTCAGCACTTCACGGTTGTTCAGGTAATCTTCCTAACAACCCCAATCAGACTATTTTTTTTCGTTTAACAACAATTAATCTTTTATACCTATGGATAAACAAATTACAATCACGGAATTGGATTTTGCCCGTTTGAGCAAACTCACGCTTTCAGAAAAGAAACTTCAAGCGATCGAAGTCAGAAACTTACCCTTCTTAACCGAAGAAATTAACCGGGCGGCCAAAGTTGAATCCAAAGCCATCGCACCGGATTATGTTACTATGAATTCAAAGGTAGAGGTCCTTGACCCGGATACGAAGAGGGTCATGACTTTTCAACTGGTTTACCCCGAAGAGGCGAACCTGAAGAACGGTAAAATTAGCGTTCTGTCGCCCATGGGCAGCGCCCTTTTAGGCTACAAAGCCGGAGATACAATTTCCTTTAATGTTCCGAAAGGAATTAAGAAAATGGAAATCAAAAGCATTTTATATCAACCTGAGTCTCAAGGCGAGTATACCGTATAAACGACGGTTTACTCTTTACAATATGTCTTGTTTTTATTAACCTTAAAAATTAAAATCATGGCAAAAGGTAATTTGAAAGAACCGAAAAAAAGTTTAAAAGAACGAAGGCTTGAAAAGAAGCTAAAAAAGGAGGACGAAAAAGTTGTTAAACGCAAAAAGAGATAGAGCCGATGCTGGTATCAATTGTTGACTTCAACAAAATCATGCCCCTCGTCAATTCAATCGAAAGCGCCTATTCATCCCGTTCGGAAAGCATTCAGTTGGTTAAAAAGAAGCTCCTTTCAGCTCAAATTGTCCAACCTCATGAATTGCCTTCCAACATTGTTACGATGAACTCGGTTGTAACGCTGAGGCAGATTAACCCGATACTTACCTATAGCATCAAACTGGTCTATCCCACGTTTGATAATGTCAGAGAAAACAGGGTTTCGCTGTTCTCGGCATTAGGTGTTGCTATTTTCTTAGGGAAGATTGGAGAGGAACTGACTTACACAAACTGGAAAGGCGAACACCGGATACAAATCCTCGATATTCCCTTCCAGCCGGAAGCCAATGGTAATTACGTTTCTGCCAAGTCCTATGAAACGAACAACTCCCCCTCACTTTTTTAATACAAACTCATCTTCCCGGAGGTTAAGCATACCTCCGGGAAGTTGGCTATTGCTGGTTATCTTCAAATTCTCAAAGCAGTTTTCCAGCGCTAGAAACGCATCTAAATAGCCTTCTTCAAAAAGCCAACACAGGCAACCGCCACCCCCAACCGATACCAAAACTTCACAATTCCTTCCGAACACGTTAAAGCCGAAAAGTTTCATTTCAAAACAAAAAGCCTCAAGCACTGATCGCTAACTTCCATTTACGAAAATACGGAGAGTTGCATTAAACTTCATTGCAAGGTTTTTGTTCTCTTGTCGTTTCACGAACACTTAACAATCCTTCTTTTTAACAACGATAAAATGAATTATTATGGCAGTGATTATGTGTGTTGATTTTCCTCATAAAGAACTTTGGGGAGATGCAATGGCCAGTCAGATGACTGAACTTGCACAAAGTATCATGAAAGAACCCGGTTGTATTTGGAAAATATGGACCGAGAGCGAGAAAGATGAAATTGCCGGAGGTGTCTACCCGTTTGACACCAGGGAAAATGCCGAAAAGTACCTGGCAAAACACTCCGAAAGACTTGCCGAGTGGGGCTATTCGAATATCCGTGGGCGTGTATTCGAGATCAATGAAAAGCTTTCGGCCATTGGAAAAGCTCCTCTTTAAAAACAAAAAGGGCTCCACACGTTTTCACCGGTGGAGCCCATCTATTGTAAAGAAGTTTTTCTTAAATCACTTTCAGCTCTTTTCCTACTTTGATAAAGGCCTCAACAGCCTGATCAATTTGTGCTTCGGTATGAGCAGCGGACAGTTGTACCCGGATGCGTGCCTTTCCTTTAGGCACAACTGGGTAAACAAAGCCAATCACGTAAATGCCTTCTTCCAGCAATTTATCGGCAAATTTTACAGCCAAAGGGGCATCGTACAACATCACTGGCACAATTGCTGTTTCGCCTTTCACCAGGTCAAAGCCGGCAGCTTCCATTTTACCACGGAAACGGTCAGCATTTTTCATCGTCCGGTTTTGCAGGTCCGAAGAAGCAGTCAGCATCTCCAGCACCTTCAAAGTCGCCCCAACGGTTGCTGGTGATAAGGTATTGGAGAACAAATAAGGACGCGAGCGCTGACGCAACATCTCAATAATTTCTTTACGGCCTGAAGTACAACCTCCGTTACCACCGCCAAGCGCTTTTCCGAAGGTTGTGGTAATAATATCGATCTTACCCAGCAAGCCAAAATGTTCGGCTGTACCCCGTCCGGTAGCACCAATGTAGCCTGAAGCATGTGAATCATCCACCATGACCAAGGCATCGTACTTCTCACACAATTCTACAATCTCGGGCAACTTGGCCAAATCTCCATCCATCGAGAATACGCCGTCAGTAACCACCACACGATATTTCGCCGACTGGCTATCGATCAGGCATTGCTCCAGCTCTTCCATGTTGGAGTGCTTGTAGCGAAAGCGCTGGGCTTTACACAAGCGTACTCCGTCAATAATGGAAGCGTGGTTCAGTTCATCCGAAATAATGGCAGAATCAGGCCCCAGCAGCGGTTCAAACACACCACCGTTAGCGTCAAAAGCGGCACAATACAAAATGGTATCTTCCGTTCCTAAAAATTCAGATGTTTTTTGCTCCAGTTCCTTGTGAATGGCTTGTGTTCCACAAATAAAACGAACCGAAGAAAGACCGAAGCCCCAGTCATTCATCACATCCTGAGCAGCTTTTACCACTTCCGGATGATTCGCCAGACCAAGGTAGTTGTTGGCACAAAAGTTCAACACTTGCTTGTCGGAACCAACCTCAATGCTTGAGCTTTGAGATGAAGTGATAATACGTTCGGTTTTATACAATCCCTGCTCTTTTAATTCTTCGAGAGATTGCTGTAAATCTTGTTTAATTTTCCCGTACATGTTTTGAGTATTTGAGTATTTGAGTATCAACTTGTTTCTAGTGACACTGGTTGCACGAACAAGCAGTGCCGGAATCCATCAGAAAATACAGTCCAAAGTAATTAAATAAGGCTAAAATAAAAAGTGATAAAAGGCAGGATACACGGCCATTTTCCACCATTTAAGCTCGCTGATTACAGTTCCAGCTTCAATTGTTCATCCAGCAGGCGAAAGCTCATCCGATGATAGGGCGTAGGCCCGTGCTGCTGAATAGCCTGACGATGCACTTTCGTGGGGTATCCTTTGTTCTTGCGCCATTGGTAAACCGGAAATGCTTCATCCAGCTCATTCATATAATCGTCGCGATAGGTTTTAGCCAATACCGATGCCGCCGCAATAGCCAAAAATTTGCCATCGCCCTTAACGATGCAGTCGTGTGAAATGCCGGAATATGGTTTAAATCGGTTACCATCAATCAGGAGGTGTTCGGGTTTCACTTTCAGCTGCTTCACCGCCCGGTGCATAGCCAAAAACGAAGCATTCAACACATTAATCTCATCCACTTCCTCGTTGCTAACCACCCCTACTCCATAGGCCAAAGCCTGCTCTTCAATAACAGGCCGAAGCTGGTAGCGTTGCTTTTCGGTCAATTTCTTGGAATCATTCAGTAAGTCGCACTGAAAGTCAGCCGGCAAAATCACAGCCGCAGCAAATACCGGCCCGGCCAGGCAACCACGCCCCGCCTCATCACAGCCAGCTTCCACCCGACCTTCTTTCAAAAACAATTCTAATTTTATTGGTGTCTTTTTCAAATCTCAATTTTTAAAATTTCGGAGTTCCCCTTTAAATACCGGTTTTCATCCCAATTCCAACGGCTCCTTACTCAGGACTCCAAACAAAGTCGAATACTTTCCCACAAACTTTCCGCCGTCTTGTCCCAGCTAAACAAAGCTTGTTGCTGTTGTCCTTTTGCAAGCAGCTCAGCCCGCAAATCTGCATCATCAACCAGTCGGAGCATTGCCTCTGCCAACTGGCGAGGCTGAGCAGGATCGACATACAGCACAGCATCACCTCCTACCTCAGGCAAGGAGCTGGTGTTGGAGCAAATAACCGGAATTCCTGCACGCATCCCTTCCAGCACTGGAATGCCAAACCCTTCAAAGTGAGGCACAAAAACCAATGCCAGTGCCGCCCCCAACACCTGATGCAAATCGTCAACCGACAGTCGCCCGGTGAAAATCACATCTTCCTGAAACTGCATGCTTCCGTAAACCTGAGTCAACCTTCTGGAGCTAAACATCAATTGCCCGGCAATAACCAGCTTAACTTTGGACTTTCCGGACTTGCGAAAAGCTTCATAGGCCAACAATAGGCCATCCAGATTCTTACGCGAATGCAAGGACCCCACATACAAAAAGAAGGGTTCGCCAGCCGTAAAGCGCTGCCGCGTTTTCTGTTTCTCCTTTTCAGAAGTCGGGGCATACAGCGGGTTAACACCATTGTAAACCACATCAATCAAGTCAGAGGCAATTCCGTAAGTTTGCTGAAGGTCTTCCTTGGAATACCTGGAAACCGTTGCCAACCGTTTGGCACGCCGTGCAAATTTCGGAAAAAAATAATTGTAATAGCGTGCCATCAGCCAAGGTAAATCCTGCGGACGATGCACAAAGTTCAAATCATGAATAACCGCCAGTTGCTTGACTCCCGTGCGCAACGACAAATAACCATCCAGCGACACAAACAGGTCGGCCTTGTATTTTTTCAGCACCCGGGGGATGCGACATTCAAACCAAAACCACCAAAGCAGGGGATGACGCGTAGGCGGCGAAACCACTACGGGAGTCACATTTTCAGAGAAAACAAACTCCTTGCTGTAAGGCCGGTCAAACAAAAAAACGAACTGGTGCTCGGGATGATTCCGCGTAATCCGGGTCAGCGTTTCGAATGTAAACCAGCCAATTCCTTCCAGTTTATCCTTTTGTAACAAGCGTGTGTTTACCGCAATGATCATTCTTCGTTGTTTATTTCCAGTGTTGCTCTGCTGATTTTATCTGGTCTGCCTGAATTTGGTTAACCTGCCTGAAGCCCGAGTCACTAACCAAAGGTTTTTCGCCGGCTCCCGGTGTTTTGAATAAGCTAAGCCAAATGTACAAAGTCTGCCTAAAATTTGATTATTTTTAAGCCAATTAATCCGCTAAAGAAAACGTCCGTTGAAACGCAAGTTTGTTACCAATTTAATTCTGGTGCTCTTTCTGAATCTTCTGATCAAGCCTTTCTGGATTTTCGGAATTGACCGAACCGTGCAGAATATGGTGGGTGCCGAAAGCTATGGCCTGTACTTTTCCTTGCTGAATTTTTCGCTGCTGCTGAATATCCTGCTCGACTTGGGAATTACCAATTTCAACAACCGGAACATTGCCCAAAACAGCCATTTGCTAAAAAAATCGCTTACCAACATTGTTGGGTTGAAATTTTTGCTGGCGGTGGTTTACGCCGTGGTCTGCTTGCTTACCGCTGCGCTCATTGGCTACAACAAGCTTCAGCTTCACTTGCTGCTGTTTCTGATTTTTAACCAGTTTTTGATTTCGTTTACCTTGTACCTACGCTCCAATATCAGCGGCTTACACCTGTTTCGTACCGACAGCCTGCTTTCGGTGCTTGACCGAAGCCTGATGATCGTGTTTTGCAGCCTACTGTTGTTCACGCCCAGGCTGGCCGAAACTTTTTCAATCAGCTGGTTTGTTTATGCGCAAACCGCGGCCTATGTCCTCACAGCCATCATCACCTACCTGACGGTGTTGCATTACGCCGGCACCTTCCGGATGAGGCTGGACTGGCACAACATCCGCCTAACGCTGAAACAAAGCTTTCCTTATGCGCTGCTCATTTTACTGATGGCGTTTTACAACCGGATTGACTCGGTCCTGCTGGAGCGCCTGCTTCCCGGTTCGCAGGGGAAAGAACAGGCAGGCATTTACGCGCAGGCTTTCCGGCTGCTGGATGCCCTGGCCATGTTCGGGGCCTTGTTTGCCGGGTTGCTGCTCCCCATTTTCGCCCGAATGATTAAGCAAGGAGAGAACCCCTCGCCATTGGTACAATTTGCTTTCCGATTGCTCATTGTCCCGACCATTCTGGTGGCTGTAGCCTCCATCTTTTACGCGCAGCCCATCATGAGCCTGCTCTATCACGAACACATTGAACTTTCGGCCCCTTTGCTGGGTATCCTGATGACCGGATTTACCGGGATTGCCACCACCTACATTTTCGGCACGCTGCTAACAGCCAACGGCAGCCTGAAACAACTCAACCAAATGGCTTTGGCAGGCGTGGTGTTAAACGTCAGCCTCAACCTGCTGCTCATACCGCAGCTTCAGGCTCTCGGGTCAGCTTATGCCAGCCTGACTACCCAGCTGCTAACAGCCATGGCGCAGGTAGTTATTGCCACCCGGTTGTTTCAGTTTAAGGTGGATTACCTGTTACTGCTGAAACTTCTGGGCTTTGTTTTGTTTTGTATTTTAGCGGCCAAAGCAAGCCTTTTCCTTAACGACCGGCTGCTGGGCTTTGCGCTGCTGCTGCTATCAGGCGTTGCCTATGCCTTTCTGAGCCGTTTAATTTCAATCAAGGCTTTTGTTGTCATTCTGAAAGATCAAACCAAATGAAACACCAATTCACCCCCAACGACTTAAAAGATCCGGAGCAATTCGAGCTGCTGGCCGAAATTGACCATCATCATATTAAGCAGTTCATTTTTGAACAGATTTCGCGCGAAAGGCACCTGATCCGGCTCTATTCGATCTACCAAATCAGCATGATTGCCCTGTATGTATTTCTTCTGGCCAAAGCCATCATCAACTACACGCACGGGCTAAGTCAACCGCTGGCCAAAATGGGGCTGGCCCTGCTTTTTGCATTCACGCTGCTGATTGTGCTGCACGAACTGATTCATGCTGCTGCCTACCGCTTAAAAGGAACAGGGAGGGTACAATTTGGCGCCATCTGGCGCAAATTTATATTCTACGCCGGCGTGGATAAGGAAGTGATTGATTTCTCCACTTTCCGATTTGTGGCCCTTGCTCCCTTTTGGCTTGTCAAAGGACTTAGTATCCTTGGGGTTCTGCTTTTTTGGTCCAGCGCCTGGGCTTACTTTTTCATTAGCCTCATGTGCATTCACTCGCTGTTTTGTGCCGGCGATATCGCCATGCTGGCCTTTTACAGGCTTCATCCTGACAAGGAAATTTATAACTACGACGACTTAAGCCAGCAGAAAACTTATTTCTATTCGCGTAAAAAACACATAATCAACACACCAAATAGTCAATGATCAGAAAAAAGGCATTCATTTTTTTTTGATCGAAGTACCTCAACACAATCCTCAATTTAATATCTTGCATGTTAAAATAAGAAACGGCAGGAAGACATAAAATTGGACGGTTAAACATCAAAACAAGCCTTGCTTTGTTATCGATTCAAACAACTAAATTATGACAGTTTCAAAAAAAGAATTCGGTACTGCTCCGGTGTTTTTCACAGCAATCTCTACCATTCTCGGAGCCATTCTATTTTTACGATTTGGCTATGGCGTGGGCACGCTTGGCTTTTGGGGGGTTGTTTTAATCGTCCTATTGGGACACTTGGTAACCATCCCCACAGCCTTGGCCATTTCTGAAATTGCCACCAACAAACGGGTGGAAGGCGGCGGCGAATACTTCATCATTTCACGCTCGTTTGGCTTGAATATTGGCGCCACAGTGGGCATCGCCCTTTACCTGTCGCAAGCCATTAGTGTAGCCTTTTATGTCATCGCCTTTACCGAATCTTTTGAGTTCCTGTTTAACTACCTGAAGGTAAATTACGATTTTACGCTTCCCCGGCAAGCCATCAGCCTTCCGGCTATGGCTGCGCTATCCTTTCTAATTTTGAAAAAAGGAGCCGCCATGGGGGTTAAAACACTGTATATCATTGTCGGCATCCTGGCCTTGGCCATAATCCTGTTTTTTGCCGGAACAACTGATTATTACGAGGCCAATACCTTTTCGATTTTCTCAGCCGAAATGCGGAACATGAATCAGTTTTTCATCGTGTTTGCCATTATCTTCCCGGCATTTACCGGTATGACGGCAGGAGTCGGGCTGTCGGGCGAACTGAAAAACCCATCCAAATCGATTCCGTTGGGAACCACGCTCGCCACTTTTTCCGGCATGATCATCTACTTGTTTATTGCCTGGAAACTGGCCTCTTCAGCCAATTCAACCGATTTGATAGAACAGCAATTAATCATGGGAGACATTGCCTTGGGCGGCAGCATTATTATCCCCATTGGGCTGGCGGCTTCCACCTTGTCATCGGCCATTGGTTCCATCATGGTGGCTCCCCGAACGCTGCAAGCCTTGGCCACCGACCGGTCTTTTCCGGGAATCAAGGTAAACGCCTTTTTAAGAATGAGCGACCGCAAGAAGGGCGAGCCAATCAATGCTACCTTGGTAACCATTTTGATTGCTTTTGTTTTTGTGGCCCTCGGCAATGTGGATGTTGTTGCCGGCATTATCTCCATGTTTTTCATGGTCACTTACGGCTCCTTGTGTTTGATTTCATTCCTCAATCATTTTGGAGCTTCGCCGTCCTACCGCCCGTCGTTTAAGTCGCGCTGGTATTTCTCACTCATTGGCTTTGTGGTTGCCTTGTTTGTCATGTTCAAAATTGATGCGCTGTATGCCGTTATTTCCCTGCTGTCCATGACCATTATTTACCTCCTGATTAACCATTATCACCGGGACCGGAAAGGCTTGGAAATTATCTTTATCAATGCCATTTTTCAGCTCAACCGCAACTTACAGGTTTACCTGCAAAATGCCCGAAAGCGCACCTCTTATTCGGAATGGCGGCCCAGCTGCATTTGCATTTCCGACAAGACCTTTGAACGCAAAGAGGCCTTCCACCTGCTGAACTGGATTTCGTACAAGTATGGCTTTGGCACCTACATCCATCTCATTCATGGCTACTTTTCAAAAGCTTCGAACAAAGAAGCCAAGGCCACGCTGGATAAGCTGATCCTTCAATTTGGAAAAATTGAGAGTCAGGTGTATGTCGATACCATGATTTCGCCCTCGTATACCTCGGCCATTGCTCAGGCCGTACAGCTTCCGGGAATTACCGGGTTGGACAACAACATGCTCATTTTTGATAACAACATCAACGATGAAGATGGCTTGAAACGAATTATTGAAAATTACGGACTGGTGAATGCCGGGAATTTTGATGTGCTGATTCTCCGGACCGGACTGGACCCGATTGATTCGGACAAGGACATTCATTTGTGGCTGAAACGAAGCGATGAGTTCAACGCCAACCTGATGATTCTGCTTAGCTTCATTATTTATGCGCACCCGGACTGGAAAAAGAGTGCCATCAAGATTTTTGACATTTCGAAACCGGGAGAGATCGAAAAAACCAAGGCCCATCTGCAGGATTTAATTATACGCGGACGCCTGCCCATTACGCTCAAAAACATTGAGTTTTTGGAAGAACAGGAGAACGTAAGCATCCAGGAGATGATCAACCAGCGCTCGGCCGATGCCGGACTGGTTATTTTGGGTTTCCGGGGCGACCACCTCAAACACCAGGGCACACCGTTGTTCCAGGGTTTCACCAACATCGATTCGATGCTGTTTGTCAACAGTCATAATGAAAAGGTGATTGAATAGCGCCTGAAAGTGGCAAAAGTTCCGGGATAAGCTTTAGGAGACGGACAATAGACGGGTGATTTTCATTTCCAGTGCTGCGGAAATGAAAATTGACAGCTAACTTTCTTCTCCGGTGCTGCGGAAATGAAAACTGACAGCTAACTTTTACTTCCGGTGCTGCGGAAATGAAAATCGACAGCCAACTTTTACTTCCGGTGCTGCGGAAATGAAAACTGACAGCTAACTTTTGCCTCCGGTGCTGCGGAAATGAAAACTGACAGCCAACTTTTGCTTCCAGTGCTGCGGAAATGAAAATTGACAACTAACTTTCTTCTCCGCGCTCGTGAATCCTGATTGATTCCTGAGTCTTTGCTCTCGCCTCTAACTTCCGGTTACGCCTTGTTTCGACATACAAAGCCAAAGCGGCCGTTGCAAAGTAAAAACCAACCTGAATCAACAGCAAAAAGTATTCGTGCTGTACGCTGGACAACTCCACGCCAAGATTGCGTATTCGTAAGTAAGCCGGAACCATAATGGTTGATGGAAATACATGGGCCAGTTTGTACAGGAACGGAGGAATTGAAGCGGCCGGCCAGCTAATTCCACTCAAAAACAATACAATGGGCGACAGGAAAACCATCAGTAAAATGGAGGATTCGCGCTTTTTGAAAAGCACCGAAAAAGTAATTCCCATAAAAATAACGGCAAGCAAAAACAGCACAGTCAACGCCATCACATGCAGGTAACTGCCGCGGTTCGGATAATCAAACCAATGATGCAGCAACACCATCGTAAACACGCAATTGATGCTGTAAATGGTCAGGTAGCTCAGGCCTTTTCCAAGCAGCAAGGGAAAAACACCTCCCCGCCTTAAAGCCACAGGCACTTGAAAACTATGCCGGTTCTTTTCTTTGCTGGTTCCTCCAATCATTCCAATTCCAATCAGCAAGGTTTGCTGCAGAATAATCAAAATCAAGCCGGGCATGACAAAGCTGCCATAGCCCGAAGAGGAGTTGAACCAAAAATGCAAATCAGCTGATAACGGATCGCGGGCAGCCATGGCCTGTTCGTAGGTTTTTCCTTCAGCCATCAAGCGCTTGATTTCAACACCGGCCGAAAAGGTACCCACCGACTTTACGGCAGCTCCAACCAGCTGCCGGTAGATCAGGAAATAACTACCATCAGCATACACCGAAACATCGGTTTGAACTCCCTCCAGCAAGTCCTTCTCAAAACCGGCCGGAATCACCACAATTCCTCCAACTTGGTCGTCTTCATAAAAAAGTTCCTTGGCTTCCTGCATGCTGGTTGCCGAAAGACTGATATTCGCTTCTTCGGTGCCATCGATCATGCGCACCAGCTGGCGGCTTGAAGAACTACGATCCAAATCAACCACAACGGTATCAATCTCGCGCACAACTTCCATTTTGTAGGCATAGGCATAAATCAACGAATAAATGATAATTGCCCCCAACAAAATAAGCAGCGCTCCCTGGTCTTTCAGAATGGCTTTCATTTCATCCTGATAGAACTCTCCCGTCATGCGAATACCGGTTCTTATTTTTGTTACGATTCTTTTCATTTCTAAAAATTTAGAGCCCAAACTTCAGCCCTCAAACACTTCGAATTTAAAGCCTAAACTTTTCCCCAGAATTTTTCATTCTGAAGAATGCGCTTCAGCCGGGGAAACAAGGCCACCGCCAACAGGATAAACAACGGAATAATCGCCAAATAACGAATTCCCAAAACAGCGGCTTCGCCTCGAATTGCCTGAGAAATAAACAACTTCACCCAGTAGGTAAACGGGAAAAGCCAGGTAAACGCTTTGGCAACCACGGGCATGGCAAACTGCGGAAAGGTTAATCCGGAGAAGGTCAAAGCCATCATGGAGTAAGCACTTCCCAAGGATAACGACAAGCGCAAATTGCTGGTAACTGCAACAAGCAGAATCCCCAAAAACTGATAAGCCAGAATCAGGAGTAACTCGCCCAATACGATCAGCATAAATTCACCTCGCAGCGGCGTTCCCATCTGCACAAACAAAATGACGTTCATCACCGTTGCAAGCACGCTAAACAACAACGTGTAAGGCATCAGTTTTCCGGCTACCCCAACAATAACACTGCCTCCGGAATGCTCCAGCCATTCGGGGCCGGTACCATCCCGCACTTCGGTACCAACTGCATACACCGTACTTAGCAGGGTAAACACCACCACCATGAGCGGCAGCAAAGCCGTCAACAGGAAATAGGCATAGTTCCCAAACGGATTAAACAGCACATGCTGATGCAGCTTTACGGGCTGTGCTTTCGCCAACGCCTGTTTTTCCGACAAGCCATGTTTCATGGCTACCTGAACTTTAATCCCACCCGACATGGTTGCCAGGGTTTTATAAATTCCTTTTTGCAGGTAGCCGCCTTTCAGAATATTCGTGTTATTGATAAAAACCGGAATTTGCTGTTGTACGCCTTTCAGAATATTCTTTTCCGTTTCTTCGGGAATGACCACAACAGCATCAACATGACCGGTTTCCATTTGCTGGTAGGCATTCGCCAAATTAGGCAGGCGCATGGTAATTTCGGCTTCCGGAGCAGCATCGATCCACATTCCCATCTTCCGCGACAAGGCCGAGTTATCCTGATCCACCAGTGCTACCGACAAGTTACGGGGAACGCCTTCGTTGAAAATGGCCAACAACAAGATGAAGGCAATCAGCGGTCCCAGCAAAGTGATAAACAAGTAGATGAAGGAACTGCTCATCCGGTCGATTTCCCGAAAGAGCACCCTAAAAAAAGGATTGCTGCGAAAAAAGCCTGTTTGCTCTTTCTGGTTCATACCTTACTGCTTCTTAAATTGTTTCCAATTGATTAAAACACTCATTCCCGGGCGCAGGCCATCTACCGCTTTTGCAGGAACAGCATGGACTTCAAATGATTTCATATCGAAACCTCCCGATGCTTTGGTTGATGTCCAACTGGCAAAGTCGGCCAATGGACTGATGTAATTAATTTTGAAGGTTATTTCCTGGTTTCCAAGCGCCGGCACCGTTGCTTTGATTTCGCTTCCCAAACGAATGTCGGCCATCAAATCTTCGCGAATGAAGAACGTTGCCCAGCTATCTGATAAATCGTGAATAGTCACTACCGGAAAACCTGTTGGTACAAGTTCTCCTTCTTCGGAAATGATGTTTGAAACTTCACCTTTAGCAGGAGCGCTAATCTGCGTTTCGCTCAGGTAAGACTCCACCTCGGCAATGGCTCCTTCAGCTTGAGCCACCAAAGCTTCTGCAGCTTTTTTATCTTCACTGCGGACCCCTTTGCTCGCTTTCTCCCAAATGGCTTTTGCCGCATTTGCTGTTTCGCGGGAAGCTTCCATCTGGGTTTCAGCTTCATCCTTTTTCTGCTCAGGAACAACCCCGGCCTCAAACAAATTCGAAACCCGCTCAAACGTCTTTTCATACAAACGGGCAGCAGCTTCGGCCTTTAAATAGGTGCTGTACGCCGCCTGAATATCTTCTTTTTGTGCACCGTGCTGTGCTTTCATGCTTTGCGCTTCGGCAGCACTGCGGGCAGCAGTTGCCTGTTGTAGCTTCGCTTCAATCTCCGGACTTTTAATCGAGAATAAAAAGTCACCTTTTTGTACCTGCTGTCCTTTGCGAACGGCAATGGCATCAATTCGTCCTGGAATTTTTGAGGCAACCCGGATTTGAGTGGCTTCAATCTCGCCTTGAATTTCCAAAGGAACAGGTCGTGTAATCAACCAAGTGGTATACAGGACAAAAATTAACAAAGCTGTAAAAAACAGGCCAATGATAAAATTTCTCGTCTTATTCATGTTTTCTTTTTTTCGTTTTCAATTTAACTGCTAGTCAATAGATTGAGTAATAACCAAATCGCTGGTCAGGTAATTATTGAACTGTGCCGGCACACCGCAAATTTGCATCAAGCTGGCCAAAGCAACATCGTACTGATACATCGCTTGCAACTGTTCAATTTTAAACTTGGCAACCAGCAAGCGGGCATCCACAACATCCGATGAAGTGGCCAAGCCTTCGTGAAAAGCCCGGTCTTTACTTTCCAAATAGGCTTCAGCAAAAGTCAAGGATTTCTTCAGGCTCTCGTGCTCTTCCAATTGCATGTTCAGCTGTTGATGCAATTTACGGATCACCGTCTCAATATCATCTTCAGCTTTCAGTCCAGCCTCTTCCACTTGGCTTACCCGGTGTTTAGCGGCTTGTACTTTCCGGGTACGGGCCACTCCGTCAAATAAAGTCCATTTTACGCCAACGCCAACTAACCATTCGGGTACGTATGGCGACAAATCCTTGTTCGCAATATCGTACATTCCGGTCAAGGCAACCGTTGGCATATAATCACTCTTTTCCAGTTTTACCCCGGTTTTGCTTAATTCCTTCTTCGAATCAACCTGTTTCAACAAAGGACTGTTGGTTTTCGCCAGTTCAACAAACTGACTCTCTTCTCCAACTTCGCTTAAAATAAACAAGCGGTTAGCCGGAACAATTGATTCTGTAGGTTCCATGGCAAGCGTATTCTGAAGTGAACGCTCAATAATTTGTGACTGCCGGCGTGCTTTCTGTAGTTCACGCTCGGCATCGGCCTTAGCCACTTCGGCATGCAACTTTTCAACTTGAGCAATTTGCCCCTCTTCGGTTAATTTTTCAGCATCGTACAAGTGCTTTTCCATAGCATCAAGCACCTGCTCCCGAACTTTTTCAGCTTCGCGCGACAGCACCAAGCCGTAATAGCGGGTTACCAACTCACTGAGCAATTCAGCTTGCTTCTGCTCTTTTTGCAAGCCTGCTTCTTCCTCATGAATGCGGGCTGCTTCGTTAGCGGCATTAATTTTCCCGCCGGTAAACAAGGGCCAAACTACCGAAGCATTCAACGAAGCAAAACGTTTCTCCTGAATCATTTGA
Source organism: Sunxiuqinia rutila (assembly GCF_050589705.1). Classification (NCBI taxonomy): domain Bacteria; kingdom Pseudomonadati; phylum Bacteroidota; class Bacteroidia; order Marinilabiliales; family Prolixibacteraceae; genus Sunxiuqinia; species Sunxiuqinia rutila. The sequence continues at coordinate 225,109 of NZ_JBNGOT010000004.1, forward strand.
TCCCATTCAGCGGCATTTACATGGTCCAGTCCTTCCAACAATTTCGCCCGCATGGCTGCGGTACTCATATCATCGGGTAAAATCGGCATGAACTGATTGGTACCTGGGTCGGGGTTTGGAACTCCCGAGAAGTTTCCAAAGTTGCCCAAGGCAGAATAAAGTGGTGTAATTGCATCGCGCACAGGTGTTAAATCCAAATGCAATGGATCTGACATTTGAATCGCTGATCCTGTAAGACTAACTTTAGGTGCCCGCAAACCCTTAGCAGCTTTCAACTCTGCTGCTTTCTCGTTCACTTGGTATTCGGCCTGCTTCAAAACGTGGCTATTGCCCATCATCTGGTCATATACCTCCGAAAAAGTAAGCACTTTTACATTGGAAGTTTGAGCATATAACTTTAGCTGCACCAAACAGGCCATAAAAACAAAGCACCAAAAAACACGTGGTTTCATCATTTTCAATTGATTTTAATATGACTTGTTTTCCTGTTTAATTATTTTCTTCTACAAAGAGAATAAATATTTTCGACTTTAAGACGTTTTTAGTCTAACTATGCAATTATTTAATCTTTAAATAAAGGTACGCTGTTTTCCAGACTCATGCACAAAAAAAAACCCGGGCTTTTCAACCCGGGTTTCAGTAACTATATAGCTAGCGTTAACTGCTTTAATCTATCCAATCTGCGCCACCGCTTTTTGAATCCGACTGATGGTTTCTTCTTTACCGATCACTTCGCAAATATCAAACAGATCGGCTCCTGCACTCGTTCCAACCAAAGCCAGACGGATTGGCACCATCACAACACCAAATCCCCAACCTTTGTCATTCATAAATGCTGAAAAGGCTTCTTTGATGGCAGCAGCTTCCCAGCTTTCGACCGAATTGAAGACAGTCACAATTTCCTGCATTTTTTCAGGCGTATCTTCTTTCCACTTTTTCTTCACTGTTTTCTCGTCATAGCTTTCAGGTGCAACGAAAAAGTAATTGGCCTGCTCCCACAAATCGGCAACAAATTCGCAGCGCTCCTTAACCATGCCAACAACTTTCACCAGCAACTCATCGCTTACAGCAATGCCTTTCTCTGCCAATACCGGCTTAAAAGCTTCAGCTAACTCCGCGTCATCTTTTTGCTGAAAGTAGTGGCGATTAAACCACTTGGCTTTCTCCGGATCAAACCGCGCTCCGGCCTTAACCACACGCTCCAGGCTAAAGGCTTCAATCAATTCTTCCATGCTGAAAAATTCCTGCTCTGTTCCGGCATTCCAGCCCAGCAGCGCCAACAGGTTTACAAACGCTTCGGGGAAATAACCATCTTCCCGATAGCCGCGTGAGATATCGCCCGTTTTAGGATCTTTCCACAACAATGGGAATACCGGAAAGCCCATTTTATCGCCATCGCGTTTACTCAATTTTCCTTTTCCGGTCGGTTTCAAAATCAATGGCAAATGCGCAAACTGAGGGCGTGTTTCAGCCCAGCCCAAGGCTTCGTACAGCAGAATGTGCAAAGGCATCGATGGCAACCACTCTTCCCCACGAATGACATGTGTGATTTGCATCAGATGGTCATCCACCACATTGGCCAGGTGGTAAGTCGGCATTCCGTCAGCTTTAAAAAGCACTTTATCATCCAACTGGTTGGTATTGAATTTAACCTCACCACGAATCAGGTCCGTTTCAACCACGTCCGTGTTTTCCGGCATTTTAAACCGGATGATAGCCGGTTCTCCGGCACTCAACTTTTGCTGAACCTCTTCAGCCGATAAGGTCAATGAATTCTTCAGGCCGTTGCGGGTATGCAAATCATACGAGAAAACCTCTTTATTCGCCTCAGCCTTCGTGCGCAGCTCATCCAGTTCTTGCGGCGTATCAAAAGCATAATAAGCATGACCGCTCTCGATTAACTGTAGTGCATACTGCCGGTAAATCTCTTTACGCTCACTTTGGCGGTAAGGGCCAAAATCTCCTCCAATTCCAGGGCCTTCAACAGGCTTGAGGCCACACCAATTCAAGGCTTCAATAATGTATTCTTCAGCGCCCGGCACATAGCGGGTTTGGTCGGTATCTTCAATACGAAGCAAAAAATCGCCACCAAATTTCTTCGCAAACAAGTAATTAAACAAGGCTGTTCGGACACCGCCCATGTGCAGTGGGCCGGTAGGACTTGGGGCAAATCGTACCCTGACTTTTCTGGTATTCATGTGTTTGGTATTTCTATGATAATCTATTCTGATTTTCAAAAGCAAATCGCGTTGTATTTTCAACGAATAATTTCAAAATGAACGCCAAAATTACAGAATAACAACAAGCTTTCGGAAAAATTCTTTGCAAATATAGGGAAAATTAAAGCCAGCGAAAGTCTTCTGATAATCTGCTGCTTCCATCGTCGGATTTCCCATTTACCAATCAAGTTCTATTTCTAAAACAAGGGATAAAATCTTCGTAGTTGTAATGGAAAACCAGTTAAAGCCACCAATAGAGCATAAAACTGCAAATAACTCTAAGCCGTTGAATCTGATTTGGCGCATCGGCGGAGTTCAATATCTTTGCATTTTTTCTGATTATAATTTATTTAAACAATATCGAATGAAGAGGATTTTTGTTGTATTGGCTGGCCTTTGCCTGCTTATTCAAAGCCCAGCCATCGCAGATGAGGGAATGTGGCTGCCTTCGCTGATTCATAAACTGAATATCGGCGAGATGCAAGAAATGGGAATGGAATTATCGGCTGAAGAAATTTATTCCATCAATAATTCAAGCTTGAAAGACGCTATTGTAGCGCTGGATCGTGGTTCATGCACCGGTGAATTAATTTCATCCGAAGGACTAATTCTAACCAACCACCACTGTGGATTCGATGAAATTCAGACACACAGCTCGGTCGATCATGATTATTTGCAAGATGGATTTTGGGCTAAAACCAAAGCCGAAGAACTGCCTAATCCGGGAAAAACCGTTTCTTTTTTGGTGCGGGTTGAAGATGTAACTGACCAGGTGACTGCCGATGTAACAGAGGAGATGTCTTTTGCTGAGCGCAATGGTGCCATTCAGCGAAAATCATTTGAAATTCAAAAAGAAGCCACCGAAGATACACACTATGACGCCCGTGTTCAATCCTTGTTTGAAGGAAACCGCTATTACCTTTTTGTGTACGAAACATTCCGCGATGTTCGTCTGGTAGGTGCTCCTCCAAAATCAATCGGAAAATTTGGTGGCGACACCGACAACTGGATGTGGCCACGCCATACCGGCGACTTTGCCTTGTTCCGCGTTTACTGTGGGCCCGATGGCAAGCCTGCCAACTACTCGGAAGACAACATCCCATTTCAACCCCGTCATCATTTGCCCATCTCTTTGAAAGGCTATGAAAAAGGTGACTTTGCGATGGTGATGGGATATCCCGGAAGCACCAACCGCTACAAATCATCATTCGGCATCAACTACACGATGACTGAGACCAATGAGGCACGAATCAATGCACGGGCCAAGAAACTTGAGATCCTGAAACTTTACATGGGTTCCAGTCAAAAAGCGCGTATTCAATATGCATCGAAACATGCCCGCAGCTCAAACTACTACAAATACAGTATTGGGCAAAACAAGGGGCTGAATGCCTTGCAAGTCATTGAGAAAAAGAAAAACATTGAAGAAGAGTTTACCAACTGGGTCAATGCTTCCGAAGAACGCCAGGCAAAATATGGTCAGGCTTTGGAGCTGATTGAGTCAGCCTACGAAAACACCAACGACGAGTCGGCCTACGAATACTTGGTTGAAACCATGGTACGCGGCCCCGAAGTATTTTACTTCAGCTACGGAGCCAAAGGCCTGTACGAAGCCCTAAAGCAAGGCAACCAGGAACGAATTGCCTCGAACGCAGAGCAACTGAGAGCCGAGCTGGATGAGTATTTTAAAGATTACAATGCCGGAACCGACGCCAAGGTGGCTGCTGCCTTAATGGAAGTATACCATGAAAATGTCATTCCGGGTTACTATCCTTCTTTCTTCAAGGAAGTAAAAAACAAATACAAAGGTGATTTCAATGCTTACGCGGAAAAGATGTTTGAGAAAACGGTCTTTGCCGACAAAGCCACACTGGAAGACTTCCTGAACAATCCGAAGTTGAAGACCCTGGAAAAAGATCAGGCTTTCCAGAGTGCACTGGCCGTGTTTGACCTGATGTCAGTACTGGGATCAAAAATGAGTGAAACCAAAGCCGATCTGCTTACTGGCCGCCGCCTGTTTGTTGCCGGAATAATGGAGATGTACAAAGACAAAACATTTTATCCGGATGCCAACTCAACCATGCGTCTGACCTATGGAACAGTGGGCGACTACATTCCACGCGATGGCGTTCACTACAGCCACTTCACCACCTTAAAAGGCTACATCGAAAAAGAAGTTCCGGGTGATGATGAGTTTGATGTTCCTGCAAAACTGAAGGAACTATACTTTGCCAAAGACTACGGACAATATGCCGATAAAGACGGAACGCTGCACACTTGCTTTACCACAAACAACGACATTACCGGAGGAAACTCGGGAAGCCCTGTGATCAACGGCAATGGCGAGTTGATTGGTGTTGCGTTTGATGGGAACTGGGAAGCCATGAGTGGAGACATTGCTTTTGAACCAGAGCTTCAAAAATGCATCAATGTTGACATTCGTTTCGTATTGTGGACCATCGATAAATTTGCCGGTGCCACCAACCTGATCAATGAGATGACCATTGTGAAATAAAAAAAATACAACGAAAACCAGAAAGAGGGTGCCCTTCACACGAGGTCACCCTCTTTCTATTTGTATATTTGTCCCAAACAATTGAATCATGACAAATTCGCCCCGCGTAACCATATACACGGACGGTGCTGCAAGAGGGAACCCGGGCCCCGGAGGCTATGGCGCTGTTTTGCTGGCCGGCCAACACCGCAAAGAACTATCGGAAGGCTTTGAACTAACCACCAATAACCGCATGGAACTCCTGGCCGTTATTGTTGCGCTTGAAGCATTAAAGTTTTCCAACTGCCAGGTTACCATTTATTCCGATTCGAAGTATGTGGTAGATGCTATTGAGAAGAAATGGGTCTGGGGCTGGGTCAAAAAAAGATTCAAAGGCAAAAAGAACGCTGATTTGTGGACTCGCTTTCTCAAGGTTTATTCGTTGCACCAGGTTCGTTTCATTTGGGTGAAAGGACATGCCAATATTCCCGAGAATGAACGGTGCGATCAGCTGGCTGTAGAGGCATCCATGGCTCCTAACTTAAAAAAGGATGAAGGTTATCTGAAAGCCCGTCTGGAGGAAGAGTAAGCCCAACACCCCAACTTTATTGCCAACAACAAACAAATACACAAAAGAACAACCGCCTGGTTGGCGGATATCTCATTTTAGAATTACTTTTACACCCGAATTGTTCAACCAGCATCTATGAGCCTCATTTATCAATTAGGTATTTTTTTCTATGCGCTTGCGGCACGTGTTGCGGCACTTTTTAATGAAAAAGCCCGCTTCTTTGTCAACGGACAAAAGGCCGCGTTTCCTTATCTCAAACAACAACTTAACCACAGCCGTCCACTGCTTTGGGTGCACTGCGCCTCGCTTGGCGAGTTCGAGCAAGGACGTCCTTTAATTGAACAAATCAAGAAAGAACATCCCGGCTACCAGGTGCTGCTCACCTTTTTTTCACCCAGTGGTTACGAAATCCGGAAGAACTATGACCAGGCAGACTATGTTTGCTACCTTCCTTTGGACACGGCTTCCAATGCCCGAAAGTTTATTGAGTTGACCAAGCCCGAAAAAGTGTTCTTCATCAAATATGAGTTTTGGTACAATTACATCAACCAACTCCATAAAAACAACATTCCCTTGCTCTTGGTATCTGCCATTTTCCGGCAAGAGCAACTGTTTTTTAAATCAGGAGTTCGGGCCAAATGGTACCGGCAGGTACTTCAAAAAGTCACACACTTTTTTGTCCAAACTGAAAACTCCGCACAACTGCTGGCTTCAATTGGCATAAATGACTACACCGTAACCGGAGACACCCGCTTTGACCGGGTTGCTGAAATTGCCGCCAACAGCAAACAACTTCCGCTGATTGAGCAATTCAAAAACGGACAAAAACTTATTGTTGCGGGCAGCAGCTGGGCGCCTGATGAAGAGTTGCTAATTGACTTCCTGAAACAGGACCAAACAACCAAAATCATTTTTGCTCCCCACGAAGTCAAGGAAAGCAACATCAAGCGCTTGCTGGATCAACTTCCTGCAGGAGCTATCCGTTACTCTCAGGCTGAGGGAAAAAACCTGGAACAGGCCCAAGTGCTCGTGGTTGACACCATCGGAATTTTGTCCAGCATTTATCATTACGCCACGGTGGCATACATTGGGGGTGGTTTTGGAGTAGGCATTCACAACACGCTTGAAGCTGCCATTTATAATATACCAGTTATTTTTGGCCCCAACTACCTCAAGTTTCAGGAAGCAGTCAACCTGCAAAAAGTTGGCGCAGCCTTTCCGATTACAAATTCCGAAGAATTGACCGGGATTTTGAGCCAACTGCTAAAAGAGGACGAAAAACGATTGGAAGTTGCACAACGATGTCGCGAATTCATGCTGCTAAACCTCGGAGCTACGCAACAGGTTTTGGAAAAAGTTTTTAACAGCAACTAACAATTCAGCCCCCGGATAAGCTTCCAATAAGCCTGCTTATTTGGCTTCTATGTGTGTATGGCTTGTTAGCATTTTCCTCTTTGTTAAGAAACAAATATTTTCCTTTTGGGAAACTTTTTCAAGTTATCAAATCCGATAACGACTAACAATCAATAAATTAACACTTTTTAGTTGATAACTTTAAAGACATCCGAGCAAAATAGTGTTCCGTCTTTTTCTTTTGGGTGGTATATTGCATCTATCAAGATCACGGAAAAACAATCCGACTTTTACACAAGTATACAATCAGTTAACAAAAACAGTTTTTTAATTTTTGGTGTATGGCTTTCAAAAATGTGGCAGTGGAGCCCCAAACGGGCAAAAAAATTTATTCCCAAGAGGAAGCGTACCAGGCAAGCTTGGATTATTTCAAAGGAGATGATTTAGCTGCCCGGGTATGGATCAACAAGTATGCATTAAAAGATTCTTTTGGAAACATCTACGAGAAGACCCCCGATCAAATGCATCAACGTTTGGCAAAAGAAATTGCCAGAATCGAGAAGGAGTATAAAAATCCGATGACCGAAAAGCAGGTCTATCAACTTCTGAAAGATTTTAAATATATCGTCCCCCAAGGAGGTCCGATGACCGGAATTGGTAATGACTATCAAATTGCCTCCCTCTCCAACTGTTTTGTTGTTGGAAACGAAGGCGACTCTGACTCTTACGGTGGAATCCTTAAGATTGACCAGGAGCAGGTTCAACTCATGAAACGACGCGGCGGCGTTGGGCACGACCTTTCTCACATCCGTCCCAAAGGCTCACCCGTCAAAAACTCGGCTTTAACGTCTACCGGAATTGTTCCATTTATGGAGCGCTATTCCAACTCAACCCGCGAGGTAGCTCAGGATGGTCGTCGGGGAGCACTTATGCTTTCAGTTTCTGTTAAGCATCCGGATTCAGAATCATTCATCGATGCCAAACTGGAACAAGGGAAAGTAACCGGAGCCAACGTCTCGGTTAAAATCCACGATGATTTCATGCAAGCCATCGAAAGCGGAGAGCCCTACGTTCAGCAATACCCCATAGAATCAGACAATCCGAAGTTTGTAAAAGAAACCAACGCGAGCAAAATCTGGGATAAGATTGTGCACAACGCCTGGAAATCTGCCGAGCCGGGCATTCTCTTCTGGGATACCATCATCAAAGAATCCGTGCCGGATTGCTACGCCGATTTAGGCTATAAAACCGTTTCGACCAATCCCTGTGGCGAAATTCCACTTTGCCCTTACGATAGCTGTCGTTTGTTAGCCATCAACCTTTATTCCTATGTTGAAAAACCATTTACCGCGGAAGCAAAATTCAATTTCGACCTGTTTAAAGAACATGTGAGCTATGCACAGCGCATGATGGATGACATTATTGACCTGGAACTGGAAAAGATTGACGCCATTATTGCAAAGATTGATGAAGATCCGGAAGATCCGGAGATCAAATCAATCGAACGTCGTCTTTGGGAGAAAATCCAAACCAAAGCTCGTGAAGGACGCCGTACCGGAGTAGGCATCACGGCTGAAGGCGATATGCTGGCCGCATTAGGTTTGCGCTATGGAACCGAAGACGCTACCGACTTTAGCGAAGAAATTCATAAAACACTGGCCATTGAGGCCTACCGCGCCTCGGTTCATGTTGCCAAAGAAAGAGGATCATTCACCATCTACGATGCAGAGCGTGAAAAGAACAACCCGATGATCAACCGGATTCGCGAACAGGACGAAAAACTGTATCAGGACATGGTTAAATACGGTCGTCGAAACATTGCGATGCTAACCATTGCTCCTACCGGAACAACCAGCTTGATGACACAAACCACCTCAGGAATTGAGCCCGTGTTTATGCCTGTTTACAAACGTCGCCGCAAAGTTAACCCAAACGACAAAGAGGTTCGTGTTGACTTTGTTGATGAAGTAGGTGACAGCTGGGAGGAATACATTGTTTTCCACCACAAATTTGTGACCTGGATGAAAGCCAATGGCCATGATACCACCATTCAATACAGTCAGGAAGAACTGGATAAGCTGGTCGAAAAATCACCTTATTACAAAGCAACATCAAACGATGTAGACTGGTTACGCAAAGTGCGCATGCAAGGACGCATTCAGAAATGGGTCGATCACTCGATCAGTGTAACCATCAACTTGCCCAATGACGTGGAAGAGGAATTGGTTGGTAAATTGTACTTCGAAGCCTGGAAAAGCGGCTGTAAAGGAGTAACTGTTTATCGTGACGGATCTCGCTCTGGTGTTTTGATTTCAAACAAAAAGGAAGAAAAGAAAAAAGAGAAGTTTTCAAGCTTCCCAACCAAACGCCCCGAAGAACTGGAAGCCGATGTGGTACGTTTTCAAAACAACAAAGAAAAGTGGGTAGCCTTCATCGGAATGGTTGGCGATCTTCCTTACGAAATCTTTACCGGACTGCAGGATGATGAAGATGGAATCTTACTTCCCCGTTCGGTAACCAAAGGAAAGATCATTAAAAACCGGGACGAGGATGGCAATTCACGCTACGATTTCCAATACGCCAACAAGCGTGGCTACAAAACAACCATCGAGGGCTTGTCTTACAAATTCAACCCAGTATTCTGGAACTATGCCAAGCTAATCTCCGGAATTCTGCGTCATGGCATGCCAATTCACAAAGTGGTGGATACCGTGACCAGCCTGCAGTTGGATAACGACACCATCAATAGCTGGAAAGCTGGAGTGGCGCGCGCCTTGAAAAAGTACATTCCCAACGGAACCATTGCCGAAGGAACAGTATGTGGCGAATGCGGATCAAACAATGTGATTTACCAGGAGGGCTGTTTAACTTGTCCGGACTGTGGATCATCAAAATGTGGTTAATTCCTTACGTAACGAGATAAATAAAAGGCTTTCACTTCGGTGAGGGCCTTTTTACTTTTCCGCTAAAATTGGTCAGCAGTCAGAAGGGAAAGGCTACAAACAAAAAAAGGTTCCTTTTGGGAACCTTTTTCTTTGTCTGAGTTTATGCAGCAATCGTTGAAAAAACATCATTTAAAATTTCAGGATACATGTCACTGAAATTTTCATCACACCATTCACGCAGCTCATTGAGATCATCCGGGGTCTCAGCCCACTTAACACATTTGATCAGCTCTTTCCGGAACAAGTCACGGCTAAAACTAATCTTTGGTAAAATTACTTTTGCGTACTCAATCATAGCATTTAGAACGTTTAATTAATTACTCTGCTAAAATAACACATCTCCACCTACTTTGGTATGTTGCAAAATAGCTATTAACACAATTTAACATCACATCAAGCCAACGTCCAGATTAAAAAACTGAGTCTCAATAGGCTAGTAAGCCCAATTTAGAAACTTGTTTTATAACATCAATTCATGTGATTCAAGGCAAAGAAACAATCCTAAAATTAAGCGCTGATTACAATTTTTTTAATAAAGCTTGAAATTCGTTCTTCCAGTGTTGCCTCCTGCTCCAAAGCCTTCACAAAGGCACTTCCAATAATGGCTCCCGAGGCATACTGACAGGCATTTTCAAAGGTCTCCCGGTTGGAAATACCAAAGCCAATCAGGTGTGGATTTTTGAGCTTAAGCTGACGAACACGCTCAAAATAGTCTTTGTTAAAATCAGACACATTGCTTTTCACTCCGGTTGTCGAAGAGGTTGACACCATGTAGATAAACCCGTTTGAAGCCTCATCAATCTCCCGAATTCGGGCATCTGAAGTTTGAGGTGTTATCAGCAAAATATTGTGCAACCCATACTTCTCAAATACAGACTGGAACTCCTCTTGATAAACATTCAAGGGCAGGTCCGGTAAAATAAGCCCGTCAATCCCCACCTCTTGGCATTTTTTACAGAAGTTCTCTACACCATACTGCATTACCGGGTTCAAATAACCCATCAAAATCAATGGAATTTGAACGGTTTCTCGAATTGTTGCCAGTTGCTCAAAAAGCTTTTTAATGCTCATGCCATTCTTCAAAGCCACCGTGCTACTGTGCTGAATGACCGGACCATCGGCGACCGGGTCTGAAAAAGGCATGCCAATTTCAATCAAGTCTGTGCCGTTTTTTTCCAGGGCCTGAATAATCCTAACGGTGTCTTCCAGCAGCGGATAACCTGCCGTGAAATAAACCGAGAAAATATTCTCTTTCTTATTCTGAAAAAGCTGGTTGATTCTATTTTGTGTGCTCATAGTTCTCATTTTTCACTTTGGGCTTTCCGTTTCATAAACCGGCACGCAGCCCAAAGCCGTTTTTAATAGCCAAAGTAATTTAAGTAAGTCTCCATGTCTTTATCACCACGTCCCGACAAGTTGATAACCGTTACCTCATCCGGTTTCAGCTCAATCTTTTTCAGCGCTGCCAAGGCATGCGCCGATTCCAGGGCCGGAATAATACCTTCAAGTTGGGTTAACTCCAAGGCGGCCTCCAACACCTCCTCATCGGTTGCCCACAAGTATTTGGCACGTTTTGTTTGAAACAAATGCGAGTGAAGCGGACCAATTCCGGGATAATCCAAACCAGCAGAAATGGAATACGGCTCCACAATCTGGCCATCCTCCGTTTGCATCAGCATCGATTTGGCACTGTGTAAAACGCCTACTTTCCCCAAGGTTAAAGTCGCAGCCGTTTCCTCGGTGTCCACACCCTTTCCGGCAGCTTCCACACCAATCAGCTCCACCTCCTCATTTTCCAGGAAGTGATAAAAAGCCCCGGCAGCATTGCTTCCTCCACCCACACAGGCAATTACCCGGGTTGGAAATTCGCGCCCCAAGTGCTCGTCCAACTGCATCTTGATCTCCTCACTGATGACAGCCTGAAACTGTGCAACCATATCAGGATACGGGTGTGGTCCTACCACCGACCCAATGATGTAATGGGTATCTTCCGGATTGTTGATCCAGTCGCGCATGGCCTCATTGGTGGCATCCTTCAGGGTTTGATTTCCGGAAACTGCCGGAATAACCTCAGCCCCCAGCATCTTCATCTTTTTCACGTTCGGCGCCTGGCGCTCCACATCCAGCGCGCCCATGTAAACAATACATTTCATGCCCATCAAGGCACACACGGTAGCCGTAGCCACACCATGCTGACCTGCTCCGGTTTCAGCAATAATACGCGTTTTACCCAAAGCCTTGGCCAGTAAAATTTGCCCAATGGTATTGTTCACCTTATGTGAGCCGGTATGGTTCAAATCTTCCCGTTTCAGGTAAATGTTCGAGCCATACTTTTCCGACAGGCGCTTGGCAAAATACAAAGGCGAAGGACGTCCGACATAATGCTTCAACAAATGAATGAAGTCATGGCGGAAGTTGTAGGAATTGATAATTTCCATGTACCGCTGCTGCAGTTCTTCAATATTAGGGTGCATCATTTCGGGAATGTATGCGCCCCCAAACTCACCGTAATAACCTTTTCTATCGACTTGATATTTCATATTATATGCTATTTTTTCTGATTTGACTGATAAAAACCTTGACTTGACCGACATCTTTCAATGCAGGCTCCAATTCAAAACCACTGTTAATGTCGAAGGCAAAAAGCTGATCATGCTCCAGCTGAGAAAGTGCCTCAACATCATCCGGACCAATGCCGCCACTCAGCAAGAAAGGCAGTTTCAGGGTATAATTCTTCAAAATGTCCCAATTAAACTTCAGCCCAGTGCCACCAGGCAGCTTTCCTTTCGTGTCGAACAGAAAGTAGTCAACAACCGACTCATAGGCCTTCAACACGGAGAAATCAAACTGATCATCCACCGAAAAAGCTTTAAAAACCGTTAATCCGGCCTGACGAACCTGTTGACAATACGCCGGACTCTCCTGTCCGTGAAGCTGGGCCACTTGCAACTGAAAGTTCCGGCAAATCGCCAGCACTTTTTCCAGCTCTTCGTTCACAAAAACAGCCACCTTTTGGGTTGATTCCGGAACCAGGCTGAAAATCGAAGAATCCGGATTTTCTCCTACAAAACGCTTCGATTTGGGGTAGAAAATGTAACCCAGATATTCCGGAGCAGCCTCCAAAACACCCCGGATATTTTCCGGATCGCGCATGCCACAAACTTTTACTTTCCTTGCCTTCATTGCTTGCTCAAAATTTCTCGTTTCAGCTACTTCGCCTTAGCAAACCATTACAACTTACTTATAAATTCAGCACAGGCTTTTCCCGGATTCTCTGACTTCATGAAATTTTCGCCCATCAGAAACCCATCAAAACCGGCTTTCCGCAAGTAGTGAATATTTTCAACGGAAGACAAGCCGCTTTCTGAAATCCGCACCATATCAGCAGGCAATTGCTTGCTTAAGCGAACCGAGGTTTCCACGTCCACTTCAAACGTTTTCAGGTTGCGATTATTCACGCCAACTAAATCAACCAAAGGATTCAGCTTCTCAATTTCTTCTTCTGTATGCACTTCCACGAGCACTTCCAGTCCCAGCTCTTTGGCTGTTTCCGACAGAAGCAACATTTCTTCCTTACTCAAACTGGCAGCAATCAGCAAAATCAGGTCGGCGCCGTGTGCTTTGGCTTCATACACCTGATAAGGATCAAGCATAAAATCTTTACGCAAAATGGGGGTGTGCGGGTTCGCAAAACGAGCTTTAGCCAGGTTCTCAAAAGATCCTCCGAAATACTGTTGATCCGTCAGTACAGACAAGCCAGAAACCCCGGCAGCCACATAGGCCGAAGTAACCTCAGTAACCTCAACAAGGGAGTTAATCTCACCTTTTGAAGGTGACTTCGTTTTAAATTCAGCAATAATTCCTGAAGCCCCTTCCGCTTGAAGGGCCGCCTTTAACGAATGAGGTGTTCGCTTAAAAAAAGGCGATAGCTTCAACTCCTCCAAGCTGATTTTTGCTTTAGCAGCCGCAACTTCGCGACGCTTATTGGCATTTATTTCATCTAATATTGTCATGTTGATTTTGTCTTTTCGTATTTCACTTCAAATTACTAGCGCTGCATCAGCTTTTTAAACACCGCCAATGCCTTTTTACTTTCCAGGGCCTCCATAGCCTCAGCCACACAATTCAGCAAGGACTCCTCCGGCTTTAAGCATTGAATGCCCAAAGCAGCATTGGCAACAACGACATGCTTTTGAGCCGCTGTTCCATCGCCTTCCAGAATGCGGACAAAAATTTTGGCGGCATCATCCACCGACTCTCCTCCCGACAATTCATCCGGATGATAGCTTGGAAAGCCAAAGTCTTCCGGTGCTAAATCATACACGCCCGATTTTGACGCATAGCGTGCCGATGCTGTCAGCGAAACCTCATCATAGCCATCCAGGCTATGCACAATCCGATAGTTCTGATCGCTATCGCGCATGGCCTGGTCGTAGAGGTCCATGATTTCAAGATCAGACACGCCTACCAACTGATTTTTGGGTGATGAGGGGTTAATAATAGGCCCCATAATATTGAAAATGGTGCGTACTTTCAAAGCTTTTCGGACCGGCCCAACATATTTCATGGCCGGATGAAAAAGCGGCGCATGAAAGAACGTAATGCCGGCTTCATCCAGTTCGCGGCGCAACTTATCGTGGTTGTTGCTAAATTGGTAGCCAAAATACTCAAACATATTGGATGATCCGCTCACGGATGACAAACCATAGTTTCCGTGTTTGGTCACCTTGTAGCCGGCACCAGCCAGCACAAAACAGCTCAAGGTTGAAATATTGAACGTGTTTTTACCATCACCTCCGGTTCCAACCACATCAATGGTATTGAACTCGGAGAAGTCAACGGGCAAACACAGGTTAAGCAAAGCCTGACGAAAGCCAGCCATTTCCTCGCCTTTAATTTTCCGCATCCGATAGACCGTCAATAAGGCTGCAATTTCTGACTCCGAGAACTGTCCTTCACCAACCCGGGTGAGCACATCCTGCGCTTGCGCTTTGCTCAAGCTCTTTCCTTCAAATAAATAATCTAAAATATCTTTCATTATGGTGTGTTCTTTTACTTTCGGTTACATTGAATGGAACGCCGGGTATTAAGGTTCTCGCGTTGTTGACTTTCCCTTCAGCTATGCTTCATCCAACAATTGTTTCAAGCTTCAGTTTGAATTAACTGTTCAACCAGTTTTCAATCATTTTTTCGCCCATGGGTGTTAAAACCGACTCGGGATGAAATTGAACACTTCGAACATCGAATTCCTTATGCCTCATCGACATGATCTGTCCATTGGCATCCTGGCTGGTTATTTCAAAACAAGCAGGCAAGCCCTCCTGATCCACAATCCAGCTATGGTAACGCCCGGCTTCAAATTGTTCCGGAACCGAAGCAAACAGAACCGAATCAGGATTCACCTGATTTACTGGTGTGGCAATTCCATGCAACACCCGTTTCATATTAATCAATTTAGCGCCAAAAGCCTCGCCAATTGCCTGATGCCCCAAGCAAACGCCCAACATGCTTTTGCGCGGAGCAAACTCACGAATAATCGCTAACAACAAACCAGCCTCTTCCGGAATTCCAGGGCCGGGAGAGAGTACTATTTTATCGTATCTTTCCAGGTCCTTCAACTCCAGCTCATCGTTCCGAATTACGTCAACCGGTTGTCCTGAAAGCTTTTTAATGGCATGCACCAAATTGTAGGTGAATGAATCGTAATTATCTATGACTACTATTTTCATGTTAAATTTCTTTAGCAATTTCAATGGCTTTCTTTAGCGCAGCCAACTTGTTGTTTACTTCCTGCAGTTCGTTTTCTTCTTTTGAATCGGCCACCACGCCTGCACCAGCCTGGTAGTAAAGTGTACTTCCCTTGCTCAAAAAAGAACGAATCATAATCGCATGGTTCAAGCTGTTATCAAAGCCCATAAAACCAATCGCACCTCCGTAATAGCTGCGTCGCTGGTTTTCGTAACGGTCAATTAACTGCATCGCCATGTGCTTGGGTGCCCCCGACAAGGTGCCCGCCGGAAACGAATCACCCAGCACCGACACCATATTGGCACCTTCAGGCAATTTGCCCGAAACTTCAGATACCAAATGAATGACATGCGAGAAGTACTGCACTTCGCGATAGCTGTCCACCCTTACATCCTCCGCATTTCGGCTCAGGTCGTTGCGCGCCAGGTCAACCAACATCACGTGCTCTGCATTTTCCTTAGGATCGGCACACAACTGTTCGGCCAGCACCCGGTCCTGCTCATCGTTGCCAGTACGCCTGAAGGTTCCGGCAATCGGGTTGATGATGGCACGTCCTTTTTTTATACGCAGCTCTGCCTCGGGACTGGAGCCAAAAATCCGGTAATCGCCATAATCAAAGAAAAATAAGTAAGGCGATGGATTAACAGACCGTAGTGCCCGGTACACGTTAAATTCATCGCCTTTATATTGTTGTGCAAACTGTCTGGACAACACAATCTGAAAGACATCTCCCCGATAGCAGTGCTCTTTCCCTTTAGTCACCATTTGTCGGTATTCCTCATCGGTAATGTTGGAGGTTTCATCGCCTACCAAATCAAATTTGGTATCCGGGAAAGACAGGTTTTTAAGCAACGACTCAATCTGGCCCATTTCAGCTGTCTCTCCTTCCGGCAGATTTTCAATCAGCGAAATCATATCCTTGGAGTGATCAATGGCCAGAATGTACTTGTAAAAGCAATATTTCACCTCCGGAATTGCATAAGCATCCTTGCGCTCAGCCGTCACATCAATCTTTTCAAAATACTTGATTGAATCGAAACTCAGGTAGCCAAATAACCCATTGGCCGGCGTATTTTCAACATCACCACTCAGCTTAAACGACTTGAAAAAAGCATCCAGCTCCAATTCAACCGTTTGATGGTCGTTCACTTCTTTTGTCAGTAACCGCTTTCCCAAATGATCAACGGTAATCAGTCCCTGATCGGCCGTAAAGCAGGACATAGGCTTGATACAGATAAAAGAGTACGCATTTTCATTCCCATGATAATCGGAACTTTCAAGCAGAATCGAATTAGGAAACAACTCCCTGAATTTCAAATAGACACTCACCGGAGTCAGTGTGTCTGCCAGAATTTTCTTGACCTTTACTTGTACATTAATTGGATTCATGCTATTGCGTTTTTAAAATTTTCGACATAAAAAAAGCGGCTTACCGTGTTCCGATAAGCCGCTTTTTTGACCATGATTGGCATGAAGCTACTCCTCTCCACGGGATTGTGAAAAGTTGTTGCGCCACCACCAATTTGTTAACATGATCTGATTCATTTGTATATCTCTTAAAAATACCAATATGGCTATTACCTTCTTATCCGAAGAAGACCCCACCACGGAAGCCATATTGTATTTATTTCATTATCTGTTTTGAACTTCAGAGTGTAAAAAAATGACTTTTTTTTTGAATTCGCAAATTTTAATGCCTCTTGCATTCAAAAAATCAGAAATCCTTCATCTTACAACTGATTTAAGTGCACATCCATTTGTGGGAACGGAATGCTTACACCAGCCTCATCCAAGGCGACTTTACCTTGCTCATAAACATCGAAATAGACCGCCCAGTAGTTTTCGGGTTTGGTATGTGGCCGCACTGCCAGCTCAACAGCACTATCGGCCAATCCAGAAACACCAACAAAAGGAGCCGGTTCCTGAAGCACCAACGGATGTTGATTCATCACCCTCAGCAACACTTCCCGTGCCTGCTTTATATTAGACTTGTATGAAATACCAAACGTCATATCCACCCGAATCAATCCTTCCGTTGTATAATTGGTGATATCGCCATTCGAAATAGCTCCGTTGGGAATAATGATGGTTTTATTTTGGGGTGATAACAGAACAGTGACCACAATGTGAATCTCTTTCACCACGCCCAAATGGCCTTGGGTTTTAATCAAATCACCCACCTGAAAGGGTTTAAAAATGAGAATCATGATTCCGCCGGCAAAATTGGCCAGCGTGCCTTGAAGCGCTAACCCAATTGCGAGTCCCGCGGCTCCTAGTATGGCGATAAACGAAGTCGTCTGGATACCAATCATGCCTGCCACACTGATAAGCAACAGGGCCTTTAACCCCAGGTTGGTCAAGCTGGACACAAATCCGATCAACGACACATTGACCTTTCGCTGCTCCATCATCCGGCGGGCTCCCCGCGTAAGCCGATTGATAATCCATAAACCTGCCACGAGAACAACAATGGCTAAAACAACTTTGGGCCCATAGATTAGAATCAACTCATAGGCCTTTTCGATTAAATTCTGATAATCTTCCATGTCCTTTGTTTTAATTGAAATTGCAAACTTTCACCACAAGTTACTTCATTATGACGAACTTATCTGCACGCCTTCTCAAAAAACAAAGCGGAAAATTCGATACTCAGAAGGCCAAAAGAAGGTTCGAATTCAGTTTTTAGAGACTCGAAAATGAAGGATAAACAGCCAGACACCGACTCGAAGACAGCCTACAGCCCAGTGAAAATTGACTGATTATTTCTAAAAGAGACAGGATTATCTCCCTACAGATCCAGCAAATAAAATTGAAGCAAGCTAACAAGGGGGAAGAAATAAACTTATTGGCAGACTAAAATCAGCTAGCTAAAGACGAAACAAAATGAAGGTCGAAATCGTAAAACTAAGTCCTTTACAGCCACTTTTTAATTCTTACATTGTAGTTGATTGGTTCGTGGTTGTAGAGATGTAAAGGTAATTTTAGTTGTTTGTTTAGAGAAAGAGCGGTGAATTCATTCACCGCTCTTTCTTTTTATTTAGCGATTGGCAATATCCAAATTAACCGATAACGGCTTCCCGTCAAGCGTCAGAAGGTTGCTCACTTCATACGACAATTTTAACCGATCCATCGTTGCCACTTCATCGGAAGTGCCTGTCAAATCAACAAACACCGTTTGATGTGCTTTCAATGTAATGCTCTCCGGACATGAAAACCCGACAGCTGGCTGGCGCAATTTCAAATGAAAATCAAGATCGCTGGAGTTGTGTATCTGAATTTTCCGAATCTGATGATTCTCCAGTCCGGCCCGTTTGTTTTTAATCTTAACCGATCCGAAGAACAAGGGAGTCAGGTATTGCCGTTCCCCCACCAATTGGTTATCAAAATAAGCCACCGTTCGCCGGTCTTTCAAGGCTTGCTTAATGGCTCCCATCGATTTGTCGGTAGCAAACACCAGAGTCATCGGCCGATGCTTATCGCCATAAGTCATATGGATAGGTGCATGAACATCTGAGTTGGCAAACACGGTCAGCTTCTTATCTCGTGCCCAGCCCAAAACTTCAGGATAAAACTCCTTGTGGTTATACACTTCCATGCCATGCAACATGCCACTGTTAAGCAATCGGGTATGTTCATCCCACCAACGGGTGGTGTCTGGTTGCTGGGCTTTCCATCCAGGATGGTTCCATAAAATGAAAGCGCCTTGTTCTTTGGCTTCCACACAAGCTTCCCACCAATCTTCCCGATCCATCAAATTGGCATTGGTTATAAACAAGGCATTCAGATGTCCTGGAGGCATTTTCCTGGTAATTTCAGTAGCCGGAATCAAAACGATGCCCATTTGCTCAGCCAGAGGCTCGGCAATCTCAAAAGAGCGGTTATGATCAATCTCCATATCCTGCGAATGAGGCAGGTATTCAATGTGATCGGTAATGGCAATTGCATCTAAGCCCTCTGCCCAGGCCTCCTGAACACGAACGGTGGGCCACACAGCGCCATCCGAAAAGACCGTATGCATATGAAAATCACACTTCAAGGTTAAATAGCCCGGAATATCCGGGAGATTGACTTCAGTCCGGCTTTGCGCCAGAGCACATAAAGGAAAAGCAAACAATAAGAATAGCAGTTTTAGGTTATTCATCTTTCAATAATTTTGGTACAAGTTATACAAAACCTTTTATTTAGCGTTTCATTTTAACCCTTCAAAGATATTATAAAGGCATTTAAGATATCAAAAATGAAGGGCTATATTTGTGAGAATACAACTTAAACAAATAAAAACTAATTACTATGAAAATGATTGGCGTTGATATTGGCGGAACCAAAATAGAAGCTGCCCTGATCGATAGAGAGCAACTGATTCAATCCTACTCCTGTCCTACCCCTTCAGACCAGACGAAAGAACAAGTGGTACAAACCATTGGTGATGCCATTGAGCAGGTTTTTGCCGATGACATTGACGGAATTGGCATCGGAGTCCCCGGACTGGTGGATCTTGAAACCAATGAGGTGCTCGATGTAGTCAACATCCCATCGTGGGATCGGGTGCCTTTAAAACAACTATTGGAAGAACGTTTCAACCGACCTGTTTTTGTAAATAACGACGCCAACTGCTTTGCCGTAGGTGAAAATTACTTCGGCAAAGGCCAAGCGTACGACAATTTTGTAGGCATTACCCTGGGAACCGGATTAGGAGCCGGAATCATCATCAATTCGCACTTATATTCCGGACGCTTTTGTGGAGCAGGTGAATTTGGCGCTCTCTATTACCAAGACAAAACCCTGGAAGCCTATGCCAGCGGACAATTTTTTAAAGATCGGAATCTGTCGGGAAAAACACTGGCCGAACAAGCTGAACAAGGCAATGAGCAGGCCCTTCAACAATTTCACGAACTGGGTGAACATATTGGCCGCGCCATTGGCAATGTGCTGTTTGCATTGGCCCCGCAAGCCATTATTTTAGGGGGATCGGTCAGCCAGTCGTTTCATCTGTTTGAAGCAGGCATGCGAGCTGTGCTGGAAAACGAGTTCCCTTACCAGCGACTCTACCAATCATTGCAAATTGAAGTTTCGGATCTTGCCAATGGGGCTGTTTTTGGAGCATCATCCTTGGTTATGGATGCTGTTTCGCAAAAATACGAGAACCACTAAGCACTGGTTTTCATCTTTTCAACTAAAAATTCCACAAAGGATATTCGACATGATCATATCCTTTGTGGAACACAAAAAAGTCGTTTATCCCCCAAACCATCCGCTTATGCGTAAACTTCGAAAACTCCTGCTAGCTGCCGCGAGTCTCATTATTTTGCTTGAACTGTTCCTACTGAACTACAAGGACCTGAGTTGGGCTGAGAACCAAAGCAACTACACGGTCATTTTAGCGATGCTGTTTACAGCAGCTGCCATGGTAATTTCAAACCGAGCGGAGCAAAAACGGAAAAACAAGAAAGAATAGCCTTACTTCTTAATTTGCGGTTTCTTAACCGGCTTCACGACAATTTCATTCTGACAGTTTGGACATAAGTACACTTCGCAACCGGTGCAGGCAAAACAGTTACCGCAATCGCGCCTAAGCTCATCTTTCGGGTACGAATTGCCGCAGCTTTTACAGCTTAAGTAAACAGAGGAATCAGCCACGAACCGACAAATTTTGGTGTAGAAAAAGCCCCAGCTTAACCAGTCCAAACTGGACAACCAGTGTAAAAATAATGGAAGCTCCCGATGGAATATCCACATAAAAGGAAAAGAGCAAACCTACAAAAGACCCAATAAAGGCAAACAATATCGAGATTGGCATCATTCGTTTAAAGTCTTTCGTGAACAGGTTGGCTGTTGCTTGCGGCAAGGTCATCAACGAAAGAATCAAAATAATTCCAACCACCCGGATATTCAGCACAATGGTAATGGCAATCAGGCTGATCAGTAAAAAATTAATCAGCGTTACCGGCAAGCCGGTTGTTTTCGCAAATTCTTCGTCAAAGGCCACATACAAAATCAACCGGTAAAACAAGGTGAAGAATAAAACCAAGACGACCGAAAGCACTCCCATGAACCACAATTCGGAAACCGATACCGTTAGCACGCTGCCAAACAAATAACTCATGAGATTAGGCGCATAGCCCGGACTGAGGTAAATAAAAATAATTCCGATAGCCATTCCTAAAGACCACCAGATGGCAATCGACGAGTCTTCGCGCACCTTGGCTTTTTTTGTAAATAACTGAATGCCCCAGCCGGAAAGAATCGCAAAAATAGCGGCGCCCAACAAGGGATTCCAGCCCAGGAAGTAGCCAATCCCGATTCCCCCAAACGAGGAATGCGTAATTCCGCCACTCACAAAAACGATGCGACGGGAAACAATATAGGTTCCAATAATTCCGCAGCTGATGGCTGCAAAAAACGATGCCCAAAAGGCATGCAAAAAGAAGTCGTATGAAAATAATTCAATGATTGTGTCCATGGTCATGGTGGTTTTCGTGCAAACTCAACACCGTATGCGGAATATGTCCGTGGGTAATAATCTGCAACGGGCAATTATAAGAAGCCAACTGCTCGGTGCTAATCACATTGCTCGGATGATAATGTACCTGGCCGTTAACACAGGCAATAGTTTTAACATAATAAGAGATAGTTCCCACATCATGCGAAATCAAGACAATCGCCATGCGCTGATTCAGTTCCTTCAGCTTCTCGTACAATTCACTCTCGAATTGATTATCCACAAAAGTATCGGGTTCGTCCAGAATTAAGAGTTCCGGTTGATTCATCAGTGAGCGACATAAGAAAACGCGCTGCATCTGTCCTCCGGAAAGTTCCCCAATCGCTTTATGCTTAATGGCTGAAATGCCCATTTCCTCCAGCAACTGCTCAGCATAAGCCCGGTCGGCCGGATCTTTCTTCAAAAGTGACAGGAAATTTGTCCTGACCTTGCCTGACTGCACTACATCCAGCACAGTTATTGGAAAGCGTTTATCCACTTGATTGATTTGCGGCAAGTAGCCCACTTTCTTCAGAGGAATATGAAACTGAATGCTTCCGCTATCCGGTTTTACAAGACCAAGAATCGCTTTGATCAGCGTTGTTTTTCCACCGCCATTCGGCCCAATTACCCCTAAAAAGTCACGTGGCTGAATCACCAGATTGGCGTCCTCCAACACCCGTTGCTTATCGTAGCTAACCGAGAGGTTCTTTATTTCAACCAGTTTATCTTTCATTTCGATGCTTCAACAATTTTCCGGGCAATTTCCCGTAATCCTTCGGCCCAGTTTTCAGCTAAAGGATCCAACGGAACAATTTCTCCCTTAATCTCTTCAGCCAGCTGTCGGGCGTTTTCCTGATCAAATTCCTTCTGAATAAACACAACCCGAATGCCTTCTTCGCGGGCATGCTTAATCAGCTCACTCATGTATTTGGGCGAGGGTTCTTTTCCGTCCACTTCCAACGAAATTTGCTCCAAATCATAGTCACGGGCCAGGTAGCTTAACGCCGGATGAAAAATCAGGAACCCACGATGCTTCAGCTCGTCAAACTGACTGAGCAACTCTTGGTCGAGCGCTTCAATCTCAGCGCGGAAAATTTCATAATTCTCTTGAAACACCCCGGCCTTATCCGGAAACAACTCCACCAGCGCCTTATAGGTCAAAGAGGCTATTTTCAGAACTTCAGTCGGCGATGTCCAGATATGCGGGTCAACGCCATGCACGTGCACATGATCACCATGCTGTCTGACTTCTTCAGCTATCCAATCGGCATCAGCCGATGTATCAAAAACCTTCAAATTCGGATTGCCTTGCTCAATTTTTTCATGCCAAGCATCCTCGAAACCCACTTTCCCAATGCGCAACCATGCCGTTGATTTCGACAACTCCTTCATTTGCGAAGGCACCAGCGAATAGGTCTCCGGCCCGGCACCAGGAGGTACCAATACCTGAACTTCTAGCAGATTTCCTGCAATTTTTTCTACAAAATATTTCTGCGGAAGTATACTTACCGTCAACAGTTCTTTATCGTTTGTTTTTGGAGAACTACATGCCGCTCCTAAAACCAAGGCCAATAGTAATAATCTTTTCATCTTTCTTGTTTTATCTCCGGAATCATCTAAACAACAGCCTGATCAGCAAAGAGGTGCACAAACAGCCTAAACACAGCGTTCCTTTTGACCAAATTTGCGTCAATTGCGGTTTTCAAACTCAAAGATAGTTAAACTTAAACACAACTGGAGAAGTAACCCTTCAGACGTTTTTTTGTTGACACAACAGGCTGAAATAAGTCAAGCCGATACCAGTGTCCGCACAATTATAAACAGCCCCAGCAAAAGGTTGATGTAGAGAATGACTTTCCGGAAAAAAAGCTGATTAACTTTTTGCGATAAGCCATCGCCCAGCTTTGTGCCCAATACAATGACCGGCAGAAGAAAAATGGTGAATTTTAAGGAAAAGGCGACAAAAATGCCATGAACAACATACAGAACAGAGCTGATTGCGGCATTAACAACACTGACCAGTGCAAATATCTTTCGAAACGATTCTTTGGAATATCCTTTCCGGTTCATGGCCAATGCAAGCGGAGGTCCGCCAATCGACATACTTGAAGTAAGCAATCCACTTAAAAAGCCAGCAAATACAATAGGTTTCTTCCGTCGTTCTTCCGGAACCGGTTGATTTCCCCCCAGCAAAAAAACCATCGAAATGGAGAAAATAGAAATACCGGCAGCCAACTCCAGCGTTTGCTCCGGGAAGTAAGTCAGCACATAAACTCCCAGCGGAATACCAGCAAAACTAGCCAACAACATGGGAACAAAATGCTTGGCTTTTACCTTGAGCTTGATCGATGCCAACAGATACACTGAAGTGATCAAATTAAACAGCGTCATCGCCGGAATTAAAGACTGTATAGGAAACAGCAGCGAAAGCAAAGGAACT
The DNA here is from genome assembly GCF_050589705.1 of Sunxiuqinia rutila. NCBI lineage: Bacteria > Pseudomonadati > Bacteroidota > Bacteroidia > Marinilabiliales > Prolixibacteraceae > Sunxiuqinia > Sunxiuqinia rutila. Next base: position 249,360 of record NZ_JBNGOT010000004.1, read on the forward strand.
GCCAGCAAGGCAAAACCAAAACCCGTCATACCCTTTAACAGGGCGGCCATCAATACCACAACTACACTAATCACCCACTCCATTGTAATTTTTTTTCAAAGGTAACGAATAAGTATAAATACTTAGTCTGAGGACAGGCGTTTTTTTAATAAAGCCAACAAACATTAAAACGGAATGGAGCGCCCCCAAGCAACTTGCCCAATCTGAATATCCGGCAACTTTCATAATTCATTTACAAAAAACAGGAAGATGATCGATCAAATTTCAGTCAGACTCAGCAGCACCCTATTTCAGCTTAAGTTTCTTCACTTTAATTTGATCCCGGTCCGGAACCGGATCATAACCATGCGTTCCCCACGGGTGGCATTTGGAAATGCGCCGCACAGCCAGCCAAAAACCCTTAAACGGGCCATGGATTTTCACGGCATCAACCGCGTATTGCGAACAGGTAGGAACATGGCGGCACGAAGCCGGAGTAAGCGGAGAAATGGCATATTTATAGAAGTACACCGGCAGTAACAACAACCAGCCCAACACTTTCAAAATCATTTTTGCCACACATTGCATAAAACTAGTCCTCTCCTTTTTAGAATGTGCAAAATTAATCATTTTTACGAAGGATTGAGAATCAACAACAAAGAGTTATTGACAGACAGCTATTCCGTCTTGCCGTACACCATCAACAAAAGCCCTCACAACAATAGCCCATCAGACATTATTCGCTGTTTTTACATCCATACGAAAACCAAATGCCACCAACTGCGTTAATTGGATGAGTAAATCATTAAAGTGATGCCCAAAGCAGAAGAATATCAAAAAAAAGCCATTGAACTTTATCAGGAAACAGTGACCGGAAATGAAGAAATCTCACCCGGAGTTTACCTGATTTCCTACAAACGAAAGCACGATTTCATTCCCGGACAGGTTGTCAAAATTGGCATCGACAACACCCAGGCTCCCCGCATTTACAGCATTTGCAGTGGCAACCACGAAGAAGAAATCCGGGTCCTCTTCAACGTAAAAGAAGATGGCTATCTCACACCTAAACTGGCAAGCCTCATTCCTGGCGACCAACTACTGGTGTCGAAACCCTACGGCAGTTTTTTGGGGACTGAAGCATCGGCCTGGTGGATTGCCACCGGAACCGGCATTGCCCCTTTTTACTGCATGTTCCGCTCCGGACAATTTGAGAACAAGACACTCGTTCACGGAGTCCGCCATCTGAACCAGTTCTATTTTGAAGATGAGCTGGACTGGTCTCTCGGCAAAAACTATGTGCGGTGCTGCTCGCAGGAACAATCGTGCGATGTATTTCCTGGCCGGGTAACTGACTATCTGAAAACAGTGGATCACCTGCCTCCCAAACAGCGCTATTACCTCTGCGGAAAAGCGCTGATGGTGGTGGAAGTGCGGGACTTACTGATCGAGCGGGGAATCCCGTACGAAAACATCATTGCCGAAATCTACTTTTAGCCAGAATTCCTGTAAATAAGAAAAATCAATGCACTCAGTTTGTTAGAAATCACTGGAAAGCATTTCGCTTTCAACAGTTTTTGCATCTGAATCTCTTTTATAACTTTGCAAAAAATTTACACGATGATTAAAGAAGCACTTTTTGGAAAAACGTTGAGCGAGTTGCAAGAACTTGTTCTCGAAATGGGTCTGCCCAAATTTACAGCCAAACAACTCACAGACTGGCTGTATAAAAAAGAAGTGTCTTCGATTGAAGAAATGACCAATCTGTCGAAAAAAGCCCGCGAACTACTTGCTGAGAAATACATGTTTGGCTTGGTTGATCCTACCAAAGTGCAGGAAAGTACAGATGGCACCAAAAAATACCTTTTCCCGACCAGCAATGCCAAGTTCATCGAAACAGCCATGATTCCTGATCGCGACCGCAAAACTGTCTGCGTATCATCGCAAGTGGGCTGTAAAATGGGCTGCCTGTTCTGCATGACCGGCAAACAAGGATTTCAGGGACAACTGACTGCGGGCGAAATTGTGAATCAGATTCGCAACATACCGGAATGGCAAGAAGTAACGAACATTGTGTACATGGGTATGGGCGAGCCTTTTGACAACCTGGATGAAGTACTGAAAAGCACTGAGATCATGACTGCCGATTGGGGATTTGCGATGAGCCCACGGCGAATTACAGTTTCTTCCATCGGCATTGTTCCCGGCTTGGTAAGGTTTTTAAATGAAAGTGAGGCCCATTTAGCCATTAGCCTCCACACGCCATTTCACGAAGAACGTCAACAACTGATGCCCGTAGAAATCGCTTATCCGCTGGAAGATGTGCTGCAAGAAATACGCGACTGGGACTTTGGCCGCCAACGCCGCGTTTCATTCGAATACATTGTTTTTCATGGGTTGAACGACACGCCAGCTCATGTTAAAGAAATGGCCCGCCTGCTGGATGGCATCAAGTGCCGGATCAACCTCATTCGCTTCCACCCCATCCCCAACACGCCGCTGAAAGGGACAGATGAAACGACCTTGGTTCAATTTAAAGAAGGGCTGGAAGCCAAAGGAATTACCACCACCATTCGCGCCTCGCGTGGACAGGATATTTATGCCGCCTGCGGACTTCTATCGACCAAAACAATGGTCAAAAAGGACTAACACCTTCACCCGATTTTTTCGTGATGCGATGCAGCCTAGTCCAACCGGCATAGGTTGACATGCTGACAATTAATCTGATTCCCAATGACTATCAAATAATTCATAGGGACTTCTGCAATAGACTTAAAAAAGTGATACCTTTGATATTCCGGCAAGAATCTCTTCCAAGAGATTAAGTCAATCCGCAATGCACCGAAAACGAAACGAGCTCGCTAAATACAAACTGCTCGATCGCTCTACGACATATTTTTTCAACATCTGTGCCCAACTCAGGAACAATCACAACCTGATAACATGAAAGCAGAAGAGGAAAACCAACAACTTAGAGAAAGCATCTTAATTAAAAACGGAAAACTTTTCCGGAAACTGTTTGATGACCACAAGGCTCCCAACCTGATCATTGATGCAGAATCGGGTGACATTATCCATGCCAACCGGCAGGCAATAAATTTCTATGCTATCTCGAAGCTAGAACTCCTCAGCATGAAGATTCAGGACTTCGGCACAAAATCAACTACTGAAATCGAATCCCTTTTGGATCAGGCCCGCCATCAAAAGTTTGGCTATTTTGAATGCCTGCAAACCACGGGAAAAGGGATCGTGCAAAAAACCGAACTGTACATCAACACCATTGAATTTGAAGACAGACTTCTATTGCACCTGATCATCAACAATAGCAAACAGCGAAAACACCCGTATAAAAATGTCTCACTGAGCGAGGCACGTCTAAGGCAAGCAGAAATAGCCTCCAAGTCAGGAAATTGGGAGCTTCACCTGGATGACATGTCGATCCTTGGATCCAGAGGTGCGATGAAAATTTATGGTGTCGACCGCGACCATTTCAACTATCAAACCATCAAAGAGTTTCCCCTGCCAGAATACCGTACAGAACTGGACCAAGCCCTAAAAAACTTGCTGCACCAAAGCAAGCCTTACAAGGTTGAATTTAAGATAAAAGCTGCCGACACAGGACAAATTAAACACATTCATTCCACCGCCACTTACGACCAGGAAAAAGGGATCATTTTCGGCATTATTCAGGATATTACCGACCGCAAAAAGCAGGAAGAAGCCATCCAAAAAAGTGAGGCCAATTACCGGCATCTTCTGGAAATGGCACCCGATGCATTTTTCCAGGGCAACAACAAAGGCGACTTTATTATCGTTAATGATAAAGCCTGTGAGCTTACCGGCTATTCCCAAAAAGAACTCCTGCAAATGAACATGAAAGACCTGTTCGCTTCCAGCCAGCTGAACCAAAACCCTTTAAGATATGATCGACTCAAATCAGGTGAAAGCTTAAAAATTGAACGGGAACTCAAACAGAAAAACGGCAACTGCATTGCAGTCGAAATGAGCTCCAGAGCCATGGATGATGGAACTTATCAAAGCTTTATTCGCGACATCAGTCAGCACAAACAGGCACAACAGGTGCTTCAGGACAATGAAATCCGTCTGCGGGAACTGAATGCCACCAAAGACAAATTGTTCTCCATCATTGCACACGACTTAAAAAGTCCGTTCAACAGCATCATTGGCTTCTCCAGCTTATTGGCAGACAAAGTTGAGATCCAAAATTTTACCGGAATTGGAAAGTACGTTCAAATCATTCAGCAATCGGCACAAAATGCCATGGATTTGCTCCTTAACCTGTTGGAGTGGTCTCGCTCACAAACTGGCCGTACCCAGTACAATCCCGAACAAACAGATTGTGTATCGCTGATTGAAGAAGCCACCCTGCTGCTGAGCGATGTTGCCGAGCAAAAATCGATTTCACTGGTGAAAGACCTACCCCTAAAAGCCCCGGTCTATGCCGACCATTACATGATTTCGACCATCCTGCGCAACCTGATTACAAATGCCATAAAATTCACCAAGCCGGGAGGGCAGGTAACCATTTCGGCCAAGCAAAACGCTAAAGAAGTTACAATTACGGTAGCCGATAACGGGATTGGCATGGAGCCCGATGCTTTGCAAAAGCTCTTTCGGCTTGAGGAAAGCTTTTCGACACCCGGCACGGTTAATGAAATGGGAACAGGTCTGGGATTGATTCTTTGCAAAGAATTTGTGGAAAAACACCAAGGAAAAATCACGGTTGAAAGTGAACCTGGTAAAGGCAGCCGCTTCCAATTCACCATCCCCAACCCCAGCTAATCAGAAACTTCCCCATCCTTCCAACATCAAGAACTGCCAATATTCTTCCGCAATAGAATTCATTTTTCAAAAATATTTGTACTTTTGAACCGAATTAGTCGAAAAACAGCCCTTTGAACGAAAAAGTACGAAATAGCATTATTGAAGTAGCCCGTGAAACCTTCGCCAAATATGGTTTCCGGAAAACGACCATGGATGAAATTGCTGTAGCTGCCCGCAAAGGGAAAAGCTCACTCTATTACTACTTCAAAAGCAAAGAAGAAGTTTTTCAGGCTGTTGTGGAGCAGGAAGCCGGCATTCTTTTTTCAAAAATTGAGCAATCAGTACGCGAACAAAATACCGCCCGGGAAAAACTTTCGGCCTACGTACTGGGACGCATGAAAGGGTTTCGCGATTTCGTAAATTATTACGATGCGTTGAAAAATGATTTCTTAAGCAAGATTGAATTCATCGAGCAAATACGGAAAAAGCACGACGAAAAAGAGCAAGCTGCCATTGCCCAAATTCTGGAAAAGGGCATAGAAGAAGGCCAGTTTCGGAAACTGAACATCAACCTTACAGCCCGGGCGATTGTCATTGCGCTGCGCGGCCTGGAAGAACCCTATTTTCTTACCGATGAGCAAGTTGACATAGAAGAACGTTTAAACGACTTGCTTTACATTCTATTTCATGGAATAAGCATTTAAATTTTTTTGTCTTCAATTCGACGATTTGACGTATTTCGTCGAATCAATTAACAATTAAACACAGAAAAAAATGAAACAAGTAAAAACACTCATCCTGCTGACCACGCTTTTAATAAGCTCAGTGCAGGCATTTAGCCAATTTGAGTTGGGTGTACAGCTGGGAATTGGAGCTGCAACCCAATCTGATCTCGGAAACATTTGTAAAAACGGAAACCGACTAGCTAACCTGAACACAGGAATACTGGCCAACTACCACGCCAACAATTGGGTTGCCGTAAAAAGTGGCTTATTGTTCGTTCAAAAAGGAGGCTATTGGAACGATACCGATGAAACTTACCGGATAAATTACCTTCAACTTCCGGTTAAAGCATCGTTTTCCTCAGCTTTGGTTGAAGAAAATAACTCCCGAATATTCTTCGCAACGGGCCCCTACCTCGCAACTCGCTTGAAAGCAGAACAGGAACGGGCTGAAACAACAACAGATCTGAAAAATGAAGTCAAGCGAACCGACTTTGGCTGGGCCTTCGAGCTTGGGGTAAATCTTCCTGTTTCAACCCATAACATCCAGATCAGCTTGAACTACGACATGGGAATTTCCGAAGTATACCACGCAGAAAAAGATGTCCAAAACAAAGCCCTTTCTTTAAATTTAGGGTTCCTGTTTTAAGCCCTTCACCCCCTCAATTCGACCATGAGGCCATTGGTATTTTTACTCGAACAATGGCCTTTATGGTTAAGTGTTAACACTAACCTTCCTTACCAAAAACAAAAATACGCCCGCCTAATTCGACATAAACCCCTACCATCTTTGCGCTAAATTTTCTACCTTGCAATTGGCAATCTTTACAAACTATGGAAAAGCTTTATTGGACAAAAGGGATCTTTAAGAACCAATTGCACCTGACCCGAAACAACGAACAAATCGGTCTAATTGAGTGGAAAAATATGTTTAGCTCCGAAGCCTTGGCCACCATGAAAGGGAAACGCTTTATTTTGAATCGCGACTTTTTCCTGTCGAAACTGGAAATTTCGGACACCAACAACCGTGCTCCTTTGGCTTCCATCATGATCAATCTTTTCCACCCTAAAAGTGATGTTGTCATCAACGGAAAACGCTTTGAACTGGAGATCAAAAATTTTTGGCAATCCCGATGGGCCTGGAAGTTTAATGGCCAGGAAATCATCATCTTCCAAAGCTACGAGTTGCTTTCAAAAGACAAAGGACAAATTGAAATTTACTCGGCCGACACCGATGAACTCGAACTGCTTATCCTGCTCGGATTGTTTGTACGCAACCAGCTTATCCTTTTCATGTTGTTACTTTTGTTAATTATTTTCTCCATTCTTATCTAAATTTCAGCCATGCTTTCTTATTTTTACCAAGCCTGAGCTTCTTTCACCCCAAAAGAAAACGCTCAGCAACTGTCTAGCAGACATAAATAACAGACACATGATTGAATTACTTCGCTCACGTAGGAGCATCCGAAAATTTACGAGCGAGCCAGTCGCTCCGAAAAAACTAGAACAATTGCAGGAAGCGGTTTTACGTTCTCCGTCATCCAAAAACGGCAATCCCTGGGAGTTTATCTTCGTCGATGATCCCAAGCTGATCCAACAACTCAGCCAATGCAAACCGCACGGAGCTGCCTTTTTAGAAAAGGCTCCTTTGGCCGTAATCGTTCTGGCTGATGAAAACAAAGGAGATGTGTGGGTTGAAGACTGCTCCATTGCCAGTATTTTGCTTCAACTTACGGCACAGTCACTCGATTTGGGAAGCTGCTGGGTGCAAGTTCGCAAGCGCCAGCACAACCAGGAACAAACCGCCGAACAATACATCCAGCACCTGCTTCAACTCCCCGAAAACCTCCGGGTATTGAGCATCATCGCCATTGGTAATCCCGCGCAAACCCGCCAGGGAAAACCGTCTGAGGAACTGGAATACCATAAAATTCATCATAATCAATTCACCCCAGGCAAGCCCTAATCTTTTTGATAAAGTTCAGATAAAGAATTAACTTTGCCTTTCACAGAAAACAGCTGTGAACAAGAGATTTTCAAGATTTCCACACACCATAAGAGACTGATAAAATGAGCAGAAACAAAATAAGAATCGGAATATCACAAGGTGACATCAACGGAATTGGCTACGAAGTAATTATGAAAACCCTGTTGGATGCACGTATCCTCGAAATGTGTACTCCCGTGGTTTATGGCTCGCCCAAGGTGGCCGCCTACCATCGTAAGGCATTGAATTTAACCAACTTCAACTTCAACAACATTCAGTCGGCCCGTGAAGCCGATCCGCGACGTGCCAACATCATCAACTGTATTGACGATAACATCCGTGTGGAATTAGGAAAGTCATCCGGAATTGCCGGAGAAGCTTCCTACATGGCGCTGGAACGAGCCGTCAGCGACCTGAAAGCCGGTGAAATTGATGCGCTTATTACAGCCCCCATCAACAAAGACAACATTCAATCAGACAAGTTCCATTTTCCAGGTCACACCGAGTTTTTAGCCGAACAGTTTGGGGCCGAAAACTACCTGATGCTCATGGTGAGCGAGATGATGAAAATTGGAGTGGTTACTACCCACGTGCCGCTGGCCAAAGTCTCCTCTTTAATCACCAAGGAAGCGATTCTCAGCAAACTGCGCATCATGGACAGTTCGCTCGAAAAAGATTTCAGCATTAAAAAACCTCGCATTGCCGTACTAGGACTAAATCCGCATGCTGGTGATGGCGGACTGTTGGGAACTGAAGAAAAAGACATCATCATTCCGGCCATTGAACAAGCGAAAAAAGAAGGTATTTTAGCCCTTGGCCCTTATCCGAGCGACGGTTTCTTCGGATCGGGCGACTATGTCAAGTTCGATGCGATTTTGGCGATGTACCACGATCAGGGCTTAACCCCTTTCAAACTGGCATCTTTCGACAAAGGTGTAAACTACACCGCCGGACTACCATTTATCCGCACCTCGCCCGCCCACGGTACCGCTTTTGATATTGCCGGAGAAGATAAAGCTTCCCCCGACTCATTCAGACAAGCGCTTTACCTGGCTATTGATGTGCACAAAAGCCGCGAACTTTATAAAGAAATCAATAAAAATCCGTTGAGAAAGTTTGAGATCAACCCCAACCAGGTTGATGAAAACATTGATTTGCAAAGCGCTGACGAACCTGAAATTTAAAGCACAGCATTATGTACGAATACATTCAGGGAAAAATAGCCGGACTGACTCCCGCCAACGCGATCATTGAAGCCGGTTCCATTGGTTATTTTATTCAAATTTCGCTCAATACCTACTCGCTCATCAACGGGAAAGAGCATACCAAGCTCTTTCTGCACCAAACAGTTCGTGAAGATGCTCACCTGCTGTACGGATTTGCAGAAGCAGGTGAACGCGAACTCTTTCGTTTGCTGATTTCGGTCAATGGCATTGGGTCCAACACCGCCATGATGATGCTATCATCGCTGACAGCTGAAGAAATCCGCCAGGCTATTCTGGGCGAAAACGTTAACTTACTGAAAAGTATAAAGGGCATTGGTGCAAAAACAGCACAGCGGGTCATTATTGATCTGAAAGATAAGATTGGAAAAACAGCAGCCAGCGACCAAATTTTAATCTCAAAAGCAGACAATACAATCCGCGATGAAGCGTTATCAGCATTAGTAATGCTGGGATTTGCCAAGAAGAATATTGAAAAAGAACTGGACAAACTTCTGAAAGCCAATCCTGATCTGACCGTCGAAGACACCATAAAAAGAGCCTTGAAAGGGCTGTAACGTTGAAAAAGACTGGCATTGAAAAAGAGCTTAACAAATATCCTTGCAACAGTTGTTTTTCCGGGAGTACTGTGCATGGGCTGGATATTGTCTCCACCCCCTACCAACGGACAGACAAAGACCAGCAATGCCATTATTACCGATTCGTTGGAAATTGACACAACCGGCACCCTTCCTTACCCTTTTGAGGATGAGCCGGTTTTTGAATTTCCGGACAGCAAAGACAGTTCCGAGCTCTTTTTAAGCCGCCCGTCCAACATCAACACCGAAATGGAGTATGACCCGGAAACCGGTGAGTACATTTTCTATGAGAAGATTGGGAACCTGAATTACCGGCTCCCAAAAACCATGACCCTCCAGGAGTTTGTCGATTACGACTTTAAAAATTCGATTCGCAACTACTGGCGTACCCGAGGCAACCAGCTTGACATGGAAACTCAGGGTTCGGTTATTCCCAGCCTGACTGTTGGTGGCGAAGCCTTCAACCGGATTTTTGGAGGCAACAGCATTGACATCCGTCCGCAAGGTTATGTTGAAGTAAGCTTTGGCTACCAGATGAATGCCATTGAAAACCCGGCAATTCCCGAGCGCCTACGCAAAACTCCAACCTTCGACTTCGACCAAAAGATCCAGATGAACGTCATGGGAAGCATTGGCGAAAAGATGAAAATGCGGGTCAATTACAACACCGAGGCGACTTTCGACTATGAAAACAAGATGAACATCGACTATACCGGCGATGAAGATGAAATTCTCAAAAAAGTCGAAGCCGGTAACGTGTCGCTACCCCTCAACGGATCGCTGATCACTGGCGGAACCAACCTGTTTGGGGTGAAAACCGAAATGCAGTTTGGAAAACTGAACCTGACCACCATTTTCTCTCAAAACAAAGGAGAAACGCAGGTCATTGAAACAGAAGGAGGAGCCCAAAAATCAACGTTTGAAATTGAAGTACTGGACTACGATGCCAACCGCCACTTTTTCCTGGCGCAGTACTTTCGTGATACGTATAACGAAGCCCTGGCCAAGCTACCCGTTGTCCGGTCCTCCATCACCATCAATAAAATTGAAGTCTGGGTAACCAATAAATCTAATCAAACCAATGAATCCCGGAACATACTGGCTTTTATGGACCTAGGCGAACATCAGAAAAATATTTACAACACAGTTCCCGGCTTTCAGGAAACGACAACAAGGCCCTATCCGGAAAACATTTATCCGTTTAACGAGGCCAACAACCTGTACACCGAAATTGTAACCAGCTACAGCGACATCCGCGAAGCCAACCTGATCAATAAAACCATGCAAAGCCTGGATGCCTTCAACTTTAAAGGTGGTCAGGATTTTGAGAAAGTAGAACAAGCCCGGAAGCTGAGCCCTTCGGAATATACTGTCCATGAAAACCTGGGCTACGTTTCGCTGAACTCTTCGCTAAATACGGATGAAGTTCTGATGGTAGCCTACAACTACACGGCCAACGGCAAAACTTACCAGGTGGGTGAATTCTCAACCGATGGCATTGAGGCACCGCAGACCCTTGTTATGAAGCTGTTGAAGGGCACCAACTTGTCACCCCGCTACCCGACCTGGAAGCTGATGATGAAAAACATTTACAGCCTGAATGCCTACCAGTTGTCCAAGGAAAACTTCATTCTTGATGTGCTCTACCAAAACGACTCGGGAACCGACATCAACTACCTTCCCGAAACCAACCTGGAAGGACACATCCTGCTGAATGTATTGAATGTTGACAACCTGAATACGCAGCTCGATCCGGGGTCAGATGGTGTGTTTGACTACATTGAAGGCATCACCGTTCTTTCATCCAGCGGGCGAATCATTTTCCCGGTGCTGGAGCCGTTTGGAAGCCACCTGGCCGATTCCATCTCTGACCCTGCCCTGGCTGAAAAGTATGCTTACCATTCGCTTTACGACTCGACAAAAACCTATGCCGAGCAAGATACCAAACACAACAAATTTATTCTGAAAGGAAGCTACGAAGGCTCTTCCAGCTCTGAAATTGCCTTGGAAAGAATGAACGTAGCACAAGGCTCGGTTAAAGTAACTGCCGGCGGACGCGAGCTGCAGGAGTACATCGACTACACCGTTGACTACACCCTGGGGCGCGTAAAAATCATCAATGCCGGTCTGCTGGAATCCGGAACCCCCATTCGCATCAGCACTGAAAGTGAAGACTTGTTTAGTGTACAGCGCAAAACACTGGTAGGAACCCACGCCAACTATGCCTTCTCCGACAATTTCAACCTGGGGGCAACTGTGCTGCACATGAACGAACGCCCACTGACACAAAAAGTCACCTATGGCGAAGATCCGATTTCCAACACCATCTGGGGGCTGGATGTGAACTACAATACCGAGTCTAACCTGCTGACCACGCTGGTAGACAAACTGCCTTTTATTGAAACCAAAGAACCGTCATCCATTTCCATGGAGGCAGAGTTTGCCCAGCTAGTCCCCGGGCACTCAAAGGTAATTGACAAAGAAGGAACTGTTTACATTGATGACTTTGAAGCGACCAAAACATCCATCAACCTCAAAGCACGACAGGCATGGGTGTTGGCCAGTACTCCACAAAAGCAGGAAGACCTGTTTCCCGAAGGAAACCTGAACGACGACCTGGCCTACGGATACAACCGCGCCAAACTGGCCTGGTACATCATTGACCCGCTGTTTTTGCGCAACACCTCACAAACCCCTTCGCACATCAAAGGCGACCGCAACCAACAGCGCAATCACTTTGTACGCGAGGTCTTTTTAAAAGAAATTTTTCCGGATAAAGAAACACCCACCGGAACACCCACCAACATTCCTGTGCTTGACCTGGCCTACTACCCCAACGAAAAAGGGCCTTACAACTTCGACACGGCTCCATCAGCCTACTCTGCGGGGGTTAACTCAGACGGTAAACTCAACAACCCGGAGTCGCGCTGGGCTGGAATCATGCGTAAAATTGAAACGACTGACTTTGAAGCTGCCAACATCGAATACATCGAGTTCTGGATGATGGATCCTTTCGTGTACGACAAGCAAAACGGAGTTGCAACTGAGGGAGGTGACCTGTATTTCAACCTTGGAGATATTTCGGAAGACCTGTTGAAAGATTCGCGCAAATCCTTTGAAAATGGCCTGCCTGAAACAGCCGAGCTGCAGGATGTAGACACCACTGTTTGGGGACGCGTCTCCACCAAACAATCCATCGTAAATGCTTTTGCCAATGATCCGGTTTCGCGCCAATTTCAGGATGTTGGTTTTGATGGCTTAAACGATGATGACGAACGCTCGTTTTTCCAAAGCTACCTACAGGCACTGGAAGGCATCCTGGATCAAACCGCTTTAACCGAAGCCCTGAATGACCCGGCCAGTGACAACTATCATTACTACCGCGGATCAGATTTTGATGCGGAACAGGCTAGTATTCTAACGCGGTACAAGAATTACAACGGGCCGGATGGCAACTCTCCCACCTCAGAGATGTCGCCTGAGTCGTACCCCACAACGGCCTCTACCATGCCCGATATTGAAGACATTAATAACGACAATACGCTGAACGAATACGAACGCTATTTCCAGTACCGCATCAGCATTCGCCCCGAGGACATGCAACTGGGTCAAAACTTCATTACCGATATTCGGGTGGGCCAAAGTGAAGGCCCCAGCGGAGGTGTTCAGGAAGTTAACTGGTACCAGTTTAAAGTCCCTGTCAGTGCTTTTGAAAACAAGATTGACATGGACGAATTCCGCTCCATTCGCTTCATGCGGGTATTCCTTAAAGGCTTTCAGGACACCACCATTCTGCGTTTTGCAACCATGGACCTGGTACGAGCCGACTGGCGACGGTTTACCGATGAAATTGATGAAACAAGCGTGCCTCCAAGCCCGCAAACCGAATTTGAAATATCAGCAGTCAACATTGAAGAAAACAGTCGGAGAGAACCTGTAAACTACATTCTTCCACCGGGAATCGACCGGGTGATTGACCCGGCAAACCCACAGCTGCTGCAGCTTAACGAACAGTCGTTGGTACTGAAAGTCATCGACCTGCAAATGGGAGATGTGCGGGCTGCCTACAAAACATTGGGCATGGACTTCAGGCGTTATCGTCGCCTTAAACTGGAGCTGCATGCCGAAGAAATTGATGGCTATCCGCTTAACGACGATCAGCTGCATTACTTCATCCGGTTGGGAACCGACGAAAACAACTATTACGAGTATGAAGTTCCGCTAAAACTGACCGAACCCGGCTTCTACAATGGCGACATTGAAAGCCAGCGTTACCTGGTTTGGCCCGATGAAAACCGGATTGACATTCCGCTCGACCTGTTTACCGAAGCCAAAATGGCCCGGAATGCCTTGTCTCGCCAAGCCGGAGCCTCTGTCAATATTTCCGATGTTTACGAGACTTCGCACCAGGGATGGAACAACAACAAAAATATTGTGAAGGTAAAAGGAACGCCCAACCTGGCTGAGGTAGGTGTCATCCTAATGGGAGTCCGTCATAAACAGCAGGGCAACCTCAACCCCGGCCCCAAATCGGTAGAGGTATGGGCCAATGAGCTCCGCTTAACCGACTTTGATGAAGAAGGTGGATGGGCTGCCAATGCCCGGGTTTCAGCCCGACTGGCCGACCTGGGATCCGTGGTGGTGGCCGGACGCACCCGTTCTTCCGGTTTCGGAAGCATTGATCAAACCATGAACGAGCGTGCACTGGACGACCTGGTGGAATACGACATTTCATCCAACTTTGAGCTGGGCAAGTTTTTCCCGGAAAAGGCCAAAGTTCGCATTCCGCTGTATGTGGGAGTTTCCAAAAGCATCAGCAATCCCAAATACAATCCGCTGGATCCGGATATTGAAATGAAGGATGCTGTCGATCAGCTTGATTCCCGGTCGGAACGCGACTCGCTGAAACAGATCGCTCAGGACTATGTCAGCCGCAAGAGCATTAACTTCACGAACGTGAAGGTTGACAAAATGAGTAAGTCCGGCAAACCACGCCTGTATGATCCGACCAACTTCTCGGTAACCTATGCTTACAACGAGATGAAGAAACGGAACGTGAATACCGAATACAGCCTGGAAAAAAACTACCGGGGGATGTTTAGCTACAATTTCAACAATCGTCCGAAGTTGGTGGAGCCTTTCAAAAAAGTAAATTTCCTGAAAGGGAGAGCCCTTCAGCTGGTTCGGGATTTTAACTTCTACCCCATGCCTACCCAGTTGTCGTACCGCACGGACCTTTACCGGCATTACAAAGAAGTGCAGGCCCGTAACCTGACCAATCCGAATATGATTATTCCCCGCACCTTCGACAAGGAATTTCTTTGGAACAGGTACTTCGACCTGAACTTCAACCTGACCCGGTCGCTGAAACTGGATTTCTCCTCGCAGGGAACCGCCCGCATTGATGAGCCGGCCGGGCGCATTAACCGGCGCGATGATGATTATGAGTTAAAACGAGACTCCATCATCACCAACCTGCTCAACCTGGGACGCCCCATTTTATACCATCATACGTTTAACGCTTCGTATGTGGCACCGCTCAACAAAATTCCATTCCTGAACTGGGTAAGCGCAACCGGACGCTACCAGGCGCAGTACGACTGGTATGCGGGCCCCATTACCGACGAGTCGACCCGACTGGGGAATACGGCCGAAAATGCCCGGGTGGCCCAGCTGAACGGACAGGTAAACATGCTTAACCTGTACAACAAAGTGTCGTTTCTGAAAGAAGTGAACCAGAAGTTTGGTTCCAACACCCGCTCGGCACGAAGCTCGCGCAGCCGCGCTCAGGCCGCAACGCGCTCCAGAGGCAAGCAGGAAGATCCAAGATACAAGATTGTTACCTACGAAAGTGCCCGCACCAACCTGAAAGCCAACACGGCCAAGGTAATTAACCACAAGCTGAAAACAGAAGATGTACAGGTTACTTTGGTCAACCCCACAGGAGGCCAGGTAGAAGGAGAAGTGGTGGTGGTTAACGAAAATCGGGTGACCGTAACCGTTCCGGAAAACACCAGTCAGGTGATGGTTCGCGTAAGCGGAAAACGGGAAGTCGGCGATGGCGTGATGCTGAAAATAGCGCAATACACAGCGCGCACACTCATGAGTGTTAAGAATATTTCGGTCTCGTACTCCAGTTCCGATGGAACCATTATGCCAGGATTCCTGCCCGAGCCCGCCTTCTTTGGTGCCGGTAATTACACGCCCGACCCGGTAACCTTTGGCAACATTGGCAGCAGCAATGCGCCCGGATTCCCTTTCCTTTTTGGCTGGCAGGATGATGATTTTGCCCGCAAAGCCATCAGCAAAGGCTGGTACACCAATGATACCACCCTGAATGCGCCGTACCGGATGAACCACAACGAAACCTTCAGCATTCGTGCCAACGTGGAGCCTATTCCCTTTCTGCGCATCGACCTGACGGCCAACCGTTCGTATTCAGAAAACATGCAGGAATACTATTCCTACGACCATACATCCGGAAGTTTCAGTTCCAACAGCAGAACCCTGCAAGGCAACTTCTCCATGTCCATCAACACCTGGAGTACTGCTTTCAGCAAAATTGGCGAAGCCGAAATTCAGGAATCAGCTCCTTTTCAGGAAATGATGGACTACCGCCGAACCATTGCCTGGCGTTTGGCCGGTCAGCGCATTGCCAACCCGGCTGTGGGCTACAGCCCCGAGGCGCCGCATTCCATTGCCGAAGGCTATCCGGCGGGCTACGGACCTACCTCGCAGCAGGTATTGATTCCGGCTTTTATTGCCGCCTACACTGGTCAGGATCCGAGCAAAGTGTCACTCGATCCGTTCCCTTCCATCAAACACATGCGCCCCAACTGGCGGGTGACCTATGATGGCCTAGTGACCAAAATTGAAGGCTTGAATAAAGTGCTCAAAACACTCAACATCAACCATGCTTACCGCTCCAGCTACAATGTGGGTTCATTCATTACCAACCTGAGCTATAATGACCAGGCGTACAATGATGGCTTTAGCTATGTGTTGAACGAATTGAGCGGCAATTTCATTGGCCGATACGACATTAACGTGGTGAGCATCAACGAACAGTTCAGCCCGCTGATTAACATGGATGTTACCTGGCTGAATGATATGACTACCCGTGCCGAAGTGAGCCGGAGCCGCAACCTGGCGCTTAACTTTGCCAACAACCAGCTCACCGAAGTGCTGACCAACGAGTACACCTTTGGACTGGGCTACCGGTTCGAGCGCATGGACTTAATCATCAAAACCAAGCGTTCGCAAAAGGCCTATTCCAACGACCTAAATATCCGGGCCGACGTGTCGTTCCGCAAAAACAAAACCCTGATTCGCAAACTGGTAGAGGCAACCAACCAGCTAACAGCCGGACAAAACGCCATTACCATTAAAACCACCGCCGACTACATGCTCAGCGACCGGTTCCAAATGCGCGTCTATTTCGACAAGGTCATCAACAAGCCCTTTACCTCCTTGTCATTCCCAACCTCCAACACCAACTTTGGGCTGAGCTTCCGCTTCACCTTGGCGCAGTAGGGGAAAGTCAGAAAGGCTCATGGGAAGAGTGATTACATGGTCATTCAATAATTTCAGGCACTCACTTGAATCCCCTGCTTCTGAAGTATATTTTTAGTACTTTTGCCCCCATCAATTAAACAACCGGGATGGAAAGAAGAGATATAGAAATTATGGCGCCGGTAGGTTCCTACGAATCATTGGCCGCAGCCATTCAGGGAGGAGCTGGATCGGTTTATTTTGGGGTTGAAAAACTCAACATGCGTTCCCGTTCATCCAACAACTTCACCTTGGAAGACCTCAGGAAGATTGTGGACATCGCCACCAAGCATGGGGTTAAGACTTACCTTACGGTCAACATCATTGTGTTTGACAATGAGCTGGACAAGCTGCACGAAATTATTGATGCCGCCAAGGAAGCTGGCATTACCGCCATCATTGCCAGCGACATTGCCGCCATTGCCTATGCCCACAGCGTAGGAGTAGAGGTGCACATTTCAACCCAGGTGAACATCACCAACATTGAAGCGGTAAAGTTTTACGCGCAATATGCCGATGTGGTGGTGCTGGCACGTGAGATGAACCTCGGACGTGTTTGGGAAATCAGCAAACAAATAAAAGAACAAAACATCACCGGACCGGCAGGTAAACTCATTCAAATTGAAATGTTTGTCCACGGAGCCCTGTGCATGGCTGTTTCAGGCAAATGTTACCTAAGCCTGCAGGAGATGAATTCATCGGCCAACCGTGGAAGCTGCATGCAAACCTGTCGCCGGGCCTACACCGTAACCGACAAGGAAACCGGTGCCGAACTTGAGGTTGACAATGAATACATCATGTCGCCCAAAGACTTAAAAACCATTCACTTTCTAAATAAATTGCTCGATGCCGGCGTTTCGGTCCTGAAGATTGAAGGGCGGGCACGTTCTCCCGAATATGTTAAAACAGTGGTGGAATGCTACCGCGAGGCTGTTGACGCCTACTTCAACAACGAATTTACCGATGAGAAGATCAGCGCATGGGACGAACGCCTGAAAACGGTTTTCAACCGTGGTTTCTGGGATGGCTACTACCTGGGGCAACGCCTGGGCGAGTGGAGCAAGAACTACGGTTCGGTGGCCACCAAGCGTAAATTGTATTTAGGCAAGGGCATGAACTATTTCTCCAAACTGGGTGTGGCCGAATTTAAAATGGAAGCCGGCAAACTTCAGGTGGGCGATGAAATTCTGATTACCGGCCAAACCACCGGCGTGGTAGAAGCTACCGTGGAAGAAATACGTGTTGATTTAAAACCTGTTGAAGAAACCAAACGAGGCGAGCGGTTCTCCATTAAGCTGGGTCAAACCATTCGTCGTTCCGATAAATTATACAAAATAGTTCCAGCCAGTGAAGTTCATCAGCGAAAATAAAACCGCCCGGGCAACGAAATTAAGAATGACTGGTTAATAAGTCATCCGAAATTCAAGGCCAAAATATTTCGCCGCTGCCTGACTTTCTTGTTATTTTTGATAAAAAATCAGATTATGCGCAAGCTCATCATACCGATTCTGCTCATTTTTGTCTTGATAGCTGCTGCTGCCTTCTTTTTGATGGAGGAGCAGTCGAAGAGCTACGACAACAACTCTTCTTTTCGTGCTATCCCGGTTAAAACGCCCTTGATTGTTGAGATTCCAGAACTGGATGCTTTGCTTGATAAAATGGATTCGCAAAACCCTTTAGTTGCCGAGCTGCAACAGGTTAGCGAATTGGAGACCTTTTTTGCAGATGTTAAGGTGTTGAAGAGCCAGTTTGAATCCAGTGCTCCTTTTCGTAAAGTTTTGGCCGACAAGTCGGTGTTGGTGGCTTTTAATGCGGAAGGAAAGAACAATGTTGGTTGCCTGTTTGTGGCCAGCTTAAACGACCGCAAAGAGAAAGCCACGATCCTGAATTACTTCAACAACCTGCCAGCTGCTCAAAACGGAAAGATCAGCTCGCGCGAATACGATGAGGAGGAAATTTACCAGCTGAAAAACGGCGGAACAACCTTCAGCTTTGCTTTTAAAGACGGGGTGATGCTGTTTAGCCGTTATGCCCTGTTTGTGGAAGAAGCCATCCGGCAAATGACGGTGGAAAACCTGACCAACAACCAACAGCTGCAAGACTTGTACGCTACAGTCAGCTCCAACTCAGACTTTAACCTGTACATTCAGCATGATCGTTTTCCCGGTTTAGTTTCCGGCCTGGTGCCACGCGACTTCCGCAAACAACTGAACCTGTTTGGCAGTTTTTCCGACTGGACCGAGCTGGACGTAAACATCAAAAATACCAACCTGTTGCTGAACGGCTTCAGCTTTTCCAACCCGAACAACCACAACTACTTGTCGGTATTTCGCGGCCAAAAGCCCATTCGAACAGACATTACCAAAGCCCTTTCGGCCAACACCAGCCTGTTCATCAATCTGGCCCTTGACGACCTGAGTACATTTTACAGCAACTACGAAGAATACCTCAAAAAACAAGGTCTGTTCTATGCCCGCGAAACCCAGCTAAAAAAGCTTGAACGCTACAGCAAAGTTCCTTTCCAAACCTTGTTTACCGAGATTGCCAAAAATGAATTTGCGCTGGCCTTTGGAACAGTTACTCAGAACGATCCGGCCAACAATCGCTTTTTTATTGCCGAGGTAAAAGGACAGTCGCTAGCCCGTGAAAAACTGCTTCCGGTGCTCGAGAATTATGCCAAAGCCAACAAAACCAGCTTGCAGGAAATGCAAAGCCAGTATGAAATTCAAAACGCAAGTTCCTTTACAATTTACGAGTTTCCGTTTGCCAACCTGCCGGAACTCCTTTTTGGCGAAGTTTTTTCAGGCACCGAAAGCCGCTTCCTGAGCTTCTACGACAACTACCTGATTTTTGCCGACAACAGCGCCGCGTTGAAACATTATCTTCACAATCTGGTGCTTTCTGAGACACTTCAAAATGATATCCAATTTCAGAAATTTAGCGAGCAGCTGGCCAGCCGTTCTACGCTGAACAGCTACCTCAATTTCTCAAAAGCCTTTTACCTGGGGAATTACTATTTGAACGAAAAGCCCGCGCAATTGCTGAACACAAACGAACAATCTATCCGGAAGTTTCACGCACTAAGCTGGCAGCTCTCCGAAAACTCGGGCCAATTCCTGAATAACCTGTACTTGAAATATGACCCAGTTCTGAAAGAGGAACCGCAAACCGTGTGGCAAAGCAAACTGGATTCCACCGTAGCCATTAAACCTCAGCTGGTGACCAACCACAACGATCAGGCCAACAAAGAAGTCATTATTCAAGACAACAAACATCAGCTTTGTCTGATTAACAAAGAAGGCGTAAGCCTTTGGAAAGTGCAACTTCCGGGGAAGATAATGAGTGAGATTTATCAGATAGACTACTACAAAAACGGGAAGCTCCAATACTTATTCAATACCAAAGATAAATTGCACATCATTGACCGGGAAGGCAATAATGTGGCACGCTATCCCATCAACTTCCGATCTCCAGCCTCCAATGGGGTTGCTCTTTTCGACTATGATAACAACCGCAACTACCGGTTCTTCATTGCTTGCGAAAATAAACAGGTTTATGCATACAACCATGAAGGAAAACTGGTCAAAGGCTGGGGTTTTACAGGAACTGACGGCCCCGTGACCACTCCTGTCAAACACTTCCGTGTAGGTGGCAAGGATTATTTGGTTTGCGCCGACCAGTACAAAACCTATATTTTGGACCGGCGAGGCAACACACGGGTGAAAACCAGCAACAACTTTGAACATTCCGCAAACGACCTTTACCTGATACAAGCCCGGCAGGCAGCCATTGCCACAACGGATATTAACGGGCAGGTTCATTTAGAATACTTCGATGGCACTCACGAGGTAATTAAGACCCAGAAGTTCGGCAAAAACCATTTCTTTGAAGCCGCCGACCTGAATGCCGACGGAAAAACAGACTTTATTTTTGCTGACGATAATGAGCTGTGGGCTTTTAACCACCAAGGAAAGAAGATCTTTGAACGAGAGTTTAACAGCAAAATATCGAGCAAACCCAACTATTACACCTTTGCCAATGACGACCGTAAAATCGGTGTTGTTTGCCGGGCCGAGAACCGGGTTTATCTGGTAAACGCCGATGGCAGCCTGTATGATGGGTTCCCCCTACATGGTAATACCGATTTTACCATTGGCTATTTCAATCGCGGTAATTCGTATTTCAACCTGGTAGTGGGTAACGAAGACAACAGCTTTTACAATTACCAGGTAGAATAAGCTCGGCACAATATGGAATAGCTGCACACTCCCCTTCAATGCTGGCTAATTCTTAATCACGCAGAAGATATTGCAAAAATGCCTGCATGCTATTTCAAAGCATGCAGGCATTTTTGCAATTTATCTATTTGTGAAGCCGATCTTATTCCAAACTCTCCAACACGCCTTTTAACAATTGATTCAAGTCGAACTCACCTTTCTTGGAGTAGCCCGTGCGAATCACAACCAACTCTTTGGAAGGAATCATGCAGATAAACTGGCCATCGTGCCCCCGGCACAAAAACAAATCACGCGGCGCATCGGGAAATTCACCCGACTGATTGAGCCAGAAAGAGGAGCCATAACGTCCGCCCGACCCCTTGGCTACATCGGTAGTATAATCCACCCAGCCTTCAGGCAGGAGTTGCTGTCCGAGCCATTTTCCATCGTTTAAATACAGCAACCCAAAGCGGGCATAATCGCGCATGGTGGCGTACACGTACGACGAGCCAACAAACGTTCCCGAGGCATCTACTTCAAATACGGCACTGGTCATCCCCAACGGATTGAAAAGCCGCTGACGTGGAAAGGCAAAATAGTCTTCTTCACGGGAAAAAGACTTGCGAAACTCACGACACACCAAGTTGGTTGATCCGGAGGAATACTCCCAAACGGAATCAGCCTGAAACTCGTAAGCTTTCTCTTGCGCATATAGGCCCATATCGCCAACCTTGTGCAACATAACGGTTACATCTGAAAGACCACCATACCCTTCATTCCAGGCCAGACCACTATTCATTTGCAGCAGGTTATTCAGGGTAATTGCCTTTCGCCCGTCGGCTTGCCACGCTTCTACCGGCAAAGGTTGATGAATAGCCAACGCACCATCTTTAACCCGAAGTCCAACCAACGTATTGGTCATACTTTTGGCCATGGACCAGCTCAAAAAACGGGTATTGGCTGAGAAGTCATCCCGATAGGCTTCAGCAACCACTTGCCCTTTATAAACTACCATCACGGCAAAACTCCCCTTAAAAGGTAAGGAATCCGACATGGCCTGCTCAACCACCTGATTCATTCTGTCCGGTTTCAGGCCTTCCGGAAGGCTGTCAGGCATCAAATCTCCAATGGGCCAAGGCAGAGTATCCGGTCGGGCAGGAAGAGGCTCTAAAGCTTTATATGAGCGATTTTTAATTTCTTCTTCTGAAAAATCTTCCACCAAAGTACATCCATAACCATCCACATAAATTGCTTTCGATTTGCACCACAACAAGCGACTAACCACCTCACGATTCTCAAAATCAACCGTACTGTTGGTATAGGCAATGATCGAAAAGTTCAGGTCCTCTGCCTCCAGTGCTTCCTGGCTTCGTCCGGAAAGGAAAATACCTGAAGCCAGGTTTTTAGCAGCATAGCCTGTGGCAACAGGCAGTAACAAGTTCAAAAAGTATCCGGCAGCAAGAAGGATGACTACCAATAGGGTCAGCAGAATTCGTTTTTTCATAATCCGCAATTTTCATTTAAAAGTCAGGATGGTAATGGTTTTCAAGGTACAAAAATATTGACTACAGGGAAATACCACAATCCGAGGCCTAAAAAACAAAAGGCCGTCAATTACTTGACAGCCTTTCGGGAAATATTTTATGTCTGATCGTTTACAGAATCAACATGGCATCGCCATACGTTCCGAAGCGATAACCTTCCTTGATTGCTTTTTGGTAAGCTTCCATCACAAAATCATAGCCTCCAAAGGCAGCCACCATCATCAACAAGGTTGACATAGGCAGATGAAAGTTAGTAATCATCCGGTTAGCTACACTAAATTCGTAGGGAGGGAAGATAAATTTATTGGTCCATCCTTCAAAAGGTTTTAAATGCCCTTGCGTAGAAACCGAACTTTCCAATGTCCGCATCACGGTAGTTCCCACCGCACATACATTCCGCTTGTTCATTTTGGCATCATTCACCACATCACAAGCTTCTTCCCGAATCCAGATTTGCTCTGAATCCATTTTATGCTTGGTCAAATCCTCTACGTCAACACTTCGGAAGTTTCCTAAGCCAACATGCAAAGTCACATAGCTAAAGTCAACGCCAATAATCTCCAAACGTTTCAGCAATTCGCGACTAAAGTGCAGCCCGGCTGTAGGCGCAGCAACCGCACCTTCGTGCTTGGCGAAAATCGTCTGGTAACGCTCTTTATCTTCCGCTTCAACTGGACGTTGAATAAATTTCGGAAGCGGCGTTTCTCCCAGGCTGTAAAGTGTTTTTTTGAATTCATCGTAAGGCCCGTCAAACAGGAAACGTAAAGTACGCCCACGAGAAGTCGTGTTGTCAATTACCTCGGCTACCAGCATATCGTCTTCGCCAAAGTACAATTTATTACCAATCCGGATTTTGCGAGCCGGATCAACCAATACATCCCAAAGCCGTTGTTCACGGTTCAGCTCCCGAAGTAAGAATACTTCAATCTCAGCACCGGTTTTCTCCTTGTTTCCATATAAACGCGCCGGAAAAACCTTGGTGTCATTGAATACCATGACATCTTTGTCGTCAAAATATTCCGTAATATCTTTAAATAACTTGTGCTCAATCTTACGAGTATCACGATGTAAAACCATCAGTTTCGACTCGTCTCGATTGTCAGACGGATGCAAGGCAATCTGTTCTTCAGGCAGTTTATACTTGAACTTAGATAACTTCATAGATGAATAATTTATGCGATAATTCAGAACCCCCTTTTACGGGGCAATCTTCAATTAGTTACAAATTTGTCAATATTTTTTAGGAAGTCGTCCACCGAGAAGGCATCTTCCAGCTTGAAATCGCCAATTTTCGTGCGTTTCAAACCAACAAGGTAAGCCCCGCTATTCAACGCTTTCCCAATGTCACGGGCCAATGATCGAATGTAGGTTCCTTTACTGCATACGACCCGTATTTCCAACTTGTTATTTGAAAAATCCAAAACTTCCAGCTCCCGGATGTGAATTGTTCGTGACCGCATTTTTACCTCTTCGCCTTTTCGGGCATGTGTATAAGCCCGTTGTCCATCAATTTTCACGGCACTAAACACCGGCGGCACCTGCTCCACATCGCCAACAAAGTGCTCGATGATCGAATCAATCAGCTCTTTGGTGATATGACTGGTTTCAAACTGGGCATCTTCTTCGGTTTCCAAATCAAACGAAGGCGTAGTTGCGCCCAGTTTTAACGTGGCCAGATACTCTTTTTCTCCAGCCTGAAAAGTTTCAATTTGCTTGGTGGCTTTTCCGGTACACAGAATCATGAGTCCGGTTGCCTTCGGATCCAATGTTCCTGCATGCCCTACCTTTAACTTTTTAATTTTCAAGGCACGGCAAAGGTTGTTACGAACTTTCTGCACCAAATCAAACGAAGTCCAATCCAGGGCTTTATCAAAAAGCAATACTTCACCTTTGATGAAGTCAAAATTTTTGGGTTGCTCCCCCATTGACAAAAGATTTAGTTTGTTTTTTCCGATCTTGGAAGTCTGTTTTTCAGCCCGCAAAGATAGCAATTAACCCGATAACCAGACAATAAGCCGCGAAATAAATCAATTTGCCTTGTTTTACAATTTTAATCATCCACTTGCATGCCAGCAAACCGGAGATAAAAGCAGCCACAAAACCAACGGCTAAGGGCAAAGCTCCAACCTCGCCAGGTTCTGTTGAAGAATGTGAAAACAGATCAATACAATTGGCACTAATAATAGGTATAAGCACCATTAGAAAGGAAAAACGGGCCATGTCCTCTTTTTTCTTGCCAAGCAACAAACCCACCGCAATGGTCGATCCGCTTCTAGAAATGCCCGGCATAACAGCCATCGCCTGAGAAACACCAATAATTAGGGAATCGAGCCAGCCGATTGGCTTGCCCTTCGATTTTGCAAAATACGTAAACGCGAGTAAGCTGGCAGTTGCAATCAGCATGCTCCCCACAAACACAAGGTTACCCGTAAAAAGTTCTTCGATTTGGGTACGAAAAAAAAGGCCCAGAACAGCCACCGGAACTGCCGATAAAAAGAGCATCAGAATATAACGGGTTTCGTCATTCCACTGAAAGGCAAACAATCCCTTACAAAGAGCCTGAATATCTTTGCGAAAAACGACCAAAGTGCTCAAAACCGTGGCTCCGTGAACCACTACCGCAAATAACAGGTTGTTATGACCTTTTACCCCTAATAAATGATGACCAATTTCCAGATGTCCACTTGAACTAACGGGCAAAAATTCGGTCAATCCTTGAATAATACCCAATAAAAAAGCCTGAAAAACATTCATTGATTAATTTCCCGTTTTGGATCGTTTCATTATGGCATAGATCTCAAATAGGAAACCAAACAAGACGATGAGTGGTGCCAGGGTAATTCTTCTGAAACTGAAAATTTCAGGATTGAATACCGAAGGATCGTCACTTTTACCACCAACCATTAAGATAAAACCGATAACAATGATGGCGAAGCCAATCAAAAGCAATTTATAATTTTCTTTCCCCAAGGCGAAAGTCTGATTTTGTATTTCCTTTTTTTCCTTTAACATAGGTCCTTATTTTTTCCTTTTGCGAAAGTAAAAATTCTATTTCTAATAATCGGTCTGCAACCTCACTTTATTGTTTAAGAAGTTAACAAATACCATTTTTTCTAATAGCCACAGACAACTTAAGTGTAAAAAAGTTCATCGTAACGGATGCGAAGGTACTTATTTACTGAAAAATAAGTGGACAGCCACGAAATAAGCACCCCAAAACCCAACACAATCAAAAACACTATGGCTAAGGTATCGAGCTGCTGGGAATCCAGTATACCTTCGAAATCCTGCCGGTAGGAAAACACCAAACCAACAATACTCAGGTTAGCGAGCAACGCCCCCAAAACGCCGTAAAAAACATTTTTCAGAATAAAGGGGCGGCGGATAAACGAGCGGGTAGCTCCCACCAATTTCATAGTGTGGATAATGAAACGTTGTGAATAAATAGCTATTCGGATGGTGTTGTTGATTAAGGTAGAGAAAATAAACAACAGCAAAACAGAAAATACCAACAAGAAAAAGCTGATACGCTTTACATTTTCATTGATAATTCGCACCAAATCGCGCTGGTAATACACTTCTTTAACCTGAGGGTAAGCCAGAAAATTATTCTCCAGAATAGACAAACTATCCTGCTGCATGTAAGCGGCATGCAATTTCACATCAACGGACGAAAACAACGGGTTGAAGCCTAAAAAGCCGACAAAGTCTTCGCCCAGCTCTTGGGTCAGTTGCTCAGCGGCCTCTTCTTTATCAACGTATTTTGTCGCTTTCACATAACTGGTCGCACTCAGTATTTTCTGAAGTCGTAAAATCTCCGCTTCACGCACATCATCATTCAGCACCAAGGTAAAACCAACATGCTCGCGCACATAATCCGACAAACGTTCGGCATTTAAAATGAGCAAGGACAACATACCCACCAGGAACAGCACCAGGGTAATGCTAATTGTCGAAGTAAGATAAGATTTGACTAAGCGGCGCTTAAGCCTCGCCGGACGTTTCTTCTTCATTTTTGGTCTTCTTTTTAATTTCTACAAAGCCAACTGCCAACAAGGCCAAAATAAGAATCAATGAGCTTGCCAGTGATATTCTGTTTCCAATAACATAAGACTGCGGTTCAAACTTAAACTCAATTTCATGAATACCTTGAGGAACAGGCATAGCCCGCAACACATAATTGGCCCGTACGTGCTCTACCAACTGACCATCAAGGTAGGCGTTCCATCCTTTAGGATAGTAAATTTCAGAAAACACCGCCAAGGGCGTTCCCTCGCCAACTGTAGCTTCATACTTCAGGTAATTCGGTTGGTACTCCTTCAACTCAATAACCGGCTGATTGCCGGGGCTGAAACTCACGAGGCTAATTGCATCGGAGAAGCGCTCATCAACGATGGCCTCAGCTGTGGGATCAAAACCTTCAAGTGCAGCTATTTCCTCATCCGCATTTTGCACCAGCTTGATGTCCTTTACAAACCACGCATTGCCTAAAGCCTGCGAGTTGAACAAAGGAGCTGCCTTTGGATTGTAAATCACATACTTTGTATTGAGCATATTGAGTACACCAAGTCCGTCAAACACAGCGTCCATATCAGCCTGCGTGGACACTTGCTGCAAGCGCGATCCAAGAGTCTGTATTTCCGGAGATATCTCAAATTCAATCAATTCCTGATAACGCTTCATTTTGGCCCCGTGATAACCTCCAATAGAATGATGGAAATACGAAGTAGAAGCATCGTTAAACGGACTAACTGAAAGGTTCAGCACCCGGTATTCCAGGCTTTTGTCTTTCAGAATTTCCTGATCAGCTACGCTTGGCGTAAACGGAACTTCAGCTTTACGGGCAGCAACAAAATCGTCGTTGTTCAGATAACGTTTATTCACCGGCCACAGGTCAACAAAAATCAACAAGGCCCAGATTAATAAGGCATAGGTCGCTTTAATTTTCTGTTTGAGGTACAGCCAAATTACACCGGCTGCAATGCTAACAAAAAGAAAGGTTTTAAAAGCATCGGTGCGCAACACCATTCGCCGGTCGGCACGCAAAGCTTCCATCAGTTGCTCAGGCCAGCCTGCCTGCACCAACCGAAGATCTGAAGGCGTACGGAAATCGCCCGCTAACCCGGGCAGTACCGCAAACACCAAAGCCAAACCTCCCACAATAAACCAACTATATTTTAGCTTATTCAGTAATTCCTTTTGATTTTCACGATTCAGGTAAATCTCCTTCACCGCCAGAACTCCCATCAAAGCCATTGCAAATTGCTGGATGACAATGATGTTTTTAACATCGCGAAACTTGTTGTAGAACGGGAAATAGTCCACCATAAAATGACTGAGGAAACCCAAATTTTTCCCCAGCGACAACAGGAAGGAAACGACCACCACGGCAACAATCCACCATTTATCTTTTCCTTTCAGCACAAACAAGCCCAGCACAAACAAGAAACAAAGAACGGCGCCATAGTAAAACGGAGCACTGGAAATGGGCTGAGTGCCCCAATACAAAGGCAGGTTTTGGCTGATTTGACGGGCTTGCGCTTTCCCCTGATTTTTGGCAAAGAACTGGTAAACTTCCGATTCTTCGCCCAGCGGCTCAGCCATTCCACCCCCTTTAAACCGCGGAATAAAAGCGGTCATC
Source organism: Sunxiuqinia rutila (assembly GCF_050589705.1). Taxonomy (NCBI): domain Bacteria; kingdom Pseudomonadati; phylum Bacteroidota; class Bacteroidia; order Marinilabiliales; family Prolixibacteraceae; genus Sunxiuqinia; species Sunxiuqinia rutila. Next base: position 277,584 of record NZ_JBNGOT010000004.1, read on the forward strand.
GCTTCTCCTAAGTCATAGCTATAATCCAGAATATAACTCTTATCAAGTCCCGAAGTCTGGTTGTCGTCCTGCGGTGTTAGCTCCGACTCTCCACGCATGGAGTATTTCCCATATTCGTAGGTGGTAGACAAACGCGAAAAGTTGGTTCCAACAGCCAACAGTGCTGCAACAACAAGCAGGGCCGAGGCTTTCAGAAAAGCGGGCAATGTTTTTTCTTTAATGGCGGCAACCAGATAAGTCAAGCCAATAATGATTACCATTATTCCGGCATAATAGGTCATTTGAGGATGATTGGCACTCAGCATCCACGACAGGGAAAAAGCGGCCAACAGACTTCCCCAGAAAGCGTTTCGCTTATAGGCCAGCAAGACGCCTCCAACCACCAACGCCATATAGGTGAGGGTATGAGCCTTGGTCATGTGTCCCGAGTCGATAATGACAAAGAAGAACGAAAACATGCCGTAAGCAATGGCACCTACTGCACTTACCCAAAGGTTTACCTTCAAAAGCAGCGTCAGGACAAAGAACAAGCTAAACATCAAAATCAGGTAGCGTGCCGGACGTGGGATGATATCAATCGCACTTTGCACCTTCGCAATTAAGTTTCCGGGATATTTGGTAGATAGCAGAAAAGAGGGCATTCCTCCAAACATACTGTTGGTCCAAAGCGCTTCCTCGCCTGTTTCTGCCCGATAGTCGCTCAGCTCCTTGGCACCCCCTCTAAAAGTGCTTAAGTCATGCGCATCAAGCTGCTTCCCTTCAAGCTGGGGTGAGAAATAAGTAAACGAGATTAAAATAAAAAGGAGGATAATTCCAAAACCAATGAAAATATTGCGATTGGCTTTTATCTTTGTCATCATGAATTCAAGCTTATTTGGTTTCAAATTGAAACAAAAGTAAGGAAATAATTACTGAATCCGGCACGAATGGGCATTATCATAAAACAATCCATCAAGGGGAGTATCTGGTCGTATTTAGGCGTTGCCATTGGGTTTGTAACCACTACCTACCTGTACACCGAATACCTTACCACTGAACTTGTTGGGCTTTTCGGACTGCTGGCAGCCTACGCAGCCCTGACCGGCCAATTCTTCCTTCTGGGCTTTCAAGGTGTAACTTCGCGGCTGTTTCCGTATTTCCGAAATCCAGGCACCGGACACAACGGTTTTCTTTTTCTGGGCTCGCTGGTATTTATTCTCGGATTCGCCCTATTCTTAGCAACCTATTATTCATTTAAGCCCTTGCTTATTGAAAGTAACCTGGAAAAATCGACCCTTTTTGCCAACTACGTTCACCTGCTTATTCCGCTTACCTTTTTCTCCATGGCCTTTGTATTCCTGGATGCCTACAACCGAATGCTTTACGATGCGGTCACCGGTACATTTTTGCAAGAGTTCATACAGCGGCTATTGTTGTTCATCATCGTTGTTCTGTATGCAGTCGGCCTCATCAGTCTCAATACCTTGATTTGGTTATACACGGCTGCCGTTTGTGCAAAAGGCCTGCTTCTCTTGCTGTTTTTATGGCGAAAAGGAGAAATCCATATCCAGTCCCGACCTCAGCGCATTACCCCGGAATTAAAAAAAGAAATCAGAAGTGTTGCCTTTTACAGCATCCTTGCCAGCCTGGGAGGCATTTTCGTTTTCAACATCGACAAAATTGCCGTCAACCAACTACTTGATTTATCCAACACCGGCGTGTACACCATTGCCTTCTACTTCGGAACCCTGGTCGTGATCCCCTCCCGCCCCTTGCTCAAAATATCGGGCACCCTGATTGCTGATGCCTGGCAACGCAACGACCTGGCTCAGATCAAGGATATTTATTACAAAAGCTGCATTAACCAACTGATTATTGGCGGCTTCCTCTTTCTGGGCATTTGGGCTAACATCGATAACATTCTGACCATTTTGGGTGACGACTACATCCAATCCAAGTGGGTCATCTTTTTTATTGGACTCGGTTATTTGTTCGATATGCTTACTGGTGCCAATGCCCAAGTGATTGCCTATTCGAAATACTACCGGGTAGCCTTGGTATTTATTGTCATTCTGATACTGCTGGTTATTACCCTGCTCTATCTTTTAATTCCAGTTTGGGGCATTACCGGTGCTGGTATTGCGGTAGCTGCAGCCTTGTTTGCCAATAACCTCATGCGATTTATCTTCCTGTACCAAAAATACAAACTGCAGCCCTTCAACATTCATTTTCTGTTTGTTGCTGCCTTCTTCACCGGCCTCTATTTTCTGACAAGCCTGATTCCACAGCAAGCGCTTGTTTTGGATTTGGTTTTGCGAGGAGGTATAATTACACTGATCACAGGAGCTTTTATCTTTCTGGTTCCGGTATCACCCGATCTTCGGAATTTGGCTCAAAAACTTTTGAAAATGGTGATTGGCTAATCTCAACTGAAGCCTGCTAGAAAAGTTAAGATTTTCGCTCAGCATAGACAGCATAAAACCGGGGCGTCAGCGCTCTAAGAATCGAACGCACACCATTGAACTGAAAGGGGGGTACCCATTTTTCCCGTGCCTTAATCTCCCAGCCGGCTTTCTCCAACATCATGTCCAGCTGCCAGCTCTCAAACTCATGATAATGTTGATCGTAAGGATCAGAGGCATTTCGGTACGCTTTTGCAAACCAAAGTTTCAACGGAACAGTGACCACCAATTTTTGGGCTTTTGTTTGCTGCATGATGGAAAAAGGCGAAACCAAATGCTCCAGCACCTCAAAAGCAGTAAGCACCTCATAGTCATAATCATTTACTTTTTGAGGCTCTAAATCGAAGTCGAAACCATGCCCATTTTGAATTTGATAGTCGCGCGAAGACAAATAGTCTGATAATTCATTGGGAGTACCTAAATCCAGCACACGAAGTTCCTTGGACAGGCATTTATTGAGAAAAGCCTCCGTTTTTTTAAACCGAAATAATTTGAGTTTATTCATGGTAAATTGCTTGCAATTTGAGTTTATCTTTATCCCAATTGTATTTCTCAGCGACCAACGGACGCCCCTTTGCAAATGACTTTAAATCATAGCCTCCATCAATAATCTGCTGCATTACTCCAGCTAAATGATCGATATCCGAAAACGGATAAATCCATCCACCACAAGCCTCATTTATTATTCGCTCAATGGGTTGACAGTTCGACGCCAAAATCGGCTTCTCAGTATAGAGGTACTGAAATAATTTATGAGGGATGGTCGTATCGGTATGGTCACTCTTAACATGAGGTATAAGCGCCACATCAGACTCTGCAATCAATTTCAATAATTCCTGTCGATCGCGCCACCCATAGAAACATATTTTGTTTTCAATATTTAACTCTCTGGCCAGCTCCCTTAATTTCCTTAAGTAACGCCCCGTACCAACAATCCGTATCTCAAAATTTTCAGACTTTACAAGCGATACAGCCTGAAGCACATACTGCAACCCACGATGATAAGTGACACCACCACCATAAACAAATCGGATTTTAGAGTCAGGCCTGGTATGCGATTCAAAGACAAACTCCTCCAAATTTTGTGTATTCGAAACAACATGCACCTTTGATTCATCCACCCCCAGACCGACAACCCGCTCTTTGGCTTCTTCAACTACCACAACTACCTCGTCTGCCCGGAGAAGGTATCTTTTTTCATAGGCTTTCCATTGCTTGACCGAGAACAGTAACTTGCCCAAAAAAGTTTTAGTATGTTCTGAGATTTCCAGCAAAGCAGGCCAATTTTCATGCAAATCCAATATAAACCGTACACCAAAACGCTTTTTAATTCTGAAACCAACGGTCGCTAATGGCAAATCATGCACATGAATAGCATCATACTTATAATCAGCAAACAAACGATTAACACGTTTGCTCCAAAAATTAAAATAGAAGGGGAAAGCTAAAACTCCAACACTTGACTTACGCACAAACTCGTTGATCTCAAACCGATGAATAATCGTTGAACCAAAGCTATTTATCTTTTTATTTTCCTTTGTTTTCAGACAAGCGATATGTACTTCGTGCCCTTCTTCCTGCAGTGAATGAATCTCATTTTCAACCCGGGTATCCGGTGGAAAATTATTTTCCAGCAACATCAATATCTTCATAAAGCAATCTCCTGTACTAATTTTCGGGTAAGTTCCCTTCTTGAATATTTGGTAGCCCGATCTCTACTGATCTCAAAGCGTCCTTGCAAGTTTTCAATCAGCATTTTTTTTATGCCTTCCGAATCACTGTACTCAAACAACAAACCACAGCCTGTCTCCCGAATCACTTCCTCCAAGTCGCCCCCCACCGGACCGATAGCAAGCACCGGTTTTCCCGAGGCCAGGTATTCATAAAATTTTCCTGTAACAATACCTCTATTATTTTCGATTTTGGGAATGATCAGCAACTGAATCGACGATTTCAGCAAATAACTGACTGATCGGGCATGATCGACATAGCCAACCAAATCGAGTTCAATCAACGGAAGTTCCCGCCGGATTCGATCCACAATTGCTGGAGGCATATTGCCAACCAGACGAAATAAGATATTCTTCTGCTGTTGCTCATCCAATTCCTGAAGCGCTTTCAGCAAGCCATCCATATCATAGGCTGTTGAAATGGTTCCGGTATAAGTTATCACAAACTTCTCATCAGTCACCGGGACGCTTACGGCAAAGTCCTCTTCATCGTAGCCATTAGGAATCACCGCTAGCTTTGAATCGGCTACGCCACCAAGTTTTTCACCAAACAACCGCTTCAAGGCTTTGCTTACCGTCACAATCTGATCTGCCGCCTGAAGCACGTTCAACTCCATTGCCCGATCCCTCTTTTTTGCCCAAGAGCTTCGATAAAGCTCGTTATAATAATAAATATCAGTCCATGGATCCCGCAGATCGGCCACCCAACGAATACCAAGTTTCTTTTTGAGTTTTAGCCCAATCAGCTGCGTTGAATGTGGCGGACTGGTAGTAATCACAGTATCAATCTGATGTTCCCGAATTAGCTCAACAGCCTTTTGATAAGCAAAACGATTCCAGCCCTTTCGGGGATCGGGGATAAAAAAATTACCACGAACCACCTTGGCCATCTTCTGCAAAAAAGACTCTTCCTGCTGGTTCGAAAAACCCCCATAAGGAATTTCTCCCTTTCCAATCAGCTTTCTGTATAAATCATACAGCTCAACGGTTTTCGTTGTATAAACCAACACCTCATCCGTCACCTCCTTCTGCAGACTTTCGTCGCGCTGCGCGTAACTTGCACGGCTGGGATCAACGGTGAGCACAATGGGTTGAACCCCAAACGAAGACAAATACTTGGTGAATTTCAGCCACCGCTGAACACCCGCCCCTCCGCTTGGCGGCCAATAATATGTTATAATGAGGACTTTCTTCATGAATCACTTTGTTGAGCAAATGTAATAATCTTACCTGAATTCCATTATTTTTGTAAAACTATTCAGAATCCTATGCAATTCAACGATCTCAACAAACAATATAAATCCTACCAACCCGAAATTGATGCCGCGATTCAAGGAGTAATTGACTCATCATCGTTCATCAACGGGCAGGAAATTCAGCTGCTTGAAAAAGAGCTGGCCGAATTTGCAGGCGTCAAACATGCTGTTGCCTGCAGCTCAGGCACCGATGCTTTGCTTTTGTCCCTCATGGCCTTAAACATTCAGCCCGGCGATGAAATTATCTGCCCAGCTTTCAGCTTCATTGCCTCTGCCTCAATGGTTAGTTTTTACAAAGCCCGCCCGGTTTTTGTCGATGTTTCGCCCTTGGATTTTAACATTGACCCGGCAAAGATTGAGGCTAAAATCACTACTCGAACCAAAGGAATTATTGCGGTTTCGCTTTACGGACAATGCGCTGACTTTGATACGATCAATGCAATCGCCCGAAAATACGATCTTTGGGTGATTGAAGATGGAGCTCAATCGTTTGGAGGCATCTATAAAGGTAAACGTTCTGGTTCGCTGACCGACTTGGCAACCACTAGCTTTTTCCCGGCCAAACCATTGGGATGCTACGGCGATGGAGGTGCCATTTTCACCAACGACGAAGCCAAGGCGATGAAGTTGAAGCTACTGCGCTCGCACGGTCAGGAAAAACGCTACATCCATAAGCACATCGGAATTAACGGACGAATAGACACCCTGCAGGCAGCCATCCTCCGGGTAAAGCTAAAGTACTTCGAACGGGAAATTGCCATCCGCCAGGAAGCTGCCATGCACTACGCCCAACTGCTGGAAGGTCAGGTATTACTCCCTGAAGAAGCAGAAGGACGTAAAAGTGTTTGGGCCCAGTTTACCGTCATGATTGAAAATCGGGACCAAGTGCGTGAAAAGCTTGCTGAAAAAAACATTCCAACTGCCGTGCACTATCCGGTTATTCTTCCAAAACAAGAAGCTTTCCGCGATGATGTACTGACAAATGAAAAATATGAAGTGGCCGGGTTACTGGCTGAAACCGTTCTTTCCTTACCTATTCATGGGTTTATTACAAGCGAAGAAATTGAATGCGTTGCCCAAGCCTTAATTGAAGCCATCAAAGAAAATCAGTAAAACATGACGACACCTTACTTTTCACACGAAACTGCCATTATCGACCAAGGCGCCAACATTGGTTCAGGCACTAAAATCTGGCATTTTTGCCATGTTATGCCACAAGCCCAGATTGGGGAAGACTGCATTTTAGGTCAAAACGTATTTGTAGGCGGAAAAGCACATATTGGCGATCGCGTCAAAATTCAGAACAATGTAAGTGTTTACGATTCTGTCATCTTGGAAGACGATGTGTTTTGCGGCCCCAGCTGCGTATTCACCAATGTTATCAACCCGCGGTCATTTGTCGAACGGAAAACCGAATACTTGGAAACCCGTGTAAAAAAAGGCGTTTCAATTGGAGCCAATGCCACCATCGTTTGCGGAGTTACTATTGGCGAATACGCCTTTATTGGAGCCGGAGCTGTAGTAACCAAGAATGTCAAGCCTTACGCCCTCATGGTAGGCGTTCCGGCAGTTCAGAAAGGCTGGGTCAGCCGATCGGGAGCTGTTCTGGACGAGCAGTTAACCTGCCCGGAAACCGGAGAACACTATCAACTTAAAAACGAACAACTCAGTTTAAAATCCCCCCTGTAATGACATATATAAATACACCAAAAACCTTTGGATTAATCGGTGCTGCCGGATACATTGCTCCGCGACACATCAATGCAATTAAAGAAAACAACGGACAATTATGCGCCGCGCTGGATCGGTTTGATAGCGTTGGCATTCTGGATCGTTATTTTCCCGAAGCTGATTTTTTCACCGAACCCGAACGCTTTGACCGCTACCTTTATAAACGTCAGCGCAACGGCCAGGCACTTAATTATGTATCAATCTGTTCACCCAACTACCTGCACGATGCACACATCCGAATGGCCCTGCGTAACGGTTCGGATGCCATTTGCGAGAAACCCTTGGTATTGAACCCTTGGAATGTGGATGCCTTACAGCAATTGGAAAAAGACACCAATCAGAGAATATACAATATCCTGCAGTTGAGGCTGCACCCGGCAATCATTGCCTTACGCGATAAAATCAATCAAGCACCAGCTGATCAGGTTTTTGATATTGATCTTACTTACATTACCTCGCGCGGAAAGTGGTATTACGAAAGCTGGAAAGGAGATCTCTCCAAGTCAGGCGGAATTACCACCAATATCGGAATCCATTTTTTCGATATGCTTCAGTGGATTTTTGGGCAAGCGGAACAAAGTACAGTTCATGTTCTTGAAGCGGACAAAGCAGCCGGTTTTCTTCAACTCAAAAAAGCCCGTGTACGCTGGTTTCTCAGCCTCGACTTCGAAGACATTCCACAAGCAGCCAAAGACAAAGGCCTGCGAACCTACCGTTCAATAACAGTTGGAAATAAAGAAATTGAATTCAGCGGTGGCTTTACTGATTTGCATACCCAAACCTACCAGCACATCTTAAACGGACAAGGCTATGGATTGGACGATGCAAAAGCCTGTATTGAATTGGGACACCAGATCCGCAACAGCCAGCCCAAAGGACTAACCGGAGATTTTCATCCCTTTTTAAAGTACTAAAAAAGCCGCTCCTGGGGGGAAGCGGCTTAAAATTTTTGCTGTTTAATTATTTCAATGAGGCTTAGTTCAAAATGTTCTTGTATTGGTCATTTACCAATTCGGGAAGAAATCCGGCAATCAAACCCAAAGCCTTCTCCCGATCCACTCGAGACATGGAAATGATTTCCTGGCTATTCAACCGGTTTGAATCAATTACCTGCGCATTCAAGTTTTCAGGCACAAGCATTTCGCCTGCTTTCATCGAACGTGCACCAAACCCTTTTTCAGTATTTACATACTTCACTTCGAAGTAGTTGGTGCGAATGATATATTCTTCTCCTTTTTTAGTCTCTCTCAACAAAACCTGAACGGGTCTTTTCGACTCTCCGTAAGTAATCTCCCAGCTTTGCTGGTAAGTTTTTGATGGTTCAAAGTTTTCTTTAGATGAGATTTTATAATCATCAACAAAAGTTGATTTACCGCTAGCCATTACACTTAAAGAACATACAAACAAAGCAACAAATAAGAAGCCGATAATTCTGTTATTCCTTTTCATGACAAATTGTTTTAAATAGTGATTGTTTAACACTGGCAAAAATAGGTAGCCCACACACACAAAATCCTGACAAATCGCATGTTTTATTTTTGTTAAAAAGAATCAACTTTCAAATTGAAAGTAAAAACTCATTTACAATTCACAAAATTTACAAAAAATAGAAAACAGAGTGAATTGAAACAAGAATAGAAGCCTAATATCTTATAGTTTTCAAAAACATGCTCTAGAGCATATTTTCTGAAATAAAGGGACATACAAAACTAAATCATGGACAAGAATCAAGAAAAAGTGCCGAATGAATTTCAGGTTTCAAGGGAGAGCGAGAAGCAACTTTCAAATTGAAAGCAAAAACAGCACTTTCAATAACACCAAAAGAATTGTAATAAAAAACTTGCATCTTTATTGTTAACTAGCGCGTTCGAAATCGACAATACACCCGCATTCGCCCCAGTTTGGTTTCAAAATGACAAAAAAAAGCCCCATGACGAATCATGGAGCTTGGCATGCATAGGCAAGCCTTGCAATTACTTTTTCTTCTTTTTAGCCACAAAGTAAGCTCCGGCGCCGATTACAACCACAGCAGCAATAGCAATAACCGCTGTTGAGCTTCCGCCATTGGCTTCTTCTTCGGCTTCGTAAAACACAGGATCCATATCATCAATTGATAAAGTATCCTCCATTTCAAATAAATCTTCCTCTTCCTGTGCAGACACAGGACTAAATGCTCCAACGGCCATCATACCGACCAAAGCTAAAATCAATAGTAGTCTTTTCATTTTATTTCCCTTTTTAGTTATTATCGTTTCAGATGCCAGTCAATCAATTTCATTTATCAGATCAATCAAAAGTAGACTGATCGCCACCGACCCCTTTTCTTCAATCTATTTTAATCCATATCATTAAGATACTCCCAATATTTATCTACAATCTCCGGATGCGACTCCTGGTATGTTTCGGCCAAGGCCCGAATAGCAGGCTTGTACCGGGGATTGATTCTCAAGCAAGTCTTGAGCAATTCCCGCGCTTTCTCCGGCTGAGTCTGATCGTATATCTTGGCGAGCTCAACGTAAGCACTAAAATACTTTGGATTAACCTCCAGCAAGTGCTCAAAATAATAGCTGGCTACAACCATGTCATTCTCCCCGGAAGCCAGCTGCCCCATCAGCTTCAAAGCGGGCTCATAATTCGGATTCACATTCAATGCTTTTGCAAGCACTTCTTTAGCCGCCTTATCTTTGCCCTGCAAACTTAAGGTTTTTCCTAATCGATAGTAAATATGCTCGTCTTTTTTATAATGGCCCAAAGCTTCGCTAAACAGTTGCTCTGCCCTATCGTACTCCTTATTATGTAGTGCTTCAACCCCAAAATACGAAGCTTTTGACTTGCGCTTAACAACAGCACAAACCGGCACATCATCCACTTCAACCACATGAATAGTTCCTTCGGGCGGGAAATTACCATTACGCAACTGTTCCGGTCGGATGTAGCTATTCCCAACAATGGCATAATCCCAGTTCTTATCACTCCGGAATTGGTATTGAAAATAGTCAAACTGCAAGTTGGGATGATCCTTCAGATACCAATCTACCGGAAAATTACTTCCCACAATAACCCTTCCTTTCAAGTTGTTTTCATCCAAATAGTCTTCCAACCACTCTGCACCACTTCGCATCGAATGGTAATAATAATCCGTTTCATAATAGCCATAGGCGCCTTTTAAGCCACCGACCAACGGATTGTAGTATAAATAGTAATACGGATGCGCTTTTACCATAAACCGGACGGGATGCACCAAAGCAAGGACAAAAAGAAGCAGAACAGCTCCTTTTACCCACTTCAACTTCACCTGTAGCAAAAACTCATGAATTCCAACAGCTGCTAAAATGACCAACCCAGGATAAATAAACTGAAAATGCCGCCATCCGCCATACAGGTTTGAATTTAACAGCAAAACCCATAGCACCGGAAATCCGGTAGTAAAAATCAAAAAGAAATAAGTCAGGCGATGTTTCTCCCGAATAATGGACTTGCCATAAACCGCAAACAAAATCAGCCCTCCAAAAACCACCAAAGGAATGGTTATCAGCAAATATTTAGGCAAATAGTACCACGGTTTAAAATCAGACCAAATGAATTCGCCTTCAAAAATCTGACGAATCGTGGTGGGAAAATCAGTCATAACCTGATACGACTCCCAGGGGTTTACAATGGGATTTTGCAGAGCATACGGCCAAAGCAAAAGCCCCAGCAAATAGCCGGCAGCCGAAAACACCACTAATTTCAAAAACGTCCGCTGAACATCAGCCCACTTTATCTGCCTTCGGTCGAAGTACTCCAACAAATAAAAAAGCACCCCGGCGAAGAGCAGATAAAAGGCTAATAAGATTCCTCCTGCCCTGATACTGACGGAAAAAGCAATACTCGCAATTAAAAGTGAAATCGAAATCGTAGAGTGTGGCTTAAAACTGGCATAGGTTAATCTCAGTGTAAAAAATACACCGGCAATATAAGCCAGAGCAAAAGGAATGTCTTTTAAATTATTTTGTAGATGCCCCAAAAAACGGGGCGAAACAGCAAACAGCAATAAGGTAATAATTCCGGCGCGATAGCCTTTGAGCCAAACGGCAAACAAGCCAGCCACCAAAATACACAGCCAACCAATAAAACTGCTGAACAGATGTCGAAAAGCATACACCTCTTCAATACCCAGCCAGTGAATCAGAATGGTGGCCATATTGTCGGGGGTTTGCCCATAATACTGCAAGTGCGTTTTAGGCGTATTCAACGCATCGCGGTCTTTCCCAAAAGTGGCAAAGTATTCGTAAACCTCTTCCGAATGCAGATAGTGCACTTCTTCATCACCTGAAATACCAGCATCGCGACTGATGAACAACAAGCTCACCAGCATGATCAATGCCGACATATAAAATAGTATTTTCAGATGACGTTCGCGCATGTTTATTGCTCTTCAGAAGAATAAATGGTTTTAATGAAATAAAGGGGACGTTTCTGCGATTCTTTGTAAATCCGGTAAACATACTCGCCAACCACCCCCAGAAAAATCAACTGAATAGATCCCAGGAAGTAGATGCTAAGCACCGTGGAAGACCAACCCAAAAGGGCAAATCCCATAAATTTGGCAATCAGCACATAGATGCCGGCCAGCAGAAACACCACTGTTCCTATCAAGCCTAAGGTCAGGCACAGCCGGATGGGGAATTTGGAGAAGGAAAAAATAGCATCGGCAGCCAGCAGAAACAATTTCCCCAAGGTCATTTTGGGCTCTCCCTGCAAGCGATCTTCCCGCACATAATCAACAAATCCCTGCTGAAAACCAACAAAACTCCGCAATCCCGGCAAGTAGCGCACCCGCTCTTCCATCGACAACAAAGCTGCCAGTGCTTTTCGGTTCATCATTGAAAAGTTGCCGGCATTCTCCAACACTTCCATATGAGTCATGGCTTTAAACAGACGATGGAAAATGCCGGTCATCCAATTTTTTGCCCGGTTGCCCTTACGCGCCAACCGTCGGCCATTCACAATATCATACTGATCCTGCGATAGTTTCTGATACATTTGCAAGAGTAACTCCGGAGGATCCTGTAAATCACCATCCATCATGGCCACATAGTCGCCCGAAGCATTTTCAAGCCCGGCAGTGAACGCGGCCTGATGACCAAAATTTTTGGACAGTTGAATCACTTTTATCCGACGATCTTTTTGCTGATGATTGACCAGTTTCTGCAGACTGCTGTCCACACTTCCGTCATCAACCAAAATCAATTCAAAGTCGTCCGGAATTTGCTCCAGCGCTTTAATTGTCCGGGGAACTAACTCATCAATAAGTTCTTCTTCATTGAAAATTGGAATGACCAGAGAGACCATAGGCTATTTTTTAGTTTTACACCATTAACTCCACTTTCCTTAGGTTAGACGGGGGAAACTGGAGCTTCCCCCGTCTTTGGTAAATAGTGGTTTAATTGGCTCAGGTATTATCAAGCTTTGTGTGCTGTTCCCGGCACAGGAACAGGAAATTCCATCTCTACCGGACCAAATTTCATCTCCTTTGGTCCCAAATCCATATCCGATTTAAATATCTCATCCCAAGTTACCTTCTGTCCGGTATAAGCGGCTGTCCGCCCCATAATAGCAGTCAGGGTTGAAATGGCTGTTTGCTCCGCTTCATTCACGTACTCACCCGTACGAATGGCATGAACCAAGTGCATATGCTCCTGTACATAAGGTGGGATTTTCACCTTCGTCATGGGCTGCCCATCCTCTCCTTCCGGATATTCAAATTGCCATTTCACCGTCCCATCCAGGTTCCAGATGGTATTCTGGCAGTTGGTGTAACCTTCCGTTCCAACAATCATCTCCCCCGTTCCATTCGCACAATTATCAATCTGCCGGCTCATACTGTGAGAACTAAGTCCGTTTCCGTAGTCGAAGTCAATGCTGAAAAAATCATACTGATCCCCCGTCAAACGTCGGGCACGACCACCATAACCAATCGCACTTTCGGGCTGTCTTCCCACAAACCAGTTGATCACATCAATGTTGTGAACATGGGTATCTAAAATATGATCGCCACACAACCAGCAAAAGTTATTCCAATTGCGAAGCATGTAAGTCATATCATCCCAGCCTTCCTCACGCGTGCGAAACCAAACATGATTCTGGTTCCAAAACGCTTTGGCCGAGGTAATTTTTCCGATGGCTCCGTTAGCCACCTGCTTGTACGTTTCAATATAATCTTCCTGGTGACGACGCTGCGTTCCGGTAACTACATTCATTCCAATCGCTTCCGCTTTTTTTGCTGTGGCAATTACCGAGCGAATACCAACCGGATCAACCGCCATTGGCTTCTCTAAAAAGACGTGCTTCTGTTGCTTAACGGCCTCCTTGAAATGCTCGGGTCGAAATTGCGGAGGTGTTGCCAGCAACACCACATCCACCTCTTTCAGCGCCATCAGCTTCTGGTAAGCGTCAAAGCCAACAAAACAGTTTTCCTCCGGAATGGGACGTTTATAGCCTGCAAAACGCTTACGGCAAGCATCAATTTTATCCTGAAATACATCAGCCAATGCCACAATTTCCAAATCAGGCCCGGCACTAATAAAATTAATCGCCGCACCGGTTCCCCGATTTCCGGCACCTACCAAACCAGCCCGCAGCTTTTTTCCGGCAGGAGCCGCTTTCAAAATAGGTGGCAAGCCTAAAACCTGAGCATCTTTCGTATTCTTACAGGATGATAAAACGGCTCCGGCTCCAATCACGCCAATTCCGGCAAATGCTGTGGCCTCAAGAAACCGGCGTCGGTTAATATTTTTTGATTTATTGGTCATGACTTTGATCTTATTTTATTGCTCAATTGATTCTTCCACTTCACAAACAACACGGAAACCAACTTCCACCACATCCGAATACCACCAAATGGATTTAGGCATCTGTGGGTCAGTCATCAACCACGCTTTTGTTTTTGTATAGTCACGCGCTGCACTGCGCACATCTTTCGCATCACTCTTAAACGATCCACCACGCACCACATGCTCGCGTCCGTTCTTAGGTCCTCTCGGATCAACCACAAGCTTCTCCTTGGCATATTCCTTATAAATGGCCGGATCATAAAAATCCAGACAGAACTCCGCCACATTACCCGAAAGGTTTTTCAGTCCAAACGCATTGGGACGAACCGAATTAGGCTCTTTGGTTTGCCCATCGCTATTAAGCTCGTAAGCCACATAAGTATTGATAAGGGTGGTATCGGGTGAAAATATTTTTCTGAAAATACCGGTGGCTGAATAGTCCTTCGGACTGCCTTCAAAGAAATACGGCGTTTGACTTCCTGCTCGACAAACATATTCCCATTCCGCTTCGGTTGGGAGCCGATATTTCTTACCGGTAACCTGACTCAGCCAGCGACAATACGTATTGGCCGCTTTCCAACTCATGGTAATCGCAGGTTTGGATCCTCTTCCCCAGCCCTGGTCCGGTGCTCCCCATGGAGGTGTTGGGCCAGTAATACCATCCACTTCTTCATCCACCTCAAGGGCTTCTTTCCTACCTTGTGAGGATGTCGCATTGAAAAACGCCAGGTATTCATCCCAACTCACTTCAACTTTTCCCATCCAGAAGTTCGACACTTGCGCATTAAAAACAGGTCCTTCGTCCGAATCACGCAGAGGCTCATCGTCAGGACTTCCCATCTGAAAAGTGCCTCCAGGCACAGCAACCATTTCAAAGGATACACTGGTTCCTGGGATTTTCTCCGTAAAACTTTCAAAGGATTCAACCTGCGTCGGCGCTTCGTAAATTTCCGTATTCGCTTCGGCAAGCTTCCCAAAACTCAGGTTGTGTTCGTGCTTGGCATTCGGATCATGATGCCCCACATGCAGGTGACAGTTGATGCAGCGCAACTCTTCCTTGCTTGTCAAGTAATATAGGTGAGCATCATCTCCTTCCGGAGACAAGGTGGTAGGAAATAAATTCTGGTGACACTTCAAACAGGCATCTTCATAAACAAAATGCCGGGCATTCTCAAGTTTTCGTTTTTCTTCCCATTTGTAGTCAGCGCTGTCTTTAAACAACATGCCATAAACGTCTTTAAAGCCATGTTTTGCTTTGGCTGCCAGGTGACCATGTCCTTTGGGAGGTAAATGACACTCGACACAATGCACAATAACTCCGGCACTATTATTATAATGGGTAGAAAGTTTCCAACTCTGCTCTGCATGCGGATGCACATGACAAGACATACAATAATCATCCGTCTCCGTGTATTCAATGGCTTTGTTCCCTAAATTCAGAACAACTACACAAGCTATGATGCCAATGAATATGAAGCCTGCATAAATTCGTTTGCCACTCCACATTCTTTCTAACTTCAATTTCATCAAGGTCTCAATTATAGTTTTTGGTAAATTAGTGACCTGAATCTAAAAGAAGGCAGTTACCCACCCTTTAATCCTGACTTAGGCAGTGGTTAATGATGGGTTAATAAATGGGTTAATTTTGTATTTTCGCTCAAAAACACAAAGCCATAAAAGACTGATAAATAAAAACATAAAAGATTAATAAAAAAAATTAACCCTCTTGAAAAAAAGCTAAGTTTAAGACTTGAGAAGATCGTCAAAAGTAAGCTCTAATTTTTCACCATAAAGTTCTTCATAAAGCGAAGCAAACTTCTCATAGGTGTATTTGGCGGTATTGAGGTTATCCTGAATGACCAGTGCACGAAGCTTAAAAGACAGGGCCTGATCATTAATCGGGTCAGTAACCAGAATCCGGTCAGCCAGCTTTAAAATCAGTTCATGATCAGTCTGTGGATCTAACAAATGAATAAACTTCAGCAGATTATCAACAATATTATTCCCCACATTGCCTTTGTAGTCATCCAGCCAATCATGCGATTCATCCTTAAACACTTCACCACCACGAATAATCTTATAGAAATCCAGATAAAAGCCGGGCTCCTTTTCTTTATTTTCATTCAGCAACTTCAGGCATTCTGCATAATCACAATAAACGGCCTTACTGAATTGAATGGTCCAGCGATCAACATTAAAAACCACTTCAACCTGATCCATTCGCTCCAAGATGATTCTCAACTTACGAATCGTAACGCCCCGGCTGTTTTTAGCATTCTGATAACTCAAATCAGGCCAAAGAATCCGAGACAGTTCCTTCGTTGAAATTCCTTTCCGGTTATGCTGTGAATAAACAAGAACCAACAAAAACAGCTGTTTAATTTTGGGCGTGAATTGTCCGGTAATGTCCGTTCCTTCAGCATCCACCACTCGAAAATCGCCAAAAAGTTGTATGAAGTTTTTTTCCGGGTAATCATGAAGCTCATCGTCCAGTTCCTTCAGCTTTTCAGGAGGCAGCAAACGCTTGCGCCCTAAACGAGCCGGCAGCTTCAGGTAGATAAGCAACAGAAAGACCAAGGCCAGAAAAATGACACCTATTTTTGACAGTAAAGGATAACGCAGAAATACATTCCGGCTTTGCGCCAAATCAACCAGATCTTTGCTCAAACTCCAGATTTCTTCTTCGCCAAGTGTTCGTGACCAAATCACCAGATCATCAATCTCCCCATTCATGTGCGCACTGGCAGCATAGCCAGCCATTCCTAAATAGATGTTTTCGCGCCCTTTGTACGAAGGATGCCCCAACGAACGACTATCCAACTTTCCGTCCACAAAAATGGCTTGTTCACCGGTCAATTTATTGTATCGCCACACCAGGTGATACCAGCGTCCTGTTTCAAGGATGGTTTTTCCTTCCAAGTCATTGGAATAAAATCCGAAATAAGGTTTCCGGTTGCGCAACACCAAGTGAATCGATTGCTGATAAGAACTGCCCTTGGTTCCAATGATACTGATATCTTTATTATTCGTATCATAAGCATCAACCTTAACCCACGCCGAAACAGTAAAGTCATGATCCCTCAGTTTGAGATCTTCTGCTTTGGGCAATTCAATGAAACTTTCACTTTCAAAAACAGCCACCATCCCCCGCAAGGGATCATTTTTGTAGTGCACGCCAACATCTTTCCCATTAAACCCATTGATGCTATAGTCGATAGCTCCATTTTCGAAACCATAGTAAGCTTCCAGTCCTTCGGTAATATCCAACGGTACAGCCACAAAATGCTGTAGTTTATTTTGTTCCGGCTCTTCAAAAACAACCGTTTCGGGCTTAAACTGGTATCCCGGACTCTTAGGACTTAAGGTCAATGTTTCACCCGGACCTACCGGGAAGCAATATTTTCCACTGGTCAAACTATTGGTTCCTTCCCAACTCACATAATTCAGGGTTTGGGCATTGAAGGTCACCGTCCCCTTTATGGTATGAAAGCTTCGCAACTGATACAGCACCTGAATAATCCAACTCTGATACCGGTCCAACATGATGAAGTTGGGAGTCTTCCCGGTACTTTTCCAAACATTTTTCACATGTTCAATCAAGTAAGGATTTTGGGTTGTATTGAAAAACGAATCATCCGGACGACCAGCCCGCCTTGGGAAATTATAATCATTATAAATCAGCAGGTTGTTCTTGGGATCGCCTTTTAAAAATTCACCAATAAAATCAGGCGCTTCCAAAATAGAGAAATAAGGTTCAACAGCATAGTCCCAAACATAATGCAGCCAATCAGGACTGTTCCGATGTTGCTGCATCATAAAAACAACCACCCGCTTACCGGTTTCCACCATGTTTCTGAGCGTTGGCCATTCATTGTCCGACTCATGAATATAGAGATAGGGCAGGATCCCGGACTCTTCAACCACTTGACTCAACTCATTGGCATTCACATTAAAATCCAGAAACAAAGTCAATATTTTATCCGGCTTGGTCTCCAGGTGCTTCCGAATCAAAATAAGCTGATCCAGAAAGGGTGTTGACTGTCCACGCGAATTACGAAGCATCAACTGGTTTTGCTGTCGCTCCCATTCGAGGTAAAACCGAAATCCGCCAATGTTTGAATTCAATAATTGTTGAACAGATTGTGTTTCTTTTAAAGTAGCATCAGTTCCTGAAAAGTTAGAAATAACAAAAATGCTTTCATCATAATGCTTAAAGACAACGTCTTCAGCAGCCTTAACAGGCCATGAGGCGAGCCAAAATGAATAGAATAGGAGGATATATCTTATCAGTTGCTGTCTTTTCATAAATTTAGAAACAAGTACGATTCAAATTTAATCAAACAAAGATATAAAAAGGCTTGATTCATCACGATAGGTATCGCATGGGATTGCAAAGTATCATAAATCAATCCATTTTTTTGATAATTTAAAAACGGAATGATAATTTTTCTATTTTTGTGATTCGAAAGGGCTGTTAGCTCAGTTGGTTTAGAGCATTACCTTGACAGGGTAGGGGTCACTGGTTCGAATCCAGTACAGCCCACATAGTTATGACGAGTGACGGAATGGCAAGTAACAAACCTCAACATTGTTAGACAATGTGAAAGTTATTCAACATTTACCACTCTCCTGATTCTTTTCAGAAATTTGTTTTGTAAATCTTAAACTGAATTGGAACAAACTAAGTGGATAGATTATTCATTAAGGATCAGAACCGATATCTTGGTCTATGTTTAAATATTGCAAATATTTAGAGGAAAAATTTCACACACGATACACTTCTGAATTATCTTCTTAACTCCTTTATTTTTGCATTGAAAGATTCACCCGCTGCATTGGTAGAGTTGCAAAATCTGGATTGACTTGGCGGCTTGGTCAAATCGCTCTAAAACAAGCGATCCGGTAACCGATATCAACAAACACAATCGCCGTTGGCCCCATGAGCTCTACTATAAACTACGGATCGTGTCTAAAAAAAACTGGTCCTTACATCCATCACCATTCTCTCTGGTTTGCGGCATCCAAGTATACACCACAAAAGACACTGCTGCCATTGGATAGTTGTTTCCCCAAGCTAGTGAACTGTTAGGCATTCACATACTGAACCAGATCAACGGGTGTAAAATCGTGCAACGTCCCTACACTAATAGATAGGCAAAGATAGGAAATACGGATTTTTTGATATTTAAGTCAAATAGTCATTAAAAATCAAAACCACCTATATTTTCTACATAATATTAGACAATAAGCCCACAGATTTTAGAACTGTACAGTATATACTAGTTCTCCTGTTTCTCCACTTCTATTTCCTTGCGAAGGCAAAAAGCTAGTAACTACAAACATGTCAGCATCAACTGACGTAATCCCAGGATTGGCGAAAGAAGTAGATCCAAGTGGCGTTTGTGGTTGCAGCGTGCAATAAAATGCACCATTCCCAAATAAAAGTCGCCAGCTACTCCAATCTCCAGATGTTATTTGAGCTTCCTGAAGCAGATAATCCCCATCATGAGAAAATGCAGCTCTACCCCCAATATTCCCTTTGTAACCCATCTCCTGAATAGTGAAATTTGACACTTCATCTTTCCATGTTCTCCAATTGGAAAAATCATGTAGAATTCCAAACGCTTGTTGGTCACGAATCCCATTGTCATAATAATGGTATCCAATGAGAATATGAGAAGAGGAAGGGCTAGATCCCTCAATTGTCCGTATATCCGGAGTTCCTTCAGCTAAGTTAGAGAAGGTTTGAGGAATTGTGGTATCATTGGAGGGTTTGTCCACGACCAAGTCTGCATAGGACGTGTAGTACCTGACACGGATATTATTAGAGCCTTGAATTGGATCTTGTTCGTTAGTTATTATATACCCTTTACCCCATTTTTTTATATCACCTTGATGTGACCGATCTCCCAATACTGCAATAGTGGTCCAGTTTTTAAGGTCATTGCTGCCAGCAAGGTAAAGTATGAATTCGTTTGTACTCGCCATGGCATGATATACACCGAGATAAGTGTACGACTCATCTGCTTTTACTATCCGCAGGACATCCATTACCCGCCCTCCGTCATCTTTCATATCAAAAGAGGGTTCGGCATTCGCCACATTATTCAACTGCTCAATTTTCTGGTTTGTCGATGCATTTTGATAGAACCACCAACTATATGCAATACTCAAATTTCTGATATTGTTTTTCTTCTGAAGTTCAGATACGGAAAAAACAGTTTTAGTTGCATTTAAATCGATGATGGAAGTTCGATATTCCTCTAAAGTCATATCTGCCAACTGTTGAGCACTAAATATATCTGCATCAAGAAAAAACTTATACATCATAGCACCCAAACACAAATCAACATCATCCATTTGTTGCAGAAAAGAGGGTGCATCCTTACATCGACTGTCAAGGTCTGAAATCAATGTATTCCGCATATCTATGTAGCTCATCGACATCACTGTTGCAGCTGAAGCCCAGTCCGTATAAAGCAAGGTTTTCGCCAATACATTTTCATTCCTGGCGGGAGTCTCCTCCGGCAATGAATCGTCGCTCCCTTTAGAACAGCCTGAAAAACAAAGAGATAAAACGAATGAAATGCAGATCAAATATTTCATCCTTATTATTTTCTTATTCTAAATACAAAGTTTTTTAAATACCCATAGAGTCAGAACTTATTGACCTCAGACAATAGACAAGCCCACAGACTATTATTCTCAATCAACTATTTCTCTTTCGAAAACGAATAAGGAAAATCCGATGCTTGGGTTCCCCGATTTTTGTTAGGCTCAGCATCCATATCAAATTTAATGCTGGCACCTTTCATCAGCTCATCGTATTTGAAGTAGTTTTTGCTGTACGACTTTCCATTTAAATCAATGGACTGAACGTATCGGTTGTCTTTTCCGTTTTTAGGTGCTTCAATATTGATGGTGTTGCCGTTCTCAAGCTCCACAGTAATTTTATTAAACAGCGGTGCACCAATTACATATTCGTCGGTTGCCGGGGCTACCGGGTAAAAGCCCATGGCGGTAAACACGTACCAGGCCGACGTTTGTCCGTTGTCTTCGTCACCGCAGTAACCATCGGCTTGCGGCGTGTACAGGCGATCCATCACTTCGCGGGCCCAGTGCTGGGTTTTCCAGGGCTGACCGGCGTAGTTGTACAGGTAAATCATATGCTGAATGGGCTGGTTGCCGTGCGCATAGTTACCCATGTTCATGATCTGCATCTCACGGATTTCGTGGATCACTCCGCCATAATAGGAATCATCAAAAATGGGAGGTACCACAAACACAGAGTCCAGCATGCTGACAAACTCTTGCTTACCGCCCATCAGGTCGATCAATCCCTGCATGTCGTGGAAAACCGACCAGGTGTAGTGCCAGCTATTTCCTTCAGTAAAAGCATCTCCCCATTTAAACGGGCTGAAGGGCGACTGGAATGAACCTTCCTCGTTGCGCCCACGCATCAGGCTGCTTTCCTTGTCAAACACATTTTTATAATTCATCGCCCGCTTAGCAAAAATGTCAATTTCGCTTTCCGGTTTGCCCAAGGCCTTGCCCAATTGGTAGACACAATAGTCGGCAAAAGCATATTCCAGGGTCCGGGCAACATTTTCGTTTACCCCAACATTATAGGGAACGTAACCCAGCTTGTTGTAATAGTCAACGCCGTAACGGCCAACCGAACTCATGGGTCCTTCGTGCATGGTGTTTTTCACCACCGCATCCCACAGGGTTTCGACGTCGTATCCACGCAGTCCTTTCAGGTAGGCGTCGGCAACAATGGTGGCCGAGTTCGAGCCAATCATGCAGTCGCGGTGGCCGGGGCTGGCCCACTCGGGCAAAAAGCCACTTTCCTTGTAGGTGTTGGCCAGGCCTTCCTGTATCTTTTCATTCAGCGAAGGGTACATCAAATTGAAAAAAGGGAAGACAGCTCGAAAGGTATCCCAAAAACCATTGTCGGTAAACATGTAGCCAGGCAATACTTCGCCATTGTATGGACTGTAATGAACCACATCGCCATTTTCGTCATACTCGTAAAACTTCCGTGGGAAAAGCAACACGCGATACAAGCATGAGTAAAACGTTTTGATTTGATCGTCGGTTCCACCTTCAACCTTAATGCGCGACAGTTCCTTGTTCCAGCTGGCTGCGCCTTTCTCCTTCACTTGATCAAACGAGTCGTTGCCCAACTCTTTCAGGTTGCGCTCGGCCTGCTCGTAGCTGATAAACGAAGAAGCTACGCGGGCATGGATCTTTTCGCCTTTTTTGGTTTTAAACTGGATGGCAGCGCCAACATGGTTATCCGTCAATTCGGTTTTGCCTTCAATAATTTTGTCTTTGCTCCACACCTCGCTTTTCACAAACGGTTTGTCGAACACAACAACAAAATAGTTTTTGAAGTTGTCGGGCACGCCACCACTGTTACGGGTAGTATAACCAATGATTTTATTCTCTGAAGGAATCAACTTAATCGATGAGCCACGGTCAAACGCATCAACCAGCACAAAGGACTCGTCATTTTCAGGAAAAGTAAAACGAAACATGGCCGCCCGTTCGGTGGGCGTAATTTCGGTGACCACATCGTAGTCGGCCAGGTACACTTTGTAGTAGTGAGGCTTGGCTGTTTCGGCCTTGTGCGAAAACCAGCTTCCGCGCTTCTCTTCGTTAATAACCAGCTTCCCGGTCATCGGGAAAAGCGAAAACTGTCCGTAATCGTTGATCCACGGACTGGGTTGGTGGGTTTGTTTGAACCCGCGAATCTTATTGGCGTCGTAGCCATACACCCAGCCATCGCCCATTTTTGCAGTTTGCGGAGTCCAAAAGTTCATTCCCCACGGCCGGGCAATGGCCGGATAGGTGTTCCCGTTTGACAGCTTGAATTCTGAATCTGTTCCCATCAGAGTATTCACATAATCAACCGGTTGAAAGATCTGTGCCTTAATTTGAAGAGACATAAAACTGTAAACGACCACACACAAAAAGAACAATATATTTTTCATTTTAAAACCAATATTAAATTTAAAGACATAACAGACTTTCAATGCCCTCTCAAACCAACGGACATTAAAAGCCTGTTATTATTCATTATAAGACCCAACCTTCCCTGTATTTATAGTGTATAAACTGATCTGCCTCAGGCATATTCGGGAAACTGAGTTTCTCAGGATCAAAACTCAGACTTTGAAAACTCAGCTTTTCTCTCAATTCAGGCCTCAGTGCAATATTGCCCAACAAAACGGTTTCCGTTAATGGTCCGGCCCATTCGTAATTGGAACCTGCCGGATCGCCGCCCTTGCAAGCGAGTATCCATTCCATTCGATGTCCAGGTGATGAAGGGAGATATGGTTCTGGCTTTTGATAAGATTCGTTCAATGAATCCGGAAGAATTCGATTCCCCAGAATCTTCCCTTTACTTCCCACATAAAGAACTCCCCCCGCGCCCAATTGAACATCATCACCCATATCCGGCAAACGTGGAGGACGCAATCCACCATCATACCAGGTGAGCCTCAATGGTGGCATATCTTCTCGTGCCGGAAAATCATAGGTTACGATGGAACCAAGTGGATAAGTTTCATCATTTACCAAAGTTGAAACCGCCTGAATACTTGTTGGATATTTTAGCTTCAATGCTCGAAAAACAGTATCAAACGAATGACAGCCAATATCTCCAAGAGCCCCGGTACCAAAGTCGAGCCAGCCACGCCATCGAAATGGATGATAATCCGAGTGATATGGACGTAAAGGCGCAGGACCGGTGAAAAGATCCCAGTCAAGACTTTCAGGAACAGGAGGCGTATCCTGTGGTCGTCTCACTCCCTGAGGCCAATAGGTATCGGCAAGCCCCCGATTTGGACGATCAGTCCAAACATGTACCTCTTGAATCGGCCCAATCACCCCATCCCAAATCATCTCTTGAATCCGACGTGAAGCATCGCTGGCCTGGCCTTGATTTCCCATTTGTGTTGAAACTTTATACTTCCGGGCCGCTTCTGTTAACATCCTTGCTTCATAGACTGTGTGAGTCAGCGGCTTTTCCGTGTAAACATGCTTTCCCCTTCTCATTGCCTCCATACTTATCAGGGCATGCGTATGATCCGGAGTAGCAACAATCACTGCCTCAATATCTTTCTGCTCATCCAGCATAATCCTAAAATCCTTGTATTTCTTTGCCTTTGGGTAGGTACTAAACACCTTACTTACAGACTCATTCCAATCCACATCACAGAGGGCAACAATATTCTCAGTCTTTGCAACATCCTCCAGATCCACACGCCCCATGCCACCGATACCAATACCTGCAATATGGAGTTTATCACTTGGAGCAAGATGTCCCAGTCCAGCAACAGCATGTGAGGGAACAACGGAAAATCCTCCTAACACAATAGAAGACGTTCCAATAAAACCTCTCCGACTTATCGTTTTTGATTCTTGCGACTTCATAATAATCAATTTTTAATAATTGCCAATTATTCAATGATTGGAGTAAGAACCAGATTACGGAACGATATTCCGGTATGATCTCCTTGAAGGTATATGGGCCCTGGAGCAAACACATCAGACTGGATCGCTCCACCAGTTGCACCATAAACAGGTTGATTATTTATAATCGTAGTGCCATTCAGCACTACAGTTACATGGCGATCACACAAGGTGATATCCAAGGTCTGCCAGGCACCCGCTGGCTTCTCCGCTTTTACGGAGGGAAGAATTCTTGTAAAAATAGCGCCCATACTACCACCCCATGTTAGCGGACGCTCATACGAATCTGCTACTTGCACCTCGTATATGCCACGTAAATAAACTCCACTATTGCTGCTTGGAGGCGCATTAACCTCAAGCTTCAAATTGAAATCCTCAAATACCTGCTCGGTTCTAAGATTCCCATACCGAATAGGAGGCATTCCTTCTTTTTGAACCGGATTATTCGTTAAAACACCATCTGTTACTGACCAGCCATTTGTCAGGTGATCCTCAATCAGTCGCCATCCTTCAAGGCTATTTTTGTTTTTAATCAATTGAACTGGTTCTCCATACTTTAAGCTCTTCAAATCCGGCGCCGGAGGAACATCAGGAAGTTTCGTCCCATCAATAAAAACAGAATCCACTCCAAGCCCGGTAACTTTTGGGCTTAAATAAAATCCAGTGATTTTATCACCATCACGCTTTAATTCAATCCATGTTGGGTAGTCGCGAGTAAATGTTGCATTTCCCTGAGTGGCCTTGGTCAAAGTTGCCTGACGAGGATTTCGTCCAAGATATAAAACATCTCCAGCGGTATAAACATAAGGCAAGCCATAAAAGACGCCTCCACCACCCCACATAAGGTCAGCATCTAAATATCCATCTTCCTGCCTCACTTGAAGCCAACCAACAGCCCTATTTCCAAAATCAAAAGTCCATTGCCCCAAAAATCGATCTACCTGATCTTGGGGTCCTTCAGTCATAGATTCTGCATTGTTAGTGTGGCACAACGCTGACACACCAATACAAGTAAATAATACCACGAAACTTAAAATTGCTGATGATTTCATAACGAAAAGATTTAGTTTGATTTAATTCATGCGATCATTATTTTTAGTTGGTTTGGTGAGCTACACAAAATTTCTTTCTTAACGCTTAGAAGCTCAACCTGAACAAATTCACAAATGGTGGTTGATTTTCAATTCGACAAGCATGCCTACAATGAATACTCAATTAATAGACTATTAACTCCTTAAGAAAGCCCCCATGTGCCAAACACATGGGGTACAATCTCATATTCTGTTCAAAACATACTACTACCCCATTGAAAAATTCGTGAAATTTCATCTACCATTTAATTTCTACTTTGATACCATCGGGATCATTCTCAAATCCTAACAAACCAGTATTACTTTCCTCGTCCCACTCCCACGAAACATTGTTCAACTCTGTTCCTTCCTGATCAAATACACGGCAGGTCTTTGGTGTATCTGGCAGCAGGATACGCATAACATTGGTTGTATTCAACGGACTTTTCGTGATAAAAGAATAGCTAGTTCTTGTATCTACCTCATCGTAAACACGAGATGCGGCGGCCAAAACCTGAGGCTTATCCTGCTGCTCAATTCTATCCACATTTAAAAGGTAAGCCTGCTCTCCGGGCATTACAGTCTTTTCATCGACGACTGGTAATTTTGGATCGAATAAATCAATTAGCCGACCGGTTTGCACAAACGGTTCATCACTTACACTTTCGTCTAAAACCGAGATTAAATCATAAGCGCCACGCTCCAGATAAAAATTATTCTTAAAGACCAATTCTCCTGCCTTAGCGGTCTCCTCGTAGAGCTGCTTAACGATACCGACATATTCGTCATCCCTGTCAGCCTCCAACACAAACTCCTTTGGATCTTGACGAAGAATATATACTGTACCTTCTCCAAACTTATATTCGCCGCTTTCTCCAGAAGATTCAATACCCAACAGTTCAAACAGATGCTCGGAAGCAGTTTTGTATTGATTTTCTCCGGTGTTCCACCACTCCTGAACAGATTGAAATGGATCAATGTCGCGGCCCGCATAAACCAGGACACCTCCACCTTTTACCCAATCCGCGATGTACTCGTGGCCCTTTGGATCAGCAGGCTTCATATTCGAGTACGACATAACTAAAACCTTGGTGTCCTTCCAGGTTTCCGGGTAAGAAACATTTTCCAAATGCATTGTTTTAACAGGAACACCACGTTTCAAAAACGGTAAAGCTTGACCATAGAAATTTGAGAAACTGGGATCTTCATACCCTTGATGTGTTGGCAAACGCTGAAACATTAACGAATTCGCCATCAACACGCTGATTCCTTCAGATCCGGACAGTTTGTTATCAGACAACGGCATACTATTTAATGTGTTGACCATAACCTGCATCTGCGTGGAATAAAAACGAGGAATCCGCTCCTTCTTGTCACTATCTGCACTGGTTTTATAAAGGCCTTCGTAAATTCTGTTTGGCCATGGCATTACTTCATAATCCGCAATGTTCGGGTAAAGCAACTGGGCTGTAAATGTCGCCTGGTAGTTTTTTTTGTAATCTACCCAGTCCCTCGGCCAATCTTCAATGGGATCGGTTAAAAAAAACATCTTCCTTCCAGTCGGGGCCGTCATGGATTCCATTGAACCATATTCAAGATAGGCTGTCTCAAAAACCCTTTCCTTCTGCTTTCCGTCAAAATAATTGGGTGTTCGGGAAGTCCCGGTCCACACCTGTGCAACATAACCATCCACCGATGGCAAAGATGCTAAACTCGCTTCGGGACTCACAATCTGCCATTGAGAGTAGTTAACCAAAGAATGGGTTGGCACATAGCATCGCACATCCATCCCCTTGCTCTTGCCATATTCTTTGGCATAAGAAAAGCACTCATCTAAAGCCCTATAATACAGGTGATATTTTAATTTATTTGACAAGTAGGTATTTTCGGGAGACTCATGCTGTGGACGCCAATCGAATCCATAATACTCCTTCCACTCTCTTCTGAATGCCTCGCTATATCCAGCGCGTGCCCAAAATTCGGGTTCTTCCAGAAAAATGGCGTCTATCCCGGCATCAATTACCCGCTTAATTTGAGTCTCTTTAATATATTCGATAAAATTTTTTGACGGCACGATGTAAGGTACCATCCTTCCGTGCCAAATGGTGTCTCCTCGCTGTGTTACCTGACCTTCATCTAAATGTGGCTCACCATCCCATTTCCCGGTAAAATAATCTTGATATTCCCCCCACGCTATGCCCGTCATAAAATGTGTGACATAGCCTCTGTCCCGCCAGGTTTGCACGCGCTCCTCAAATGTCATCCCATTGTTACGGTGATGATCCCGAACGCTATACACAATGGCAACGTCCGCCCTAACATCGATCACGGGCTTCCATGGATTAGAGGTCTGAAATGCGGTCTTCTCTCTTTTTTCAGGAACTACTTTTTCTGCTGGCTCAGAACTTGAACAAGACGCAAAAAAAAGCCCTCCCAATATACTATATATAATTGATTTAAATTTCATTGTTATTTGTTTGCTAAAAGAAAGAAGCCATTCCGAACTTTCAAAAAGCCGAAATGACTTCATTCCAAAATTAATAATAACTAATTAGGAATTTCTACTCTGATTGCTTCGTTATAATTATGTCTCCTGATATTTTCGGTCGCATAATTTATTCGAGCAGCAGCCCGAATAAAAACTGTTCTGCCTGCAGGTATTTCTCCATTTGTAGTAATTGTAACTACCTGTCCTAAAAGGTTATCGAATGAATCTCCATCATAATTTATCTGCGTCGTATACCTGTTATCCCATTCTCGGTATCCAACATGTGGCACCTGGCTAACAAATAAGCGAAGATCAGTCACATTCAACATATCATCGTTGTACCCGCCCATGGGTTGAATTTTTGCTCTAAAATCAGCAGGACTAACTCCTCGTGTCACTCTAACCTGGGCAGTAACCTTTCCATTGCTTACAGCAGGCTGACCAACCCACTCCAATTTAAGGAATGGCTGAACCTCAAACTCTACTTCAGTGACTCCTGAGATGTCAACATACTTTGATTCATCAGCAATGGTGTCTCCGGAACTGGTAGTTCTCACCAATGGAATAAAAGCACCATCAATCCGAACATTATAATGACCTTTAAACACTTTCGTATTCTGAAAGACTCCCTCCTTCATACACCAGAAATCAAAATTGTCAGGAACTTCAGTCTCAGTCCAACTAAGTTCACGAAGTCGGATCCGTGTGCCCTCACTACCTTGATCAGTAAGAACAAGGTCTCCGGTAGCAACATCCACAACCCTGCCTTTTATGGTTTCCTCAGGCAAATCAAAATTGTCAATTTCACATGCACTGAAGGAAACTACAGCTAAGCAAAACAATATGCCATAAAATATTTTTTTCATCTCTTTCAATTTTAAGATTAGATTAACGGCCTGGTTGTTGATCAATCACAGGACTCTTAGATACTTCACCACCAGGAATTAAGAAATAATATTCCTGTTCTGAAAGACGGAAGCGGCGTCGGCCTTCGTCTAAGCCAGCATCGAAAAAATATTTTCCGGTCGTTGAAGAATAGAATGGATACAATCCTTTGTAGTATGCTCCATCTTCTTGCGTATAGCCATTCAACATGTCTGAATGCTGCGTTCTCCAACGTCGTATATCCCAAAGTGTTTTGTGTTCAAACGCCAACTCTTTTTTTCGTTCTTTACGAATAACGTCCAAATCTAGTTCAGCGACACTTGTCAACATTTCGGCTCCTGCTCTTTCCCGGATATCCTGGATAGCGTCAAAGGCAATCTGCTGAAAATCATCTCCCGCTGGAGCTGTTTCACCTGCAAGCAATAACTCTTCAGCAGCCTCTGCTGCATTCAAAAGAATTTCAGCATATCTCATTAGGATAAAGTGTTGTTCAGAACGAGCCTCCAGCACCAAACTTTGTGGCATATTCGGGTTCAGCCATTTACGCACCGCAAATCCAGTCATTGCAGCAGTACCATCCGAAGTAAACGGACCACTCTTTCCTCCAGCGTTCATTATCGTTCCATCCGGCAATTCGACTGTTTCGTGAGTGTTTCCATTCTGTGAAAGGAAAAGCGCTTTTTGCCCGGCAAAATCGCCTACCGCTCGATATGCATCCACCTGATTATAGTTCGATGGTCCAGAAACCGTATAATCTGGCGCACCTCCATTGACTACTCTCAAAGGATCAATCCCATTTGACGCATCGCCAGTAAAAATACCGCGACGAATCTCAATGACTTCACCTTTAAAAACATCACCCGGAAATATTACATAAGCGCGAAGCCGTGGCTCTGCATTGGCAAAGATATCAGTCACATTGTCAAATAAAATGTATTTGCCATTCTCATCGAAAACCTTAATTGTTCCATCTTCATTCTTCTCAAATCCATCGAATAGTTCCACAAAATCAAGAGTTGGACAGTTTCCGGCAGAATATCCATTACCCCCCATTAACTGACGTGGGATATTATAAGAATCATAGCCATGAGCTAAATCGGGATAACTGTATTCTTTAATATAGATGTTCTCCGGGCTCGAAACATCAAAAAACATATCTACCATGTTTTGAAACTGAGCTTCTTTGTCATTGGGAGACCACTTTTTCTTATATAAGGAATACTTTCCCGATTTCATGACCTCGCGGGATGCATTGTAGGCTTCTCTGAAGTATTTTTTCGAAGCTGTCGCAGCCGTATTTGGATCGAACCCAATCACACGTACATCCGTTTTCTGTCCAAAACCAGTTATATTGTTGTATTTAGCCACAGAGCCAGCAAACAACATGGCTTCAGATTTAAACCCATAGGCAACATACTTATTTGCATAACCACGTTTGGGACTTGATTCAGCAAGATTTGCAATAGCCATATCAAAATCAACCAACACCTGATTCCAGGTTTCCTCCTCTGTTGAACGCGGTATCTCAAGCTCCTCGGCTGGATTATCAGGATATTTCAACACTTCTGTGACTAACGGAACTCCTCCATATCGCTTTGCCAAGGCATAAAACACCATCGCACGGGCAAAATATGCTTCCCCAATGAAATGGTTGTAGTCCGATTCGCTAAAGTTTGCCTGGTACTCTGGCAAAGTTTCAAGTAAACGGTTGGCATCACGAAGCAGATTAAACGCTCTTCCCCAATAAGCTCCATTTCTGGCCCAACCTTCTGATGTCATAGCTGTCCCCGCATCGCGACCGATCGACTCCCCTGAATTTGCCCCAGGCGTTACCAACCAGTCATCAAAAAACTGACGCGCAGGAGAATATTTAAAATCCTCAAATGGCATTTGACTATACATACGCGACATATAAACAGCCATGCCTGTTGCGTCGGTAAACAGATCTTTATCTTGTACGACGTTCATCGGTGGGATATCTAAGTAGTCATTACAGGAAATAATCACACTACTAAAAGCCATTAGTGCTAATATCAAATATTTTAATTTCATAGCTAGATTTCGTTTAGAATTTAACATTTAAACCTGCAGAAACAGTTTTATTCAACGGATACAAATAACCGTAGGTATCATTCGGATGTTCCGGATCTACATAGTCAACTTTGGTTAATGTAAAGAGATTGTAAGTGTTTACATAAACACGTAAGTTTTTGATACCCGCTTTCATTAGCCACTGAGACGGAAGAGAATATCCCAACTCCACACTCTTCAATCGCAGATAGGCTCCATTTTCTACATTAAAGGTAGAGTTCACATTGGGTAAGGTACCTGTGTATGCATAGTGACCTGCGATCCATTCTGTAGCGGGGTCATATGGATCAGCTTTGGGATCTTCGGGATGCCATCTGTCCATAAATTGCTCCATGGCGCCTGAATTTCCACTTCCCCACATGGGTTCACGAAGTTGTTCTCCATATATCACAGAGCTCATTGCCGACCCTTGTAGCAAAAAATTTAGATCGAATTTTTTGTAGTTCGCATCAAAACTATAACTAAAGTTCATCCAGGGATACTGATTATACCGAATTGGGTGAACATCGTTCCCGTTAATCTCTCCATCGCCGTTCCAATCTTCATATTTATAGTCTCCAATAATAGTCGAACGTCCGATATAGGTCGGATTTGACCAGATTTCTTCCCATGATTGGAACTGACCATCGCCTTGTAGCCCCCAGTGAACTCCCTGCAAGCGATCATTCTGATTATTCTTCCAGTTACTCCAGGAGCTTCCAATATCTCCCCGTTCTACATATAAGCGTTTGACGCGAGCAATGGAGAACATCCCTTTCATATTGTAATAAAAACCTCTTACCTTATTTCGGTGTGAAAGCTCAAGTTCAAAACCATAAGTGCGATCACTATTTAAGTTTTCCTGAGGAAGTCCAGCACCGACTACGGTTGGAATTCCTCCACTTCGAGTGGCTAACAATCCATCACGATGTCTGCTGAAATAATCTGCGGTAACTCCCAATAAACCGTCCCATCCTTCAAAATCAACCCCAACATCAAAGGTCTTAGCCGTGTACCAAGTTATAAACTGGTTTGGAATACCTTTGTTATCAGCACTTGCATTGAAACTTCCATCGAAGACGTAGCCTCCTGTAAAATTCCTTCTATCAGATCTGGTCGGATAATTATAACCAGAAATAAACTGATAGCTTGAGGCATTATCATCACCGGTTTTACCATAAGACGCTCGAAACTTTAATTGATTTACAAATGCAAAAGTTCCCGAGTTTCTAAAAAAGTTTTCTTCTGACATTCGCCATCCTAATGAGGCTGCGGGAAAGAATCCCCACTGTGAACCTGCTCCAAATTTGGATGATCCGTCATAGCGGAATAGAAATTCCGCCAAATATTTATCGCTATATGAATAATTGAACCTCCCTGCCAAGGCAAGATTCGAATTCTCATAGAGAGCATCGGCTCCTGAATTCATCGACGCTAGTTGTCCTTCTGCAATTCCAGCAAAAAGATACGGTAACTGAAGTACTAGATCACGCTGACCATAGAAGTTATCACTTTCTCTCTTCTGGCCTTCGCCCAAAACCAAGGCATTTATCCGATGCTGATCGAACGTTGCCTCATAATTCACCGATACCTGACCTAGCATCTGTGTTTTAAAATATGCTTCTCTTCTAATTCTGTTTGGCGACTGGCGAGTAAAGGTAGAGTAAGTATCCGAAGCCTCATCATACCGATATTGATTGTACTCACGTTGGAAGATATTCGTACTGGAAACATAGTAGTCGTAACTAAACAGGCCCTTTATATACAAGCCTTCAATTCCCGGGATATCGTACTGCAAAGAGGCTGACGATTGAATCCACTTCTTATTGAACTGCCTATAACCAACAATATCTTTGTCCATAAAGGAAATTGGGTTATCTCCTTCAATCAACCCATGGTAAGGCCTGCTCGGATCATCATTGGCATAAGCAGGAATGTGAGCTCCTTGCCGCCAAAACCCACGAATAATCCACCACGAGTCTTGATAAGGTCTATCCTGCTGATCCATAATCAGATTTAAGTTTAAATCAAGAGTCAAGCGATCAGTGATTTCTGTTGAGATATTTGAACGTACATTGTACTTATTGTATTTCAAGTCGCTCGACTTAAAAAAGCCTTCCTGATATTGGTAACCAAGACCAACATAGTAGGTCGTTTTATCATTGCCTCCGGTAGCATTTAAATTGTGTATTGTTTGAGGGGCATAATCGTTAAAAACCAAAGGATACCAGTCAGTGCTTTGCAGTCTTCCCGAACGGTAATCTTCAAACTGTTCATCATTAAAAATTGGTGAGCCTCCATTGATGTTGTGCATCGCTCTTTCATTCCGAAGCGTCATATACTCAATGGCATCTACCGTTGCAGGAAGTCCTGAAGGAATTTGCCATGTAAATGCCCCTGAATAATTAAGTTCAACTTTGTTATTGGTTCCTCTTTTAGTGGTAACCAACACAACTCCATTTGCGGCGCGGACACCATAAATTGCAGCCGACGCATCCTTCAATACCGAAATGTTATCAATATCATGCGGATCGAGGCGTTGAAAATCGTCGTTTGTACGTGGTATCCCATCAATAATGATCAATGGGTTTCCCATTGCCCGGATATCAAAATTATTGTTGAAAGAGCCAGGTTCTGCTGTTTTTTGTGTAACACGCACACCCGAGATCTTCCCTGTCAGCATATTCTGAGCATTCTCATTTTTTGTAGCAACAATATCCTCTCCTTTAACCGCTGAAACAGCTCCGGTCAGAGTAGCCTTCTTTTGGGTTCCATATCCAACTGCGACAACCTCCTCAATGCCAATCGCATCTTCATCCATCGTGATATTAATACTGGATTGGTTCTCAACTGCTATCTCTTGGGTTCGCATCCCCACAAAGGAGAACACAAGTGTTGCATCACCAGATACCCCCGCCAAGGTATAATTACCATCAAAATCGGAGATGGTTCCCTGAGTTGTTCCTTTTATTAAAATTGTAACTCCTGGTAGCGGAGAACCGGTGGAATCAGTCACCTTGCCTCTAATTGTCCTAGCTTGCTGAATATCATTCAAATTGCCTTCATCTGATTTTGTGAAAATAATCACATGGCGATCAACAATTTTATATGCGACTTCACTTCCACTAAGCAAGTCATCTAAAAGAGACTCAATATTCTGGTTATTAACATTGA
Organism: Sunxiuqinia rutila; assembly: GCF_050589705.1. NCBI lineage: Bacteria > Pseudomonadati > Bacteroidota > Bacteroidia > Marinilabiliales > Prolixibacteraceae > Sunxiuqinia > Sunxiuqinia rutila. The sequence continues at coordinate 311,723 of NZ_JBNGOT010000004.1, forward strand.
CTGTTTTCCTGTCAATATTTTGGATTTGTTCATTCTGATAGAAAAATCTAAATTCAGATTGCTCTTCAATTTCTTGAAAAATTTCGCTTAAGATACCGTTCTGAATTCTTATAGAAACTTTCGTGTTTTGCGAATAGAGAGACGCCGATGCATCGAGAACAAAAAGCAAAATCAAAAAAGATGTTAGCTTCATAATTCGTAGAATTTCAGTCCATCCCACTCTCGCGGGATAACCACATAATCGTTTTTTTTTCATAGTTTTGTAAAGATTTATAATTATTAAATCGACTCACAAAAAGGTGATCATTCGTTGGCGCGGGTGTCACCTTTTTTTAAAATTTCATTTTGAATTTAATTTGATCGTTTTATTGTCTATTTCATAGGCAACAGGTATTGTTAGGTTAATAAACTCAAGTACTTTCTCAATGCTTAGGTTATCAAGTTTTCCGGTGTAATGAATATCTTCAAAATCGCTTTCTTCATAGATAAAGTCGACAGCGTAGTATCTTTCAAGCTTTTGAATCAAATCATTAAATGACTCGTTATCAAAAACGAGAATACCATATCGCCACAACACATGATCCTTTGCTCTTACGCTTGTTTTAATAAAACCTGTTTTATTTGAATCATATGCTACTTTCTGACCGGATTGAAGTTCTATATCTTGACTAATTTCCTGAATAGTCATGGAAATCTTTCCGGTTAGCAGAGTCGCCTCAGTCATCTTGGAATCAGGGTAATGAGAAGCACTAAACTTTGTTCCAAGCACTCTTATGGACACATTTCTCATATCAACAACAAAAGGCAAATCTGGAGCATGCTCCACTTCAAAATAAGCTTCTCCTGATAGTTTGACCATACGCTCATCCTTAGTTGTAGAATATTTAACTTCAGTGTCCGCATTAAGCCAGACCGTTGTACCATCTGGGAGTGTAACCTTACTTTGCTGTCCCGCCTCTGTTGATACAACCACCCAATTTTTTTGAGTAAAAAAACCTGTTTCAGATGCAATATAAACGGATAGTCCTGCGATAGACACAATGAGAATAATTGTAGCTGCAATTTTGATCAAATACGAAACAGGCTTCAATCTTTGCGCTTCATATTGACTTGTTGCATCTATGCGTGTTAATAAACGCTGACGAGCTATGTCTATTCTACTATTCGTTTCTTCTTCACCGACATAGTTCCAATACTCTTCCATGAGCTTCACAAAAGTCAAATTTCTGTTGGATCTGTTTTTCCACTCAGCAAGACTTTCTATTTCATCCTTACTAGCATTTTTCAATAGGTAATTCGCAACGATTAAGGCAATATCTTTCATTACAAATGATGAATTTAATGTAAGGACAAAACTTCCTTCAAATTTCCCTAAAGGATTTTGATTTTTTTTTGAAAAAGAACATCAAAAACAATAATGCGGTCCCTGGCATGATTATAGTGCAAGAAGAAAGGCCGTTAAGCCTCTTGATTTTTGAGGATTAGCCAAATCGATATTCAGTTGTCCTGCAATTTTCCTAACCGCTATTACAACTTGATTATCTACGGTTTTGACTGATACATTAAGAATTCGAGCCACTTCATTGCGATTAAATCCATCTTCACGAATCAACTTAAAAATAATCTTGCATCTTGATGGCAAATTGTTGACTGCAACATTCAATGCTTCCAACATTTCATTCTCTATAAGCAAATTTTCGGCTGAGGCTTTATAATCTGCCAACTGAATATAGACATCATCCAGCATATCAACAACAAACTTTTGGTCTTTCTTGAGTGTGTTTATCGCAGTATTCCTGACTGAAACAAATAAATAAGTCTCAATATTACTGATTGAGGCTATTGTCCTTTTTTGTTCCCATAGCTTAAGAAAAACATCAAGAACAATTTCCTCTGCTAAAATCTCAGATTTAGCAATTAACACCGCAAAATGGACCATTCTAGAGTAGTAATAATCAAAGAATTCCGTGAAAGATTCTTGAGTTAATTCCTTCCTGAATCGATTAAAAATATGTTTCCCTTTACTTTCCAAGATTCTCCTTTGATGATTTATTAGGAATCATTAACACAAGTTTACAAATTAATATTTGGATACCCTAAGAAAATAAAACAAGAGCTGATTGGGAATTATATGAAAAAGAAAGGGAAAACATATTAAAGTTAGTAGGACACTTCAAGCTTCATCCAAATCAAATATCTTAATGGTAGCAAAAGTCTTTTAAGAAGTATCTTTGATCAGCCAAGCGAGCAGAAAAACAATGAAAAACTAGAGAGACTATATTTGACTTCGAGACTACAAAGCACTGGAAATTAACCGCTATTTGATTGTTTTGCTTTGTTGATATTCATTTGTCTTACAATGTGGCTTACCAGCTCATTCTGTCTTTCTGCTGGAGTCTTAATTTGCTCATCTTCTCTGGACGCTTTGGGAATTAAATATGGAATTAGTTTAACGATCGCGTCTAGCTTTTCCTTGGGTTCAAGTTTAGTCATCAAATTGGGTAAGGATTCAAGCTCTTTAGAAATCACCTGAGTGATCATTTCTTTTACTGTACCTGATACTTTATTTGGGGTACCTTTTCTTCTTCCTCCAGTTTTAATTCCTTTTGCCATCGCATCTACATTGATCTACTTTAGATAAAAGTAATCGTTAATAACCTATATTACAACTCAATGACTATCAATTTCACGACATGAAAACAAAGAATAAATAACGGAAAATAGAAACAAGCTAAACATTGAATAGCGTGTTAGAAATTTCTCGTTGCCACTGCCTAATTTGATTTGTCTCATCTGGTAGGGGAATACGGATTATGGAACAGGGCTTATCTAGTTTTCCATTCAGCTCATGATAGAAATTTCCTCTGATCGAGGAATTACCTGTAGCCGGATAAACCAGGGCCGTGTGAATCGACTGGTAATAATTCGTGTAAACATACATCTGCTTCAGATCATCATCCGATGGGCGATTGTTTTTGATAATTTTCCACTTGGTGTCAAAAATAATAGTTTGGTCTCCCTTCTTGAGTACAATATCCGGTTCAATACTTGCTTTGGAGCCGTTCTCAGGTTTCCAGAACGATTTTCTCACTTTCCCAAGCGCCAATGTGCCGTTAATAGCGTAACGCTTTAAACTGGATAAGATAAAGCTCTCCCAAAGAACATTCATGTCAAACATCAACGCCAAAACGTTGCAATTGCCAGAACTGATATCGGGATGGTAATTTAGCAGGAGCATACGGGCAATATCAATTGCCTGCTGATAAGATTCAGACTTTCGGTCAAATTTCAATCTGGAAAATGTCAATTCTTTGACTTTGATTTTATCTACACTCGGAAATGCCAGATTCACTGCTCCAATGCGACTTGACAGCAACGGAGCGTTGCAAATTGAACGGGTCAATTCAAGGGCTGCAAATAGTATCTGATTGTATATGTGATTCCCATCGTAGGTCTGATGATTAACAAAAAATCGTTCTTTATGAATCAGGTTGTAATTTAGCTGTTGTGCAAACTTCAATTTGCCTTTTAGCGATGTGCTGTTCTCCTCAATCCTGCGGTATTGTTTAGTCAAGCCCTGATGTAATAACGATTCAAGCTCTGTGATGAACAACTCGAAACATAAGTCAAGGATGGAATTTGACCTGATCTTGAGATGGCTTGTCCCGGCCTGACCTACTTTTAGGGTTCCCACCGATCTCAACATGCCGATCAGAATTTCCCGCCAATAGTTTTGATTTCCCCCATCAGTTTTAGGTAAAACCTCAATTGTTAGATTTCCAACCTGAATTACGCCAACATGCTGATTGAACTTGACCCCTTTGTGAATCAAACTAAAGTAGCAATTACCTTTTTTCCCATGGTAGCGTTGCAAAGCTTCCAAATGCTGAATTGTTAGCTCTTTGCTGACCCCTAACTTCAAGCTTTGGTGTTCAAAAACCGTTATCGTATTTCTTTTGGATTTAAGCATTAGGACGAATCACATCGTTAATGGCAGCAATAAAATCTTCATCATCCGACCAGGTTTGCCTCAGTCTATAAACCTTTCTATCTATAAAGTCATCAAGTGCATCGTGACTGAATTTTGCAAAAATGTTTAGTTCTTGTTGCGCCTTCGTTTCAAAAAACTCTTCACCAAGCACTAAGCCAATTTTTGCTATATCACCATAAAAATACTCTTGCAATAACGGGATTATTTTGTTCTGAAACACAGCTTTTAAATCCTCCAGCGAGGCTACGGACAGAAAATAGCTATGCCCTATAGTGTGATCTTTATCTAAAAGCTTCTCAATGCGGAGATTGATGATAGTCATTAATTCAACCAGATCGTCAAGAGTAAAAGGCAAATCATGCTCACCGTTATTATTCAATGAACTACTTTCTCTAAGGATTTCAGGATCTGGCAAGATCTCAGTAAAAGTGAACCGCCTTCTCAACGCCGTATCCAGAGCTTCCACACTACGGTCTGCCGTATTCATTGTTCCAATCAAATGCAAGTTGGATGGAACCCCAAAATCTTTTTGCTTGCTGTACGGAAGGGTTACTGTGAGTTGTTCTGAGGCACCAATCCTTTTGTCCGGCTCAAGCAAAGTAATTAACTCACCAAATATTTGAGCAATGTTTCCGCGGTTAATTTCATCAATGATTAAAACAAAGTTCTTCCGGTTTACTTTTTCAGTTGTGATACCCCGTTTCAGCAATTCATTCAAAAGAGGTTCATAGTAAGGTTGCAAACCTCCCTTAATGATATCATTCTGACGAGCCAGGTACATATTTTTCAGTGTTCCAACACTTAATGAATGTTTGCTTGTTCCAGCGTCTTTTTCAAAAAATATGGTTCTGTCATTGACTTCAGTAATCTTGTAGGTAGACTTTTTCATCTTAACCTCGATGGCCGTCTCTTCTTCTGAAAGCGGTTTTAAGAAATCGGTCCAAACTTTCTCAAATGGTAGTTCTGAACTGCCCGAGGATGATTGCTTAAAATTTTGATGTGCTAATTCTGAGATTTCCTTAAATACACCTGCTTTTACCTCATAATGCAATTTGCCCTCAATCTCAATTGGCTTGATCCCTTCGATGAAATCCTCGTAGCTCATGCTCTGATGGAAGGTTGTGAAGACTACCTGTCCGGTCTGCTTATAGGCATTAAATCGCTTTAGCACGCTTTCCCGGTTCCCCTTGCTCTCATCTATTATCTCTTCAATCGATTTATCTTCAATAATCGCTACTGCATGACTAACAGAGTTGTATGTTTTTCCGGTCCCTGGAGGACCGTATAAAATTTGATTCAACGGATGACCTGCTACTAACTCTTTTTCTGCATCCGGAACGTAAGGAGTGTAATTACCATCCATAATCGCCATTAATCGTTCATAATATAGTTCATAATCGGGGTGTGCTGTCTGATAGGGTGTAACATCTGTTAATGTTTTAATCGCGAGAGGAAACTCGGTATCCCAATTCCCTTTCTTCAACCATTTAACTTTTCGAGCATTCCGATAATATTGTCTGTCGTCGTCATAGTAACAATCTGACTGAACAACTCCCTTGCCCACCAATTGCTTCGATCCATTTTTCACCACAATTACATCTCCGGGACTCATCGCATGAACAAATTCATAGCAAGCAGTGGCATCATTTTTCATCGATCCCGGATTCTCCTTTCCGGATAACTCTTGAAGCTTTTTCACCAGCTCACTTTTTTGCTCATATTTTGACAGGTCACCAAGCTCATCCCAACCGATTGCAATGATCCCGGCATTGAAAAACTCATTCCAGTAAACAGACTTGGGGCCCGGAGAATAGAGCCAATATCTGACATCTCCCTGATCATTTGCGGCGACGCTAGATTGGGGATTAGCTACTTTTTTAAATGAATGAATCCATATGAAATCCTGAACAAGAATATTGGCATTTGCACCTTCTGAAAGTTCGTTGATTTTCTTCTCCAAGAGCTCACTCATCATAGGGTTTTCAAATAAAACCGGCTTTAGCTCGTCGCATACCTTCCAATATCTCACCAACGGCTCTTCATCAGGTGGGGTAATGGAAAGGTTTTTACAAAACTGACCAAACATCCTTGCTTTATACAAAAAATATTTTTCAGGATAGCGCAGCGAAAGATAAACAGCAATAGCTCGATCATCCTGATAATCATTTATTTTTTCACCAGGTCTTATTTGAGCAACTGCGTCTTTGGAGAATTGTTTAAATTCATTGATTCGACCAATTATGTCCTGCGATTCATCATACAGTCGCATAAATGCACGTCTCGTTTCCTCAGGCAATTGTTCCGCCATTTGTACAATCATCCTCGCTGGATAATAGTTCCGGCTTGCCAGCAGATTTTTGGTTTGCGACAATGCGCTTTTCAGCATCTCTGAAAACTTAGGATGATCGAGGTCGAAGTTATGCTTGAAATGTTCAAATGCCTTCCACTTATAGGCTTCGTCGTATTCCTGAGTTTGAATAAATTGTAAATAAGTCTGAATTGAATCTTCAATGTCGTGAATTGTGGTACCAATAGTGCTCGTCATAGTTGATTTAGTTTTTTCTGTTTAAATGATTATTCCTAACTCCTCTCTTGTCTGGCTCTTACATTTCCCACATTTTCTTCCGATTCGCCAATCTCCCTCTAATTATTCCAGGACTCGATCGCTGTTATGCATTTTCAAAGAGATTAAAAGGCTTCAGACTGTTGATTATTTCTTCTTCCAATAGGACCAATCGCTTCGAACCGGACGAACCGACTACCTGGTTTCAGTCGGATACTTTTCTTCACTTTCAAAGTTAAAATGCTCACTAGGGTCATCACTTTCAAATCCAAGTTGCCTCCTCAAGATTTCACTGTTGTTGGGCATATTACTGAGCTTCTTCTTCTTTTTCTTTTTTCGAGGTGTATTGGTTTTCTTTGGATGCTCATCTCTCTGGTCGGCTCCGTTTTCTTCAGTTTCCGAAAGTTCTTTGAGAACCTCAATAAATCGGGGGTGAAATTCTTTAAAACTCGCATCGTCCCCAAAAGTTATTTCCCAGATATTTTCATCACTATAAATTCTATCATCTTTCAAAAGACAAAACAAAGACCAATCGGGTTCTGACATAAGATTTTGCTTTACGATAAAGCCTTTTGGAATATTAGAAAGTACTTCTGCAATTTTATGAATACAGTACCTTGCTGCATCAACATTTTTATAATCGCTCTCTAACTCAAATTCATCAATTCCTTCTAAATAAGAAAATAGCCTGTTGCAGTATACAATTACAACTTCAAGGCGATCAAGATTTGTCAGGTGGGCCATGTTCGTTATTTTGATTTAAGTAGTTGTAAAATCGTTAACTAATCGCAGCTATTTAATAGGTAGGTGGTTCCACGTTGGTCCGGCGGATATGAATCCAATAGGCTCCACTTTCTCTAGCAAAAACCAACGGAGACAAGAGATAGTTGCCATTCCTCACAAAAAACGTTGAATTTTCTATTTGGTCGTAATGGGGAGGGTCGGTAATAATATCCAGGTTACAGAAGCAAGTATTAGTTTTCATAAAGAAGACGGTTAGTAAATTGCAAATTTCTATCCATCCAAATTACATAATATAACCGAAATAGTCAACTACTCCTTGACAGACATGTCGCTAGAAATAGCTATCAAAGAAACTAACGGCTTAAAATTAATCTCCCCACTGATCAAACCGCTCTTCACAAGCATCTTTGGGCAATCGGCTTCCTATTTCCAGCAAAAACTTCAACTTGATTGTAGCCTGCCCCGGTGCTAATAATTTCAAACGAACCAATTCATCAAAAATGAACAAAACACCTTTGACAGAAACCTGATCTTTCGATGCGGTTTTTCGTAGCAAATTGTCTCCAGTAACAAGTGTATAACGATTTTTCTTTGAATAGTGCCAAACGGAACAGTCCGGGATCGAGAGCTTTCTGACGGATTCTTGTAGAGTATTAATCTCTTCCAGCTCTTGAAATGTAGCATTAGCCACATAGAGCCGACTATCTCCGATCAAATTATCAATAATCTCGACCTGATCTGGTTCCTCAATCTCATTAATCACAAAGTCAGTCGTGTGAACCTCCAATGGCATCTGAAAAAACAGGTCGATTAATTCGGCATGAATCAAATCAAGGAAGATATTGGTATCGCTGACGACAATCTGCATTAAACAAAATTGAGTGAAGTTTTTAATGTGTTAACAGATTGTTCCGAGAGAACAGAGGCTTTACTAAAAGATATTAACTCCTGAGCAAGCCCTTTATACAACAATTGATTGAACCGGAAAGAGGCTTCATCGGACCGATAGCGAGATTCATCTACCAAGTCTTTAAAAGGCTGTTTGGTATTGTACTCAAAATAAAATTGTGACAGTTTCGACTGTGAAATAATGTTTAGATCCCGTGCACGATACATACTTGCTTGAATGCTAATCCCCCATTCTTTTTGGATTTCCGCCAATTCCTGGGCGTAAATCTTCTTTCTCGAAATACCCAACTCCGATATCATTTTGCTTTTGGGAACTAATATCGCACCTGCAAAGCGATTACAGGCCGATTCAATCTCCTTTTGAGTGAAATGACCTGCAAATGACAGTAACAAATGTCCTAACTCATGCAATAAAGTGAAGCGCTTTCGCTCAACTGGGAAGTTCTGGTTGACCACAATAACCGGGATCTTTTTATTCACGAAAGTAGAAAGACCATCAAATTCCATCGGTTCATCAACCTCTACAACTTTAATGAAATTATCTTCCAACATCTCAACAATCGAGGTAATCGGATTAAGTCCTAAATTCCATTTTTCACGCACTTGGGCTGCCGACCATTCTACTTCCTCAATTCTATGAATTGAGGCATTGGCAATAGGATTGACAAACTCATTGTTGATCATGAGTATTTCTTCCAATTCCAGGTACTTTTCCAAGCGATCGATCACCCGATATTTTATGGATTCAACCGATTTTATACCCAACTTTGCTTTTTTCCGGAAAGCTACCTCTTGAAGTTCAACTGATGACTTTCGGAAAAAATAATCTACTTTTAATTTTAGAGCCTTAGCTAATTTTAACAGATTGGCACTGTCTGGTTTCATGATTCCTTTCTCGTATCGGGAAATAGCATTTTTGCTAAGCCCTGACAAAGAAGCCAACTCATCCATACTTAGCCCAGCCATTTTCCGGGCAGAGTAGATCCGTTGTGCAAAAGTGTTATTCATGATAATTGGATTGTTTGTTGACAAATTAAGGTATTTTACTGCCTTTTGTCAACATTAGACGTGCTGTTTGAAAGCATAATTAACAAATATTTATCCTATAATATCTCCAAACAACTGTCTATTATTACTTTAGCTTTGAGGTAGATACTTCCCTCATCATTTATTCCAGATACTCCTACCATGCCCAATTGAATGTTTTGAGGTTAACCCGAGGCGTTTATCCTCTGTGAAAGCACATTTCTTGCAATAAGTCTTAACACCTTTTAGAGAAACATATCTCATATGAGCACGGTGAAGTACATTAATTGCCTCGATGTCAATATTGTTTTTGTTCTTCTCCAAATATTGCCCAACAAAAACATATTCGCCACTGGCATTTGCCTTTTCCTGATAAATTTCAGGATTCCTGTTAATATCAACGTATCCGTTGTTTGTTAGAATTGCCTCAATAATGTTTGGTTTATCAAACTCGTGATTACATTTAAGGCACTTAAAGGTTGGTTTCTTTGTCTTTCTCCTGGACAATGTACAAGAACTGCAATTGGGACATTGCTCTACCTTTGTCCCGCGTCCTTTATTAGTCGAAGGACGTGAGGACGATTTTTTTTCTTTTTTAAAAGATGCTTTTGCCTTTTCTATATATTTGGCCGTTATTTCCCTTCTAATTGCGCTGTATTGTGGTTTCCAGCCATGTTGGATTAAAAGGTTTTCTGTTGAACCACATTTGTCGCATTCATTCTTGATAATTTTTTTTCTCTTCTCTTTCCATTCTTTTGTATCCCAAGGGCGAGGGAATTTCTTAATTTCTTCCCAATACTTCAATACTGTGATAGAACCTTGGTTGAGCTGATCTAATAATTCTTGTCTGTGGATGGTTAGTTGCATGTCGGTTAAAACAATTTTCTGAATGAATAGCTATAAGAAAAATCACAAAACTTGTGGCAGGTTATGATAACGGTCATTAACTCCCATTGCTGTTGGTATTTAATTTTACATCGCTTCATGCATCAAAAAAGTGTATTTATCAACCTGTTCTAGCCTGATTCTGATTTGACTCAAGGCAAAGTTCCGATTCTGAACGTCTGGATAAGTATATGATGCCTGTAATCCATTTTTAGCAATAAACTCTAAAACCTGCGCCTTTTGTTCAACATATGCTACGTTCGGAGTTAAAGCCAGAACTACTGTTCCAAGCTTTTCATCATAATGCTTCCGCATTTTATCTGTAAACATGTTACCTAATAAAACTTCCTCAATAGCTTCCTTGGGATACGGAAACTTCCGATTATTTTTAAACTCCTCGTCTTCCATATGTCCAGGTGTCGACATATCTTTTCCAAGTCCGACTAATCTCCATTCCTCTTCTTTTTCCCAGTTCTTCGATTTGATGTTTGTCAAATACAAAAAGGTAATTGCAGGTGCTTTTAATGATAATGGCTCCCATTCTTCCTGATAATTTATCGGGAAAGGACCGAGCAGCTTGTCATGAAGATGTTTCAACTTTAACTTCAAGGCAAAACCATGGTTTGAAGAAGCATAGTGTGCCCACATAATTGGATTTGCAATGTTTTCTGTTAATGAGACAATACCAAATCCAGAGTAAAGAGAAATTGGGAAAAACTTTCTAAAATTTGCTTTGAACCAATTATAGTGCTCTTCGGATTCAATTTCTTCATGATATATTTGGTAGTAATATCTAACAAACCGATCCTCCACAGTGTCTAAATCAATCAACCCGTCAAAGCAATCGAACTTGTCATTTAGCTCCCATGGATGTGCTGCATACAAATATCCATTTTGTAGTGCATCCAAATTGTAGTCACTTAAACTGTAAAATTTGTAAAGCGCTTTTGGCCTAGGCCTTTCATAAGGAGGAATTACCTGTAACCCGGCTTTCAGATTGGTGGATGTGTCCTGAACATACCTCCATCCCATAAATTCATGTGCAATTTCATATTCTGGCATATGCTTGAATTTTATTACTATTCTGACTCTTGAATCCTAAGCGCTATTCAACATACCAAATAATCACTATTTAATCGCTTCTTCATTTACCCACTTCACAAAATCTCCATAAAACTGACTGTCAAGCTTAATAAGATGCCATCCATCTTTAAAAGCCTTCTTGGAGAAGGCATATTTGATCCCACTTTCCCATTCAACCCAAACCTTTTTATCAAGGTCCCCGGTCTTACTTAGGTAGTACTCCTCACTGCACAAGTCAAAATAGGCTCTCATATACCGCAGAGTTTTCTTTCTTGACTCAGTTGATAAGCTAACAAAGCTAAAATCAGGCTCATTGATATTCTCCGGAAAGTTTAGCATGATCTCCTGGTACCTTTTGGTGTATTCAGAAAAGAAATTTAGCTTCATTTGCTTACGAGTCAGATTTGACTGCCAGATTATTGCGCCCAAAGCAACCAGAACTCCAATACCGGTTATAATCACAGACCAAAATTGAATACATTCTGACGTACTCATCTCTATTCGGTTTAGTTATTTAAAAATTACTTCTTCCCATACCTCCCCTTCGGTTCAGCAACCATTCTACCATCCTCATCACCTTTAATCTTTCTCGTTTTACCACGCTTGGGCTTGGCAGTTTTACTCAACTCAGCCTTAGCCTTCTCAATCTCCGCCAACAACTCCCGGGCATCGCCATCAGTTGGTAATTGCTCCACCAACTCGCCTTTAAAGGCTTTTGCTAAAATGGACTGGGGCAGGTTATCTATTTTTTCTTTTAGGTTTTGGTATTGCTGTTCTATTTTATCTGCTTTGGCAAAAAGGCTTTCTATACGGTCAACGATTTCTTGTTGTTCTTCAATATTAGGCAATCTGCAATTAAACGATAGAATCTGTTTGGAGCTAATGTGAGGAATCTGTGTACCTGTCTGTTCTCCAAAGAGATGTTTAATGTATGAATCAGAGGAAATCAGAAAATACAAATAACCAGATGATAATTTTTCAGATGGCCTAAATCTGGCGACTCGTTGCACTAACACACAAGGAAGATCTTCTTTCTTTGCTTTTGCTAATTTCAATCCTGTAGAAATAATTGGTCTATCCATTGCGAGTATTACGTCTCCTTTCTCAATGAATAGGTGATTATATTTCTGTAATTTTTCTTTAGGAAAGTACACTGTATTGTTCCATCTTAATGATCCTGGTTCGATATTTTCTCCTCTTAGAAGTCTAATTCCAGCATCTTCAAATTCTGCACTTTTGAAAGCCGGACCTACATCTATTTCCGTGAAATCCTTAAGAATAATATCATTCCATTCCTCTAACTTTCTCCCAACCCGCCATTCTTCAGTTAACTTACCCGTTACAGCCTGGTTAAGCACCGCCTGCCGGAAGTTTTTAAGCAATGCAGGGACGTTGTCTAAACGGCTTTTTATTTGCTCCAAATGACCAAATAGTACATCGAGCTTTTCTACAATGCGGTTTTGCTCGGGGAGTGGGGGGAGTGGAAAAAGAAGCTGTTCAAGATGCTCTCTTTTTATATTATTAATATTGATTCCTCCTGCCAAATTTCTAATTTCATTTCTATAAAAATCTGTCAGAAAATAATAATCGAAGTAACGAGGTGCAATCAATTTTGATGGGCGAAGAAGTGTTAAAAATGCACCAAAACTTATTTCACTTTCATCTTTGTCACAAATTGCAGCTTTACCTATCAATTTCTTACTGCCGGTTGATCCGACAATAATCACATCTCCTTTCTTTATCTTTTGAATATCTTTTACAATACTGTTGTTAACATAGACACTATCACTTTTCAAATTAATTTTACCATCTTGGATATTTCCACCGCGAAGTATTAGAACGGAGTTTTCAAAATGAATTGTTGAGGCATCAGTTTTTTTGTAGGTTACACCTCTAATAATTACAGATACATCACCTGTCTGAATTTCTACCCAAGTATTTGGTAAATCTTTCCCCATTATCCAATCTCCTTAATTATAGCTTCCAATTCATTCATAATTCCTTTTAACTCATCCATAGCCTGGTTGGCAATGTCTATTGGTTCGCCCTGGTTATTGCCGTTGCTTACACTTTCGTCGGCAATTAAACCTAAATCCAGTGAATCATTCTTTTTAGCTATTGCCTCTCGGGTTATACATTGCCATCGTTCGTTTTTAATGGCCTCACGTTTTTTCTGGTCTATTTCTCCATTGTAAGTAGTTGGTAATTCTTCTTCAGATATACCTCCGGTATAGGCTTTAATAAAGTCGTTAAACGCTGCCCTGGTAAACGGTGTGCGCTTTCCATAACTGGGCACATTAGTACGCATATCGTAGTACCACACCTTATCGGTATTCCCGGTTTCGGTGGTGGCACGTTCAAAAAACAGTACGTTGGTTTTTACCCCCTGGGCATAAAATATTCCGGTGGGTAAACGCAGTATAGTGTGCAAGTTGCATTTGTCCATCAGGTCGCGGCGTATTTTGGCACCATCACCATCTTCAAACAACACATTATCGGGTAACACAACGGCAGCCCTTGCACCGCCTTTATTGTGCAGCGAGCGGTAAATGTGTTGTAAAAAGTTCAGCTGTTTATTGCTGGTAGGGAAAGTAAAATCGTCGCGGCTGGGGCGTTCTCCGCCTTTTTTAGTACCAAATGGAGGATTGGCCAATACACCATCAAATCCTTTTAGGTTTTTCCCAAACTCGGTTAAGGTATCGTTTAAATAAATTGTACTGTCTAAACCGTGTAATTTGGCGTTCATTAAGGCCAGGCGGTGGGCATCCTGCACCAGTTCAACACCACTAAGGGCATCGGTTTCCTGGAAGGTTCTTACTTTATCGCTTACACTGTATTTGTAATCGTAGCGGTGCAAGAGGTACTGGTTAATGGATATGGGAAAACCAAAAGTACCACAGGCCGGGTCGTTCCACTTTTCCTTCAATTTTGGCGCCATTAGTTCCACCATTACATTAATCAGTGGTCGCGGAGTAAAATATTGTCCGGCCCCACTTTTCTTTTCGCTGGCGTTACGTTCCAACAGGTCTTCGTAAATGTCGCCCATTACATCGCGGTCGTGTTCTTCGTACCAGTCGAGGCCGTCAATAGCGGTTACCAGAGTCCGGAGGTTTACCGGCTTTCTTAAAGTAGTAGAGGCATTGGTAAAAATCTCTTTAATGTTGGCATTGTCGGTTTTGGTGCTTACGGTAGCCAGTAACTCACGGTAGGTATCAAACAGCTCCTTATTGTCTTTGATGCTCGTGAGGGCATTCCAACGGTACTCCTCGGGCAATTCTTCCTCAAAGCCTTTTATCTCACTTAGCTTAATGAAGAGGATAAAGGTTAACTCGTTTAAATATTGGTGGTAGGTAACGCCATCGTCGCGAAGTACGTTACAAAGGTTCCATAGTTTTTGGGCTATTTGTTCTGCGCTCATATTTCTAGTCTGCTTTAAAAGCGTTTAAATATTGTTCAAAAATAAAAATCCGGTTCCGGCTTTGCCCGGTTATCTCTACCAGGTAATTCTTTTGTTGCATCGCAGCCACTAAATCGTTTGCTGCCTTGTAGCTCAACCCACAAGTTTTTGATGCCTTTTCGATTGTCGTATATGGGTTTTCCAACAAGGAGTTTAACAGGATTAAGGCAGAATTGCTCCTCCGGCCAAATTCAGCGGTTATCTCCTGTTCAATCTTTGCTTTCAATTCCAATACATTCGATAAGGTGTTCACCGCCTGAGCCGCTGTCTGCTCCACACCGGCAAGGAAATACTTGATCCATTGCAGCATATCGCTTTTAGTTCGTACCTGGCTCAGGTTATCGTAGTACAACCCTTTGTTCTTCTCAAACCAGGCTGAAAGATATAGTAATGGCTTGTCAAGGATACCCTCACTAACCAGAAAAAGCGTGATTAACAATCGTCCAATACGGCCATTACCATCCAGAAACGGGTGGACGGTTTCAAATTGGTAATGAGCAATCGCGATTCGGACTAAAGCCGGAACATTAATTTCATCGTTATTCAGAAATTTCTCAAGATCTCCCATCAGATCGTTAACAAGCGTGTGGCTTGGCGGAATAAATACCGCGTCGGCGAGTGAGTTCCCCCCAATCCAGTTTTGACTTGTGCGGTATTCACCCGGGAGCTTATGCTCTCCCCTTACACTTTGCAACAAGGTATTGTGGGTTTGCCGGAGTAACCTGGAAGAAATCGGTAATTTCTTTAGTTCAAGAATCGCTTCATTCAGCGCCTGAACATAGTTGCTCACTTCTTGCCAGTCGTTTCGTCGTTCAGGTTTCACCTCTTCCATAGGAAGAATCGCTTCATCCATATTGGTTTGGGTACCTTCAATACGGCTTGAGACTACAGCTTCCTTCGTCACGTGAAGCTGAATAAAGAGATCAATATTCGGAACCAATCTGGCAAAGGAATTTAACTCGCCCAGCTTAACAGCTGCCTTTTCCAGCAATTTATTTATTGCCGAGGTTCTCCAAACCCATTCCTCATTAATAGGTGTAGGTACAAAATACTTGTAACCATAGGCTTTTTCGTAGTGCCCCGATTGGTATTTTTCTAGTTCAATCATAGTGGGTATAAAGGTAAAATAAAAAAGATGTTATTTTACTTTCTGGCATGAAAGTAAAATATAGAATTCTTTGTTTTACTTTTGTCACATTCAGAAAAAGATCTAAATGCTTTTGCTATTCTTCTCAGACTATCAGCAATCAGCCTGTATTTTAACCTGATTGCCTGTCAGTTGTTATCGTTATCGAACTAGTTTGACACAACATTTAGTTCCTCCGTCTGTGTTAGATCACAAACCAATTGGTAATATTTTTTCAGCTTCGACACAATCTCCGCGGTATTGCTTCCGTCAATAGGAGGCATATGCAGATAAACCCGGTTTTTGACGCTTTTCTCGTCCAAATGACAGTCAGGGTATTTTTCCAAAAGTCGGTTCTTGAAAGGAGCGAAAGCTAATGAGGTCCATGCAGTAATGAAAATCCGGAACGAATGACAGGGGTCAGTTTTGCTGGCCTCAAAATTAGATTCTATCCCAAATCTCAAGTCTTTTCCATGAAACTTATTAATGCCTAAGTCCCAGCCCTGATAGACCCACCATTCTCCTTCGGTTTCTTTTTCCAGTGTCTCCAAGACCTCAGCTATTCGGGGTTTCTGGCTGTTCAATATTTCTTGTTTGTGCTGATTATAGGCTTGCATCAACTGCTTAATTTTTGATTCATTCTCAAAGATAAATTCAGTTAATTCGAGGTTGGCATAGGTGTTTTTCATGTTCTCAATGGTTTCAATAAAATCATACAAATAGGTGAGGTATTTCTGACTGCAGGTTGAGATGTATGTATCAATTTGAACTCTTACAGCATTGAAAAGTTGACTGTAAGTAATTGATCTAAATCCATTTTTTTGAATTAATTCCAACTCTTGCACTTTAGTGAATTCGTCTACCGACAATACAAGCTTGAAGACCTTTTCTGAAGGATATGCTTCCAGCCTTTTTTTGTATGTTTCCAATGGATTATAGAGGTTCGCTGTGATTTTATTCTCGATGCCAACCACAAAGTCAGGACAAGCTAGTACTAAATCAATGCGCTTCCCCTCGGCATTGTCTTCTGTTATTATTTCAAGCTGTTCCGGATCAAAACGGATATTTGCTTCTAGTATATCGAGCAAGGAACGGATAAACAAGTCACCAAGTCCATGCTCCTTAGTCGGATCGAAGTAAAAGGCCAGCAGCCGACTGCAAATTTCTTCAAAACGACGTTTGGGGTACTGACACAATTCCAGATAGGTGCTGTCCTTAAAACTGATCGGGATCTTTTTAAAGTTCTCTAATAATTGGGTTGTTGATTCTAAATTCATCTATGGTTCTTTCTAGTTCAATAGGTATCAGGGCAGAGTTATTTTAGGTTATCGCTTAGTTGAGTAGCACAATAACGGACCCAGAGCAGCATCGTCCATTCGCGGGTTTCCCAATCCAAATTTAGCTGTTGAAGTGTTGTCAACAGACTATTAAAGCTGATGACATGAAAACGTTCATCTCCTTTTTTTAGCATTCTCTGGAAGGCTATTCCTTTACTTAAAGCATTGCTGTCTCCCTCGTAGCAGAATAAGCCACTGTATGCCACATCGTAGCTCTTGTTCAGAATAGCCGATTCTACAATCAGCTGGTTTCTGAAGAGTTGGTTGTACTCAGTTCGGGTCAGCTCATCATAGCTTGCAATGAAAGCATCCGACTCTCGATACAGCTTCTCATAGCTTTCCTTTCGGTGTTCTTTGGGTGAGAAAGGTTCGGTGTACTTGCATTCCAACCCGATTAATCCACGTTTACCATCAACTGCTGTAAACTCAATTGCGATATCGTGTGCTGAATTATCGCCATTCTGAGCTGCGTTTGGGGCAAACTCGAACTGAATGTCTGTTACTTTGGCAATTGCCGGATAGTACAACTTGAATACGGAAGTCGCCAACGGCAGATTATACTTTAAACGACCAAAGAAATTGAAACAAAGCGGCTGACTGGAAAGCAGGTTGTTGAATAATCGGCCCTCTGAAATCATCCCTTTGGAACCAGATCCACGATCTTCCAGGGCTTCTCTCACCGCTCGTTTGGCATAGTCATCCAAAAAGTTGGAAAAGCCTTCGTCCCCATTGAGTATACTGCTACCAATCACTTGATCCTTTTTCATCGGGTGCTGGCCTTGATCTTCACAAAGAACAAAAGCGCGCCACCAACTTTGGTGCAGGCGCATACGACTAACTAATTTATTGTCTGATGGGCTTTGGTCTCCTAGTAGTTTTTTGTATTCCATTTTAGCGGATTAAACATTTAATCTACGCGAAATCCATATTTCAAAAGCATTTTTGGCAGGTAATCGTCAAGGCTTTCAATATGGGCGTTCTCCAATTCAAGAAGGTTAAGCTGATTGTCTCGATAGATTCTTTTCTTCTTCTCTTTTCTGGCCTGGTATTTTTCATCGTTCTCCATTCCCCAGTATTCAATATAAACTGCTTTACCACTATTCTGAGAGGGAATATAAAAATCGCAATAAACCTCATCTTCGATAGGAAGCCGGCGTTCATAAGCATGAGCAAGTCCGTATTCATATAAGGAATTGTCTATCAGTATTTCACCACGAGAACGAACCATATGTCCGTCTTTAGTCCGGAGTCCTGCCGGAAATTTTTCTCTGAAGTTTTTTGAATTTTTCAGATCTCCAATAACTTCTAAGTTGTCAGTTGTTTCTGGTTGAATGGTTTCAGCACCATTCTCTCCGGTACTAATAGAACTAATTAAGGTCTTGTTGTTTAACAATTCGGGAGGCCATAAAACAAAGATGGCTCCGGATGTATGCTCAAATTCAACACCTCCCACTTTTTTCCCCAGGGTGGTCAACGACCAGCCTTTGATTGCTTTTTCAATCCAGCCAATTTCTGATAAAATAAGATTTACCTTTTGGGATGACAAGCTGAAATCCTGGCCAATGGCTGTCGCATTTATCAGTTGTTTTTTATTGGCAGGTTCAATTGTATTCGGATCAAAATCAGAAGGCCAGACTACATACTCTCCAAACTTTGGATGGGTGGCCATTTCCCCACCGCAATCCAGTCCTTTTTTTGTGAGGTGCCACTGATCATCTTTTCTATAGATTAGCTTTAACTCACACATAAGGTCAAATAACTCATTGCCTTTTAAGTTTAGCTCACGGGATAAGGCGGTCGTACTGATTTTGTTTGTTGATTTAATCATAGAGTCACGTTTATGCTATTTCCTCATAAAGATTCTCATTCATCGTGTTGATTAAAGCGTCTAGCTCATTATTGAAAATTTTATTAAGCCGTTTGTAGCCACCATCGCCATCGAAAGGTGCCAGGTCGAGATCTGTCTTTTGCAGCACATTTTCCTGCAAGAGCTGCTTCTCAAAGCGGTCAATCCATCGAAGCTGAATTTTATTCCAGTGATTCATTGAACGGATCTTGGCAACGGCCTTTTTTATTCGGTCCTCGTGGCTTACTAAAGCATCGCCCAGCGCCAAAGTCCGGATATAAGAAATGATATCGGCGGCAATATCTTCATTCTTCGCTTGCTTCCAGGCGTGGTTCAGGTACCTCGTATTAAATCCTTTGCGGTCGAGTTCAAGCAGCAATTCCTTCAGCGATTTACGGTCGAGCTCTTGAGGACGGGAACAGATGATCTTCAGCGCGTCGACTTTATTGAGATTCTCACGGATGTATTGCTCAAAGCTTAGCAAATAGTCTTCAGGCTTTTGGCCCTGCCCGTAACCGCGTTCAATCCCCCGCTCTTCGTCATCATGATCGGAAACCAACTGAACCCCGGGGCTCGGTTTAAGCTCATCCAGGTACTTCCAAACTCCGCGCAATCCTTTTAAATCATCAAACTCATGACTCTCGCGAATCTCTTGAAGCTTGTTGGCAAATTGTTCTGGATCCTGTCCTCCGGTTAGATAAGTGAACTGATCCAGTTTATCTTCCGTGATCTGTTTTCGCTTACGCTGGTATTTGGCAATTAACTGTTCCACTTGTTGCAGAGCCCGGTCGTTGCTTTCGATTGCATCGAGCTCATCGATCAACTTCGTGAACGTTATTGATGGAGAGGGAACAACGGGCTTCATCTGTGTGTAATCTTCCAAAGCTTCATACAAACGCACCGCGTCAAAAATCCGGAACACCTCTTTGCCAATTTCATTGCAAAGGCGTGTGGCACGTCCAAGCATCTGCTCATACAGAATTCTTGATTTCACCCGACGCATAAACACCAGGTTACAAATGGGCGGTACGTCAATACCTGTTGTCAACAAGTCAACCGTAACCGCTATTGACGGATATTTTTCATTCTTATAGCATTTCACCAACTGCTCCGGATCGTATGCTTTTCCGGTTATCTTTTCGATCGTGCTTTCATGAACGTCCAACCCAATCTTTTCATATTCCTCCTTCAGCAGTTTAACAATCGTATCGGCATGCTCATCGGTCGCGGCAAAAATTAAAGTTTTTTCATCGTTTTCGGGATCAATTTCCTGAACCAATTGGGAAAGAACAGCCCGATTAAAGTTCTCCGTTAAAACTTGCTTGTTAAACCCCTCTACATTGATGGCCAGTTCATCCTCCAACTCACTTAGTTCAGCGACGGCATTATTCTCCTTATCGTACACTTTGGGTTTTTCTCCTTTTCCCCATACAATACCTTCTTCACTAAGCTTGGTTTTAATGATAAATGGTGGTTCGTGATCAATGAGGTATCCATCAATCACCGCCTCGCGATACGAATAGGAGAATACCGGGTTACCAAAGATCTCGGTCGTATGGAGGGCAGGGGTAGCCGTTAATCCGATACCTGTTGCATCGAAGTAGTCTAACACCTTCCTGTACTTGCTTACATAGTCATTCTGATCCTTGAAGTTTAAATCCTCTTCTCCAAGCTCCCGATCCATTAGATAACCACGGTGTGCCTCGTCGACAATGACGCAGTCGTATGCATCGACAGGTAAAACGGTGTTCGGATCATCGCTGTAAAACAAGCGTTTCACCATGCTTTGAACGGTGGCAAAATGAAGTCGCGTGTCAAGCTCCGGGATGAGATCTTTGAGACCTTTCATTTCATAGATTTCACCAAAGGTATTGAGATCCTCAATCTTGTTATCCTTGAAGGCATCGAAGGCCTGAGTTGCCAACAAACGACGATCTACTAAAAATAGAATCCGTTTGAATCGATTGGATTGAATTAAACGATAGGCCAGACCGATGATCGTTCTCGTTTTACCCGTCCCGGTAGCCATGGCTAACAGGATACGGTTCACTTGTGGTTTGGAAAGCAGCGTCTCCTCAACTTTGCTGATTGCATTTATTTGGTAATCACGCAATCCTAAACCGCTTTTTGATTGTAAATAGTCAGGGGAGTTATCTTTTAACTTTTTGTCAGCCGCAGTAACATCTTGTTCATATAGCTTGACCAGCCCCTGAGGCGAATACCATCCTTTTAACGAGCGGCCGTGATTTCGGCTATCTCGAATGTCAACGAACCAAATGCCACTTTTTGTTTCGATTTGCTTCAAATAGGGACGTCCGTTTGTTGAGAATAGAAAAGGTACTTTGTATTTGGCCCAGCGACCAAGCAATGTCACCTGGTCCGATTCTTCAGCCAGCTCAGCGTATACTTTTGACTGATGCAGATTCGTTGAGATATCCTGAGCGTATTTTTTTGCTTCAACAATACCGTAGAGCCCAGTTCCAACAAATAGGGCGTAATCAGCCCATTTGCTGCCAACCTTCCACTCTGCAATGGCTAGATTTCTTCCTTTCACTGGCTTAGTGCCATTCAGCTTACAATTCAGGGTCGGTGTATCAACTTCCCAACCAGCTGCCCGTAATTGTTCATCAATTAAGATTCGGGTTTCAGCTTCCGACATTTCAATCTTCTGGCTAGCCTGAGCAGAACGTTTTTTGAACTGTAACGCTTTTTCCTGACTTAATTGACCAATCCGGCGTTCTCTTAGCAGCTCCTCCATCTTTTCTTCCAGCTGCTTATAGTCCATCTCTAACTTTTGGAAGTCTTTCTCCCAATCGACCTTTTCGGGTGGACTGAACTTAACACTGGACAAATTCGCATAGTTGTCAGCATATGACTCGGCAAACCACTTGCAGAGCTTGAAAAGGCTAAACAAGTGTCCTATTGCCGTCCCGCTTAAATCTGCTGTACTGTGGGTCGCGACGTTACCTGATTTACGGAGCTGATGAAGTAGACTGATGATCTTATCATCCAGAATACCTTCGTCTGATAGAACCTGGATTCTCCGGAATATGGAGTTGTCATATGGAAAATCAAGTTGGTGAGCCTCAAATAGAAGCTCTGTCATTCTTTCCACTAAGAGACGGACTTTCCCGAGGGCAGCACCTGGATCGTCGTAAATGTATTTCTCTGCTTGATACCCTAGATTAGCGAGTATCGGATACTCCCCTCGCAGGAAGTTGAAATTGCTTTTAGACATAAGTCCAAGGGTTGTTGATTGGCCTTGGCAAGTTACATAATCCTGAAAAGAAAAGGAAGATTATGAAAAAGAAAGATTGAAAGCGTCGTCAATTATTTTAGGGACTCTTAAGATATGGAAGAAGTAGAATCAGAAACTGCCATGATGGATATGCCATGTTGCATAGTGAGCTGCATAGTAGTATTTTATAGGTGATTCTTAGGGGATCCAGAGATGAATGGTATTGAAGTGTTCATGTTGAACAAACAAGAGCGTTAAAACAGCAGGCTAAACATTAAAGGCTGATTGTCCATTTCAAGTGTCATTCAATCGGAAGTTACCATATCTGCAATTGCAAGCTAAAGTACATTTGTGATCACATTACACTTGATATCTTGCTTCAGCTTTCACTTTCATATTTAGCTCACGGATTAATGGATTTTCTGCTACCGGATAATTTTCAGATGCCTTTTCACGGATAAACTTTCTTATTTCATAAGCTTCCTTTTTAGTGATTTCTTTGCCGAGCTGCCAGCTTGAAATTTCACTGAGGAATTGATCAATACCGATGCTATGTATTTGTTGTAGGGCCAGTGATTCAATGAGCCTGGTTTTGCTCCCTATTGGTTGGAGTTTTATTGGGCTCTCCATCTCCATAATGAGACTTTTAAATTCTTGTCTCCACATCAAACATAGCTTATTGAAAAATGATCGATCCATTAAATGCAGGACTTGTAATTCAGGAACATGGAATGTTTTTCCAAGTTTCCGGGTAAAACGCATTTCAAAGCGCATAATATTTTTACCCTTAAAGTATTCAGGTATTACTTCTCGTTTTCTCTTCATTTCTCTGATTTTGTCATAAAAAATCAAACCCTTTTCTTCAGAACCATAGATAACACCATTGTCTAATACAGATTTTATAAACCGGGATTTCTGTCCAAAAAAATTGAAATAGGCAGCCGGATCATGTTTGACTTTCATGTTCCCGGAAAAGTCTAAGCGTGAAACACGTGCCATTTCCAAGGGAAGTTCCAGACATTCTTTTAAAAGCTCCATGGCCTCAATATACTCCTTGAAACTCATAGCATCCAGGTTATTCCCTTTGTAAAATACATGGATACTGCCTTCAATCTTGATTTTACTTTTGGTGATCCTGATTTTTAGATTTCTAATTTTACCTCTGATGAATGGTATTCCATATTCAATGCCTTTCGATGTGATTACTAGTTCATGAGGGATCTGACTGAGGAAATTGATTGACAGATCATATTCATTGGTAAGTATCATGGTGAGACTATCGTAATTCATGGTTACAAGATTTGGGTACTCGTCCCGCTTAACAAGGAGATGAAAAAAATGAGGGGCTCAAACCCCTCATTTTATCTATGCAAAGTTCAGTTGAATACATGAAGAGTGGATCCTAAGAAATTCAAGTTCATGGTCTAATTCTCCATCAACTAGCTCGTACCAAAGGTTCTTCCGATTGTGTTTCTGACCTCTGCCAATAAACAGCTCGATATCAGTGATCCCGGATTCTCTGAAGTTCTCATTGAAAACGACTAAGCAAGCATCATTAGTCCCTTTGATGTCGCAATATCCATATGGGAGACTAGGTTCGGGAATGTAAACACTACTAATATTCTCAGAGCCTTTCGTGATGGCCATATCCGGGCTTTCTTCACCTTCCCACCTTTTGGGCCTTGGTACAAAATTAAAGGACCAGCCTCTAGGGTTTGGATTTCGTTTATTAATCAGCAGCAATTGAAACCGATCGTACTCCATCGTTGATTTGGAAATTTCAAAGCGATATTTGGCCTTGACCTCCTGGAGCTTTTCGGCCTTATAATAGTCAGATAGAATCATAATCCATCCTCCTCTTCATTAAGTTCTGACTCTAAAATGGTTCTGAAATCTCTCAGGTCGCTGAGGAAAATTTGCATTCCGACTTTTGTGCTTTCATCAAAGGAATCTGAGTTAGCCAAAAGAAAAGAGAACATGTAGATATACTCATTTGTACTTTCCACATCGTATTGATCACAAAGGAATTCAGTGGATTTATATTTTCTCAGTTTCATTTTGCAGCTCTCCTATTGTTAAGTGAAACATAGGTACTTGCCCTGGCTTGGATCTCATCAGCCGGGGATATGCGATTTTGAAGCAAGAACCGATTAATGCTTTCTAGTTCAAAATATATCATCTTTCCTCGGGGCTTATAAAATTCTAGGCTTCCAAGCATAGTCATTTTGTATAAGTGACTCTTACTTATACCCATGTAAGTGGCGGCCTCTTCAAATGTTAGAACATCTTTTTGTGAGAGGATCAGGTTTTCTATACTCTGTTGCCTCTCTTCGATTCGCTGTAAAAGTTCAGCGATTGAAATTTCTCGCTTGTCCATTTTATTTCATTTTATACTGTGAATAAAACGGGTTTAGGCGTGCACTCCATTTGCCCGGTTCTCTTGTCGATCGACGGTTCAAATGTAAGCAAGAGAAAAAACATAAAGCATTGACATACAAACAATAAAGCGACTACTCAGCAGGTCGCTAAGTGGTCGCTTTTAGTCGCCAATGCTGTAAATCAATGCTTTAGCAGTTCGCTGTTTTTTTGTGTATCTCAGCAATTAGGTCACTGTCAGAGCTTGGTACAGGTTTATTTTTTGCTAATGCATTGGGATTGCCTTTGTCATTAATGAAAACCAAGGGAACAAACCGCTCATAAACAGCAGACTTAATATCTAGGGGTTTTAGCGGCGTGAGCAATTCACGTAAAAGCTGTTTGTTTTTAAGCCATGTTATTTTAGATTTCAGATTATTATCATTCATTCCACCAAAGACCCAAATAAAATCGTCTTTGTCGGTATCTTTTGGTATAAATCCACCATCTACCAATAATTCAAATAATAAGCTTCTTTGAGTATTGTTAAGTCTTGTACGGAAAAAACTGAATACTTCACCTGTAAGATACTCAATATCAATGCCATTATCAACGACTAAGGTTCTTAAATTTATTGAAAACAATTGAAAAATTCTTTGCACCTCAATAATTAGAAAATAAATGTCAGAATGCAAAGCACTTATTTCTAAGTATTTATCATTACGCCTGTGAAGAAGAATTTCGTGGGTATAGACTTCTCCAGTTATTCCTTTTTGATCAGCTTCTTCCTTTGAAATAGTTCTATACGAAGTTGAATCACAGTCAACTAATTTAACCACTTCAATCACCTCTTTTTTATCAACATAGTCATACTCAAGTTGAATTTCAAGTGTCCGTAAGACTTCAAGAGCATAAATTTTTCTCGCATCTTCTGTCATTGTAGACAATCTGTAAAAAATATCTTCAGTATAATCTTGAATTTCAGGGAACCAAATATTGCCAACACAATTATAAGGATGCTCAGGTGACAAATGGTAGCTTTTCTCATCCATTATCACCTTAATCATTTCAAAGAAAAAAAGCCGTATATTTTTCATATATAGTTAAAGTAAAGTCAATTTCATAATTCATATTCTGGCAAAGCATTAACGGCTTTCTTTTTTAGATCATCAACCACGTGCATATACACCTCTGTTGTTCTGGTCGAAGTATGCCCCAAGATACTACTTACTGTTTTAATGTCCGGCTTTTCATCGCTGGTCAACAGGTTTACAGCTAAACTGTGACGGGCACAATGCCAGGTAATGTGTTTATTTATTCCAGCTTTCTTTACCAAATTGCTGATTGTCTTTGTCGCCCACTTTCTGCCTGGCAAATCAAAAACCACACTATCTTCAGTTTCAGGTTTGCCAATTAATTTCAAAGCTGTTTGGTTAAGGTCAATTATAACTGAGTTTCCTGTTTTTTGCTGGTCAATTTTGAGTTGGGCCGCTGAAAAGTCAATATCAGAATATCTCAAGGCTTTAACATCAACAAATCTAAGCCCTGTACATAAACAAAACAAAAAGGCTTTCTTGATCTCCGGCCTTGAACAGTTGGTTTTTGCTAACAGCTGTATTTCATTGTTTGTCAGTATCTGCTTTCTTAATCCAGATGGTTTTCTACAGGTTAGCTCCTTGTCTCCGGGCTCTTTCTTCTGTGCCGGACTTTTGGATATAATATTTCTAGCTACTGCATAGTTGAGGATTTTCTTAAACCTGCTATAATATGAATTTGCCCCCTCTCCTTTATGATTGTCTTGTAAAAAATCAATAAAATGGATAATCATAAGTCTATCAATCTGGCTTATTTTAAGGGTTTCAAGTTTAATCCCGGGATAATCTTCTTTTATAAATCTCCTGAAATCTTCAATAGCACCATTTATCATGGCCTTATCCTTTTTTGTATAGTTATCCAGATAGTTTTGGGCAAACTCAAAGAACAAAACTTTCTGCTTTGCGACAGGGATATAATCAAAAGCAAGGTTATTGAGTTCATTTTCCCGGTCAGTTCTGATCCGGTTCGCCAATTCATAATTTGCCCTGTTTTGCTCCTTGTCAATAGGATTCCTAGCTTTGGGGTTAATGTATAATTTCAGAAATTCATAAGAACGTTGTCCATCGCGGTAAATATCAAGATATAGACTGATGTTTCCAGAGATTAATATTTTTTCCCTAAGCACAACATTGTTCTTTTTTGTGCCTTTTTTGACCTTTTTTTGTGAAGTTGCACCCATTATCTTCCGTTGTTAAGTTGTTGCTTTCAAATATAATAACAAAAACGACACGAGTAACAAAAAGTAACAGAAAAAGAGTATGACAAAAGAAAGTAAACAAATCTCAAATACTCCAAGTGCCAAGATATCAGGCCTTTTATCTTTCTCTTATTTACTGTTTTTAGCATGACAATTACCTTGACAGGGTAGGGGTCACTGGTTCGAATCCAGTACAGCCCACAAAAAGACCAGTAAGTTTATCACTTGCTGGTCTTTTTTATTCCTTATTCAATAGCTGTGCAAGCAGAAACTCAAGCTATCAACACTTGGTCTTCCTTACCAAACCAAAAACAATAAAAGTTGCACTTACAGATTATCGTTTAATGAGGGAGGCACATCGCTAATGCCCGTTCCCCAACCTCGCTGAGGCTTTGGTCCCATCTGAAACTCAAGCACTCCTCCCTCCATAATCTCCGCATGTGAAATCCATGTGCGAGAAAATGGCTTCCCATTCAGCATTGCCGATTGAATATATTTATTCTGAGTCGAATTATTCACTGCTTTTACCGTGAAGGTTTTCCCGTTCTCTACCTTCAGCCGGACTTCTCCAAACAACGGACTTCCAATAACGTAAGTTGGCGACCCCGGAGTTACAGCATAAAAACCAAGCGAACTTAACACGTACCACGACGACAATGATCCCATGTCCTCATTTCCGCAAAGTCCTCCTGGGCCAGTGCGGTACAATTGCTCCACAACCTGCCGAACCCGTTTCTGCGTTTTCCAGGGCTGTCCTGCGTAATTATACAAGTAAGCAACATGATGGGATGGTTGGTTGCCATGCACATACTGCCCAATGGTACCCACCACTCCAACATATTTAGGTAAACTAATCAGCGGACTCATTTCAAAAAAGGTATCCAGCTTATCTACAAAATTTTCCTTCCCTCTAAAAAGTTGAATCAAGCCATTGACATCATGCTGTACCGACCAGAGATATTGCCAGGCATTTGATTCGGTGTAATACCGGTTAGGGCGTCGGCCAACCAGTAAGGGATCAAAGTAGGCATAATAGGAGTGGTCCCCTTCAGATACAACATGCTGGTCTCGACCATTTAGCGCTTCCAGCCAGGAACCGTCGCTTTTTCGTGGACGCATAAATTGTGTGCTTTCATCCCAAACGTTCTTGTAATTGGCTGCACTTTTCATGAAATCCTGATAATCATCCAGCTTTCCCAAATCTTTTGCCATTTGAGCAATGCACCAATCATCATAGGCAAACTCCAACGTTTTGGGTACAGACTCTTCAATTTTATCCACCGGGACATAGCCCAACTTCAATAAGTATTCGAGGCCAGATCGGGCGTCCTCGCGTAAGGCAAGTGGAGCTGGAAACTCACGGGCCTTCTTACGCATCGCATTGTAAATGAAATCCACATCATAATCCCGGTATCCTTTCCGGTAAGCATCAACAATAACCGGCACCAAATGGTCACCTACCATACCCTGTCCAAAAACATTTTGAAAATGCTGAGCCGGCAGCCATCCATAATCACGGATTTTTGCCTCAATGGATTTGATAAAATCATTGACATGGTCAGGTGCAATTAAGGTCAAAAGAGGGTGTTGCGAACGATACGTATCCCAGCAGGAAAATGAGCCATAAAAATCAAAACCTTTAGCCTCCTTTATCGCTCCGGAGGCCCCCATGTATTTACCGTCCGCGTCCTGCGAAATATACTGGGCAAGCAACGAACGATACATCGCCGTATAAAAGATGGTTTTCTGGTCATCTGTTGCTCCCTCAAGCTGAACACGCGACAGTTCACTGTTCCACACATCCTCTGCCTGTTGTTTTACAAGATCGAAATCCCAGTGGGGCAATTCTGCCTCCATATTTTTCCGGGCACCGTCAATACTCACATATGAAAGAGCAACTTTCACCAAAACTTGCTCCTGATCTTTGGTTTGAAATGTGACAAAAGCACCTATATCTACTCCCCGCTCCCCACTTTTATAGGGGAAATAACCAGCACCTGACTCAGGAGTCGAATAGCTTGCATCAAAAGTTCCATAATATTGAAATGGCTTACTAAATTCAGCAACAAAATAAACCTTACCAGCACCTGATCCTTTCACCCCTTCAATCCGCTGGTTATCGAGGATTCGAAGTTCAGAAACATCCGTTTCCTGATTCCCGCCAATTTGATGCCCCAAGTCAAGAATTACCCGTGCATCATCAGCTTTCGGAAAGCGGTATCGATGAAAACCCACCCGCCGGGTCGTGGTTAACTCGGCCTTTATTCCATAATCTTTTAACAAAACAGCATAATAGCCGGGGGAAGCCTTTTCATCCGAATGATCGAAGCGGGAACGATAGCCCGCGTCTGGCTCCTCTGCCGTTCCCGGAACCAGCTGAAGCTTATTCCCAACGGTAGGCATTAACAGAACATCGCCTCCATCAACCATGCCTACGCCACTCCAATGGGTATGGCTAAAACCAATAATTGAGTTGTCAGCGTAAACATATCCGCCACAATACGTCCACCCTTCGGTACCGGTATCCGGGCCAAGGTGAACCATGGCATAGGGTAGCGATGGCCCCGGAAAGGTGTGTCCAAAAAACTGTGTGCCTATAAAGGGATCAACGTATTTAATCAACTCGTCCTCCTTTGCCTGCCCAAAACAGGTAAAAACCGATACTCCCAGAAAGACAAGAAACAATTTTAAATTTAGCCGCATTTTTAGTGTCATAAGTTTATTCTTCATTTCAAATGTTCATCATTTTCAGAGAAATCAATCTTCCTAAAAATGCCCTCATTTATTGAGAAGTACCACCAAAATATCAATAAAAACAGATGATTTCTTAACCCAAATCGCAATTCCTTCAACAGTTCCAACCCGAACAAAGCAATAAACAACTAGTAACAAGCTCTTCTTCAGATTGATTTTGAAACTGTCTGCGGCTTATAAGCCTACAATTGGTTCAATTTCCCATCGAAGGTATATTTCTGGCCCACGTCGGTTTGTAACTCCACTTCCAATTCTCCTGACTTCAACTTGCAGGGCTTACCGGCTTTTGACCAAACTTCCAATTTCTCCAGCTTACCCTTACGCCAGCTAAAAGCCAGCTCAAAACCGCCGCGGGCGCAAACACCCGAGATGCTTCCTTCCGGCAAAGCATCGGGCAAAGCCGGAAGAATCGAGATTTCATCCAGATGACTCTGTACCAACAGCTCGATCATGCCAGCAGGGGCTCCAAAATTGCCATCAATCTGGAAGGGCGGATGGGCATCGAATAAGTTGGCATACGAACCGCCACCGCCCGAGTAAGCCACCCCATCAATGTCTACCGGACGAAAAAGCAGTTTCACCATGTCGTAAGCATGGTTTCCATCCAGAAAGCGAGCCCAAAAGTTAATCTTCCAAGCCAAACTCCAGCCGGTTCCTTCATCTCCCCGGAAGATGAGCGATTGCCGCGCAGCTCGCATCAGCTCCGGAGTTTCCTTCCAGTTAATTTCATTGCCCGGATGAACCGCCCACAAATGAGACACATGCCGGTGTTTATTATTAGGATCATCCAGGTCAGTCAACCATTCCTGCAGCTGACCGTATTGTCCAATCTGATTGGGGGCAATTTTCGGCAGCAGGTCAGTTAATTTCCGGGCAAAATCCGGATCGGTATCTAAAATAGAAGAAGCTTCGATGCACGAACGGAATAAGGCGCGGATGATTTGATGATCCATCGACGGACCAGCAACCAAACCACCAGTCTCCGGTGAGTTGGATGGCGTACTGATCAAATAGCCAGTAACAGGATCTTCAATCAGAAAATCAGTAAAAAACTCAGCAGCCCCTTTCATGATAGGATAAGCCTTACGAGCTAAAAACTCGCGATCCTGAGAAAACAGAAAGTGCTCCCACAAATGCCTGCTCAGCCAAGCTCCTCCGGTTACCCAAATGCCATGGTTCGAGTGATTAATGGGTGCTGTGCCCCGCCAAATATCCGTATTGTGATGGAGTACCCAGCCCGGTGCCTGGTAATGCTCCCATGCAACCTCCTTCCCTGTTTCGGCGCAATCAGCAATCATATCGAAAAGTGGCTGATGACATTCGGCCAGGTTGGTCAGCTCGGCCGGCCAGTAGTTCATCTCCGTATTGATGTTGACTGTCCATTTGCTATCCCATGCCGGATCAAGCTGATGATTCCAGATCCCCTGCAAATTGGCTGGCTGTGTTCCCGGCCGACTGCTCGCAATAAGCAGGTAACGCCCATACTGAATGTATAAAGCCAGCAACTGAGGATCATCCGAATTCTTACTAAATGCGACAATGCGTTCGTTTATAGGCAGAAGCTGTCGCTCATTCGCTCCAAAGCTCACCTTAAACCGCTGAAAAAGTTTCTGGTAATCGGCCTGATGTGCCTGACGAACATCTTCCATTTTTTGATTCGACAACCAGGAAAGCCTTTCCCGGACATCTAGCACCGGCTTTCCACTGACATCATTATAATTGACATAATTTGTTGCAGCAGTCAAGTAAATGGTGGCCGTACTGGCATCTTCCACTCGAAGTTGACTGCCTTCGGCAGCAACCAAGCCATCGGAAAAAACACGCAAGCCGGCTATTCCATATAAAGCACCATCTTTCACCTGTACTTTCAGCGAAAGCTCGTTTCCTTCGGCTTTGATTTCTTTGGACTCGTGAAGGGCATCAAATGACAAATCAAAATTCAAGGCCTTGGGCTGATCAGCCGTAAGCTGAATGGCAATAGCTTGATCAGGATAGGAAGCCAGGTACTCCCGGGTGTAATTTACGCCATCAGCCTGATAAGTCACCCGATGTACAGCCTGCTCCAAATCCAACTCGCGATGATAATTCGTAAAATCCGTGTGCTCCGGAAAGTGCAGGTACAAATCACCAAAAGCCTGATAAGCCATTTGTCCGAGCGGCACGCTCATAAATTCTGCCATCGCCAGCGCTTCGGCTTCTTTCTGTTTACCGTCAAAAAGCAATTGCCGTATTTCTTCCAAATGCTTCCAGGCACCCTGATGAGCATAACTATGCGGGGCTCCTTGCCAAAGCGTTTCTTCGTTGAATTGGATACGATCGTGTGCCACGCCACCAAAAATCATAGCACCCAGACCTCCGTTTCCGATGGGTAAGGCATCGGTCCATTTTTCAGCAGGAGTGCTATACCATAATTTGAGTGACGGATTGTTGCCTGCCCAAACGGAAGAGCCGAGCAGCAATAAAAGCAGGAAACTTGTTAAGCGTAGTCGATTAGTCATAGCTAATTTCGTTTAGGTTAAGTCAGGTTCGAAAGCGTGTCAAACACAATTTGGAACACCTGTTTCGTAAAGTTAATTATTTTGTTTATTCCCGGAGGCTCATTCCCATCATTTTGAAAATCAAACAATCCCAATAATTCGAATTCTGAGAAGCCTTGTAAAGATTGCCAACAAGCATAAAAAAACCCGAAGCAAAAAAGCCCCGGGTTTCATTCTTATTTAAAATTGTTGTGCTAGCTACACCAGAATATCTGTTGTCAGGTTCTTGATACTTACTTCCAGCTCTTCAAAAGGCCTTCCGTTCCCCTGATTATCATCTTCAACAAACATATATTTCATGCCGGCAACATCTTTGGCTGCCAAAATCGATTTGAAATCAATAACCCCGGCACCAACCGATGTAACATCGTCTTTGTTTACATCAAAGAACGGAGCTTCTTTCTTGCCCATGTCTTTCATGTGGAATAACTGGAATCTTCCGGGATATTTGTTAAACAAGTCCACTGGATCGTATCCGGCTTTGTTGGTCCAAAACAAATCAAGCTCCATGGTAATGTACTCCGGATCCATTTCAGGCATAAAAATATCGAAATAAGGCACGACACCATCAATGTTTTTAAACTCGAAGTTATGATTGTGGTAACCAAACTGGATACCAACGCCTTTCATGATTTTACCAACTTCATTCCAATCGCCTACCATTTTCTTATAGGTCTCAATGTTGCGGTCCTCTTCGTTCACCCAAGGCTGAACACAATATTTCACGCCTAACTCGGCATGGTCATCAGCCATCTTTTGAGCATTATCAACGGTAATTCCGGCGGCCTCAACCTGAGTGTGACTACTTAAAATTGTCATTCCCAAGTCGCTCACGATTTTCTTGAATTCTTTCGGAGCATAGCCGTAAAACTTGCCATCAGAATAACTGGCCAACTCAAGATTCTTGTAGCCCAGGTCCGATACTTTTTTCAGCGAACCCAACACATCGGCAGCCATGGCATCACGGATGGTGTACAATTGCAGCCCCACTCCGAAGCTTTTTCGGTCAACAGCTTTTGGAGCACATGCGAGTGGTCCTAAAACAGTCAATCCAAGGGCTCCAGCCGCTGAAATCTTTAAAAATTCTCTTCTGTTGTTAAACTTTGTCATGATCTATTCTTTTGTTTGGATATAGGTTAAATGTTGTCTTTTTACTCGAAGGCTAAATATACAATAAATCATTTATATACACGACAACTCGCCATAAACTGACACAAATAAGATCGTCAGTTATGCCGGATTTCGACCAGCTTTCGCAGCTTCCCACACAAGCAGAATCCTTGGACACAAAAAAGAGCAGGAAGCTGTCAACAGCCGGCTGCTCTCTGAATGATAAATCCAATCGTCAAAAACGAATTGTAAAGCCTAATTTCGTCGTTTTGATTTCCAGTATTTTCGAAACTGGTCCTGGGTCATAATCCCAACTGGGCCTTCATAAATTCCGCCTAAGCCGGTGCGATCGTAAACGCGGATTTCCAGAATGTTTTCTTTGTCGGACTTAAAAGCTCCTGGCGGAAAAAAATAGTTCCGGAAGTCACCATCGAAATCTCGGTTCGACCAACGTTCATAATCTCCTGTTTGTCCCATCAGCCGGCCATTCAAATAAAGCTGATCGGCATCGTCAATTTTACCGGCAAGCAATACCAAACGCTGCCCAACAACATCAGCCGGCAGTTTAATTTTACGCGTGTAAACTGCATAGCCATTGTAGTTATTGTAACCCTGATTTTCCCAGGCTCCCGGGACCAGAATATCGGTATGATTGTTTGCGTTGAATGCTTTTCCTTTGTTGAATAACCAGTTTCCCGTCAAGTCAATCAAAAATGGAGGAAGCACACCTGAGGTGTAAATTCGCACGTTTCCTGAAACAATTCCTCCTTCAAGCTGACTGTCATAAACCCGAACGGCAATCAGGTTTTCTTCGCCGAAACGAATGAGATGAGCAGGAATCTGATACTTACGCAAGGCATTGTAGGCTGTTGAAAAATGAGGAGGAAACGAGCCTGTCTGTCCCACCCGAACCCCGTTGATAAACACTTCATCCACATCGTCGATGTAGCCCAGCTCCAATACCATTTTTTTATCCGCCAACGATTGATCAATCAACACCGAGGTTCGGTACCAGGCATAGCCATCGTATCCTCGGAAACCTTCATTTTCCCATCGGGCAGGCACCCTGATTTTGTCCCAGGCTGAATCATCATAGTCCAACGAAGCCCACTCGCGTTGGTCGCCAATGCGGAATTTCCACAAACCACGCAAGCTCACCTCGTCTGGCTCAAAAGCCAGGCACAACGGAGTCATCACCAAAATCAGGATCAGGCTTCCCAACCACCGTATGAAATGCATTTTCCTCATTGCTAATCAAATAAACGAATCAATTCCTGAAAAAAAGAATTCCATCCACTGTTTTGTTCCTGCCATCGCGTTCGCTCACGGAACCCCTGAATATCCTCAGCTTTCATGATTCCAACGGGCCCTTCGTAAATCCCGCCAAACTCGAAGACATCCTCCACCTGAACCGAAAGCAGGTTTTTACTCCTTAAATAGTTTGAAGGAATTTTATAAATGCGGTAAAGCGACCAGGCATTGTTTCGCTGGAAGCGCGAATAGCCATCCAGCTCCTCGACACTCCCAATTTTATGCCCATTCAAATAAACTTCATCATAATCATCAATCTTTCCCAGCACCAGGTAAAGCTCCTCTCCTTTCAGAGATTCAGGAAGGGCAAATCGTTTTCGATACCAGGCTTTTCCGTTATAATCAGCATACCCCTGGCTTTCCCAGTTCATAGGGACATAAATTTCATTCCATTGCTCATCGCTGGTTTGCGGACTGTTCATTTGGCCAAAGTTATCCGTGCTGAACTTCCACATCCCGCTCAAATCAACAACCATACGATCCTGATCGAGATCAGAGTAAAGTCCAAACTTATCGGCTCGCAATATTCCACCTTCACGCCCTTCATCATACACGCGAATGACAATGGTATTTTCAGAATTACTCAAAAGGGAGACCGGAACCAGGTAGTGCCGTTCTTTATCGTAAGCCGTTTCATAATTGGGGAAAAAGCCTCCGGTTTGACCAACCTTTTGCCCGTTTATAAAGACTTCATCCACATCATCAATAAACCCTAAAAACAGGTGGACCATTTTCGTTTTTGGAAGTTCGGTCAATCCAAACTTTTTCCGGTACCAGGCATATCCATTATACCCTTCGTAATAATGCTCCCAAGCTTTGGGGGCATCAATAACATCCCAATCATGCGTATCGGTTTCCGGGCGGGCCCACTCCGGATCATCGCCTACCGTAAACTGCCAGCGCCCTTTTAAATCCACCAGCATCTTCCAATCCGAAGCTTTCAGCTCCGAAGAACTAAAAGCCAGCAGGATAATCAGATAAATTATATACGTTTTGTTAGCCATGATTGAGTGAAGTTGCGTACAAGATATTTAAAAACAAAATCAATTCGAAATGCTGCATACTTTTCGCTACTTCGTGTTGTAGCGCACCGCAAGATTAAAGACATAGGCTTTCCCCACAAGCACTTTGTCCGCTTTCAGTTCACTGGTTTTAAAAATGTGTTTCACGTAATCCTTCGCTGCTTCATCATCGCTTCGAAGCCGAACCAGACTCAAGGATTGATCGCCATTGACGATAAAACACACCTGAACTTTTTCATCCAGCTGGTTGATGTTGTTTTGGTAGAAGTAATTGTTCCAGTCCTTAATTTCTTCTTTAAAACAATCAGAGATTTCATTGTACAGGTCTTTTTTGGCCATGTTTGTTGCGGTTTCCCCGGCAAAAGCCAGGCCGGTCATCATCATTAAAGCGATAACCATCATCGGAATTGTTCTTCTTGTTTTCATTGCTTTGGGCTTTAAGTGTTACTACTTGTAATTGTTTCTGATACAAAGTAAGTGCACGGATGTAACCCGCCTGTCAAACACGCGTCATACGATGCCACAAGATGTCACAGAAATGTCACCAACAAGAAAAAACACAGGGAGTGGACCATCGAGCTGGCTGCAATGGACCATTTGAGGAGAAAAGAACAAAGGGAGTAATGAGTCTCGAGAATCTAGAACAAAGAATCAGGAATCAAACTGAAAGACAGAAGACTGAGAAGGCACGAACTTTCTAAGAATCAAGCAATCCGAATATCGGATAGTCAAAAAGACGATTGCATCATTCACAGCACCAGTTTATAACCCACGCCGTGTACCGTAATAATGTGTTGGCTGTCCGGAGAATCAATCTTATTCCGAAGCCGAACAATAAAATTATCCACCGTGCGTGCAGTAGGTTGGTAATCCATACCCCACACATGATCAAGAATTTCGTCACGACTTACAATCTTGCCGGCATGACGATGAAGGTGATGCAGAATCTCAAACTCTTTGTGCGACATTTTCACAGGCTGGTTGCTGCCATTAAAAGCTTCGTAGGCCTCAAAAGAAACCCGCAAATTACCGATAACCAAAAATTCGGCTGTTGACGCATTCCCCGGGTTTGCCCTCCGCAGGATCACCTTGATACGGGCCAGTAATTCGCGCAGGCTAAACGGCTTGGTTACATAATCATCGGCACCCAGTTCTAATCCCAGAACCTTGTCCAGCTCTTCGCCACGGGCAGTCAGCAGAATGATTGGCGTATCCATGCCGGCGGCACGCGCCTTTTTACACACATCAAAGCCCGACATCCCCGGCAGCATCACATCCAGCAAGACCAAATCGAAAGTGCCGGATTGCAGTTTTTTCAGGCCATCGTCGCCCCGGTTGGCGGTATCTACCTCATAACCCTCAAACTCGAGATTATCGCGCAAGCCAACCAACATAGCCTGCTCATCTTCAACGATTAGAATTTTGGACATCCTTTTCTGTTTTTAGCGGAAATTTTAAAATAAATGTACTCCCCTCTCCCAGCTTACTGCGCACCGTAACCTGGCCTCCATGCACCTTCATCATCCGTTTTACCAAGTTGAGTCCCAAGCCCGACCCTTTGGCCCGGTGCGCCAGGTCGCCTTCAGTAACCCGGTAAAACTGATCGAAAATGTGTTTTTGATTTTTGGATGAAATGCCAATCCCATTGTCCTGAACCTCCACCCAAACCTGTTTGGCTCTTTTCACCACCCGAACACGAACTTCTTTTTCAGCCTTATCGCTGTATTTAATGGCATTGTCCAGCAGGTTGTTCATCATCGTTTTCAGCGCTTCCCGGTCGGCTTCAACCCAGGCATCATCATCCGACGCTTCAAAACAACAATTCACCTGGGCAGCAGAGAGGTGAGATTCAAACGAGGCAATCATTTCAGGAATCACCTGCTTCAGATCAACCCTTTCAAAACGATATTTGATCCGGTTCCTTTCAATGCGGGAAAAATTCAGTATACGATTGACAATATCTGTCAGGCGAACGCTTTCCTGTTGAATGGTGGTCAGGTATTCTACCTGCTTTTCTTCCGTTTTTACCCGTTTCAGCAAAAGCGTTTCGGCATACATGCTAATTAAGGCCAAAGGGGTTCGTATTTCGTGCGACACATTGGCCACAAACTCAGCTTTAATCGCTGCCAGTTTCATCTCTTTCCGGATATTAACCAGCACAAATACAA
The DNA here is from genome assembly GCF_050589705.1 of Sunxiuqinia rutila. Taxonomy (NCBI): domain Bacteria; kingdom Pseudomonadati; phylum Bacteroidota; class Bacteroidia; order Marinilabiliales; family Prolixibacteraceae; genus Sunxiuqinia; species Sunxiuqinia rutila. The sequence continues at coordinate 349,478 of NZ_JBNGOT010000004.1, forward strand.
AACCAAGCACCACCAACAGCCCCATAGCCATCATGGTATAATTATCACGCTGGCTGCGTTCGGAGGCCAATTCATCCAGAGTCTTCGACTTCAGCCTTATCCCAAGCTTATATTCGGGCAAGTACCACATGGCTGCCTGTTTCAAAGACTGACTATTCCCGATTTCTGCTTCATTGGCATAAACCACATAGCCCGTCAGCGAATCGGAAATAGCAATATAAAAAAGGTCCTGCGCCACCTGTTGAATCATGGGCCCCAGGTTTTGCTCCATAAAAGTCCGGGGATCAACCACCAGCTGGCACAGCTGCTCCCCACTTCTGTTTTTAGGCAGAAAATAAAGCAACAGATCATCCTGCCACTGGGCTTCCTTAATGCGCTGGTAATTCGCATCAAGGTAAGTCTGAAGCTGCTCCACCTCCGCCTTTTCGGGCCAAACATTGAGGCTGAAAACGGAATCGCTAAAGTAAACAGCCTCTTCTTGCGATGCTTTCAAATCCAGGAAACGCACCGCACGAATCGCCGCATTGTTCTGGAAAAGGTTGTCCACTATCTCCTGCATCAGCTCATCTTCAGGGGCTATCGGTTGATCCAGACTCTGGCTCCACTGCACTACAATGTTTTCCGAATATTGGTTAATAGAGTATAAAATCGATTCGAGCTGGGTGCTGAAAACCCGCTCCACCATCTGTTCGTTTTTGGTCAAGGCTGAAAACTCGCGAACCAGAAAGAATCCCATTGGCAAGGCAACAATCAGCAGCAAAACAAGGCTTATTTTAGCAAGCGTTCGACCCATAATAACCATTTGCTTTTCGTGCAACTCAATAAAGATATTAAATCAATACCAGTTTTCGAGCCTTCTTTTTCAACGACTTTGAAATAAGTCTCACATCTTCAACCATCAACGAAATCCACAATACCAATCGGATAACGCACGAATGCTTGATAATTTCAAAAAAACACGCAGCTGTTTTTCCCTTATTAACAAGCGTTTAGACCATCAAAAACAATTCATCTTAACTAGCTAAACATAGTTATTTTGAATTAGTCTAAATAAGACGTAACTTGCTTATTACTAAAAGCAAAGCAACTTCCAAGCAGATCTTCTGCTGCCTTTACATACACCAAAATCAACCCGAAGTAAACCTACGCTCTGGAAAGTTTAAACATAATGATAACAAAAACAAGGTGTATGAAAAAAGTTCATTTATTATTCGTTTTGGTACTCGTTACCGCCTCCGGTTTATTCGCTCAGGAAGAGGTTAAACCGGTCAAGTTTGAAAACGTAAGCTGGCAAGAAGTGGTACTTGTCGACTTTAAGCCCGGCACCATCGAACGTGCCAAAGAAATCATCACGCTATACAAAGCTGCAGGAGCAGCCGCCCAGGTTCCGGGACCTGAAATGCACTGGTTTATGACCGGAGAATACAACATGATGCTGATTTGGACCATGAAAAACGGGCCTGCCGACATGGAATGGCGACGTTCGCCGGATGGAGTAAAATGGTGGAAAGAATTTATAAGCCAGCAAGGCTCCAAAGAAGCCGCCGAAGCACTTCAGAAGGAATACACCAGCCTGGTGTTAAAGACAACCAGCTACATCACCTACAAAGAGCTCTGACCGATCGTCCACTTGAAACAACTGCAAAGACCTTCAATCTTGCTTTACAAAACGTTTGACTTGATTCTTATTTAAAAATCTCAACATTCATGAAAAAAATTTATTTCCTTCCGCTACTTGCCTTGATGCTCGTTTCCTTACTTACCTACGCACAGGAAAACAAGAAAGAACAACTCTGGTACTGCTATGTAGAAACCGTAGCGCCTGATGCCCTATTTGAGTATCAGGAAATGAGTATTGAACTGGCTGCCTTAGCCAAAGAACATGATTTTCCCTTTAACTTTTATGTTTGGTCAACACGCGACCTGGACTTTGAAGTCTGGTACCCCATCAACTCACTCGATGACATTACGGTCATTGAAGAACACTGGGATATGATTATGAACGAGTGGGGCGAAGAAAAAGCCGTTGCTTTTGGAAAAACGAAAACCAAAAACAACTCGTTTACCATGATCACTCAATACGAACTTTCGTTCCGACCCGAAAATCCAAGACCTGAAATAGCCGAAGCCGGCTACCTGCAATTCCAGGAATTCCGGATCATTCCCGGGAAGCAGGAAGAGGTTGAAGCTGTTATTCGGGATGCCAACAAACTGCTTGCCGAACACAACTACGATGATCCTTGGTACATTGCCAAGCCCGGTATTGGCATGGAAATGCCAAGCCTGATCGCCTGGTCGTATGGCAAAGATGTGCAGGATTTCTATAAACAGGACAAGAAATTTCAGGATGAATTGGGCGAAGTGTTTAAGCCGCTAAACAAGCGTTTTATTGCCTGCCTTGCCAGTGTTAAATCGGGTGAAGTGTATTACAAAAAAGCCTTTAGCTATGAAAAGGAGTAAACTTCAACTGCTCAGTTTAAGCTTAATCGTAATGCTGTTATTTTCCTGCGCCAGGCAGGAAATGAAGCCGGCTGAAAAAACAGTTGTTGGCATTTTTACACCCTATTTCTATTTTCCTGAAACCCTGAATGGCCATGTTCAGATGTTCCGGGAAGTAAACTATTGGGCTCAAAAAGAAAATGGTGGTATCATCGCCGGAAAGCGCATCAGCCTGGCTGACCGGGACAGCCTGATTCAGTGGACCAATGACATCGAAGTCCATTTTGATGAGAACGGCAACGTCAAACAAAGTGTTTTCCTTGATGAAAACGATCATTCCTTTGGACATTGGTCGGTGGAAAGCACCAACGGAAAAGTCAGCAAAGCCAGCTGGATCAGCAAGGATACCGTTCGGAACTATGTTCTGATCAGCCATCCTTCGGAAACCGAGCTTAAAATGGAACGCTTTCATGGCCAAACCGATACCTTAATCAACTATGCCGTGGTCACCCTCAACCAACTGGGGCAAAAGACAGCCATGCAATGGTACAACTCCCGGGAACAACCCCGGGGCTATGTCCGGTTTAACTACAACATGGCAGGCCAACTGGACAATTACACCGCAAGTAACTCCGATACCCTACAGGTACAAATGAATTTTGTGACCAATGATCATGGGTTCTTTCAATCGCAGGAAGTATACAGCGCACGCGACAACACCACCGAAGTGTATGTTTATGAATACACCTACGATGACAAAGGAAACTGGATCAGTTATACCGGTTACAAAGACGGCATTGCCCAGGTGGTGTGCAACCGCACTTACACCTACTATTCCGAATAATCTCCCTATATTCCCTTAGGTAGACTCCCAACCCAGCTTCATCCCCCAGATTTGAAGCTGGGTTTTCCTTATCATGAAACCACTCAGCCCTGATGCAACTCCCGGGCATAGCGGCGCGCGATAATACTGATGTAGAACAGTTGAAAAGCATGGTAAATCATGACCGGAACCAGAAACAGACTGCCAATGGTGGTGTCTCCAAACAGCACCATCACCATGACCGAACCATGGACCAATGATTTTTTGGAGCCGGCAAACAGCACCGTTATCCGGTCTTCGCGATTGAAATGCAAGCGTTTGGTCAGGTATTTGGTTCCTTCAAAAATAAAGAAGAACAAGCCGATAACACTGCCGCCCAGCAGCAACAACTCGTGCAGGGCAATGCTGCTAAAAATGCCGTTTAGAAAAGAATCGCTGAAACTGCGGTACACCACCATCAAAATCACCGATTTATCGAATAAGCTGAGGTAAGCTTTGTTGCGATTCGCCCATTTTCCCCACCAACGATGCAGAATCAGTCCCACAAAAACCGGAATCAAAATCTGGATCACCAGGTCATGCAGTACCTGACCAAAAGCAAAGGCCTCCGTTTGTCGCTCCATAAAAAGGCTCATCCACAAGGGGGTAAGCAAAATACCGATCACCCCGGAAATACTGGCGTTGAAAATGGCACTGGAAATATTTCCTTCAGCAATGGAAACCATCACCACCGATGACGAAACCGTGGAAGGCAAAGCGGCCAAAAAGAACACCGACAGCCAGAGGATTTCATGGTCGGTGCCGGCAAACAGCGGATGAAAAGCCAGCACCGTTAGTGGAAAAATCAGGAACGTAATGCCTTGAATCAGCAAGTGGAGCCGCCAGTTACTCAGGTCATTTTTCAGTTTTTCGGGGCTTAAGCGCAAGCCATAGAAAAAAAACAACAGTGAAATTCCATAGCGAATCACCACCTTCAGTTCGATGGTACTCCCCTCCTTACCGATACCCGGCAGCAGGTAAGCCAATAGAATCATTACCAGAATGCCGGTGATAAATCCGTCAGGCAGAAAGCGTTTTACCAACTGAAGAAATTTGTTTCCCATGAGGCTAATCTTGTCATTATCGTCTGTAAAGATGGGGGATTTTTCTGAAAAGCGGTTCAACGCAAAAGCTTATTCCTCCATTCAATTGGTAAACCTTCCTTCCGGTTTTCTTGTTTGATTGATTACTTTTGTGCCTCTTAAGCCCTTCATTTTATGGATTATTCGAACCTCAGCCTGTTTCGGCCCCAGATGGAATACCGTCGTTTTGGAAAGACCAACAAACACCTCAGTGTCATTACCCTTGGCGGCATGCGTTTCAAACATGCTCACAAGCTTCCCCGCCACGAGGTGCCTCGCGACACCCTCAACCAGGCCAGCCAAACCGTGAGAATGGCCCTGGAACAGGGCATTAACCTGATTGAAACCGCTTATGGCTACACCAAAAGTGAAACGATTTTTGGGCGCGTGCTGAATCAGGAGCTCAAAGTCAAACGCGACCGCTATTTCCTGATGACCAAGGGCAATCCAAAAACAGCCGAAGCCACCCGTCAACTGGTGGAGGAACAACTGAAGACCCTGCAAACCGACTATTTTGATTTTTATGCCTGGCATGGCATCAACACGCCCGAGCTGCTCGAACAGGCCTGTTCTCCAGGAGGTCCGGTGGAAACCTTGCTTCAGCTGAAAGAGGAAGGAGTGATTGGGCATGTAGGATTTAGTACACACGCGCCGCTCCACGTTATTTTGAAAGCCATTGAAACAGACCTCTTCGACTTTGTCAACCTGCACTATTACTATTTCTTTCAGCGCAATGAGCCAGCCATTGCTTTGGCTCAAAAAAAGGACATGGGTGTTTTTATCATCTCGCCCAACGACAAAGGGGGACGCTTGTTTAGCCCGCCGCCCAAGCTCCAGCAGCTGACGGCGCCGCTTTCCCCCCTTCAATGGAATGCCCGCTTTTGCCTAAGCAATCCCGGCGTACACACCTTGTCTTTTGGCTTGAATGAACCCGAGCACTTTGACCCCTTAAATGGTATCTTTCCGGCACCATCGCCCTTGTCAGCCGATGATTTGCGCATCAAAAGGCTGCTCGACCAGCAAGTGGCAGAAGTGCCCTATGCCGATTTTGATGGCTACGCCATGGAAAATGATCCTTCCGGACTGAATATTCCCGAGATCCTGCGCTTCCGGAAACTCTGGAAGTGCTACGACATGAAAGCCTTTGGGGAATACCGTTACAACATGTTTCAGGAAAAAGACCATTGGTTTCCGGGGCAGTTTCCAACCGAGGAAAACCTGCAACAAATTGATCTTAGCCGCTGCCCTGAAGGCATTCCGATAGCCGAGCTTATCCGGGAGACGCACGAAGGACTTTATCGGCCCAAATAGTTTGGCTGTGCTTGAGCATTTCCAAAGTTTGGAACTTTAGAAAAAGCTTGATTTTTTCTTCTTGCTTTTTAAACCTTTCAGATCTTCAAAACACAGAAAGGATGATGGCAAACATGTCTCTTGATTACAAGACAAAAGTAGTTTGCTGTTTCTCCTCCTTCCCGAGGAGGAGTGGCACCGATTGATCGGTGACGAGGTGATTCACTTTTCTTTATCAGTGTGAGGTTCCATTCCTTCCTAACTCTTCCGATCACATTAAACCTACTTGTCCTTTTGGCTTAATTCAAAAGAACGAAAAGATCAAGGCTGACGATGCTTTTGAATGAAAACCACGGATCAGTCACTCCCCGAAAACCAACTCCTCCCTTTGGTCGTCAAACAGGTTTTTCTTAGCGAGTACCTACGCGAATTCCTTCCCTTGTTTTCTGGTTCAAAACCCTCGTAGGCCAATCCTTTTTCCGATAATTAGTAGTTGGATTCGTGTCTTCTTTGAGTTTAGCATCTTCCTGAACTTGTCTCAGGATCTTTCCCATCGCTTGTTTTACAAACTCTCCCCAAGCTCGTACAACGCGCTTTGCCCCTTTCTTCCGGAAGAAAGCGGAAGAGTCAGTGAGATCCGACAGGATTGAGCAGGACTCTGGGGTGAGTTTATCAGTGATACCCCTTGCAACAAGCATTCTCTTTAATCTCTCTTCAAGCCAAAGGGACTCATCCTCTATTCCCTTTTCTCCGGTTCCCGTTTTCCTTTCTCCATTATTATAAACACGAAAAGCCCTTGATCCGAAGACTAGGCATCTTCCTGATCAAGGGCTTTTCGTTAAGCGATGTATTGAAGGTTTTTGAAACAAAAAAGAATCATTCCTTTCTTAGAATGCTCCATTCGTTCTCCTGTTTCCCTTCTCCGGCCTCCTTCAACCTATTCTTTGGTCGCAATCCGATAGGTACTGGTTTGGGTATGGGTTTGCCCCATCAGGTCGGTTGCTTTAATTTCGATGGTATGCTCACCCACTTCCAGGTCGGTTGGGATCCGTCCGCGCCACAGGTGTGTGCAGTCCACTGCATTCGACGGACGACGTCCATCCAACAGCTCTTCCGTAAAATCATACTCATGCAGCACATGCAAGTAGGATGGATCAGAATCATTCACCCGGTGCATTTGCACCCAAGGTCCATCATCCACCCGATAGAACACCGAGTCGCGCTCACTCCCCATAAAGAAGTTGGCAAAAATGCCGGCCGAAGTTCCCTTGTTCTGCTCCACCACTTTAGGGGCATAAATCTCGAACTGGTAATCGTCCGAACGACCTGCCACCTTGTAATTGATGCGGTATTCGTTGTTGTCAAAGTTCAGGTAGGCATAGCCCTTGGGAGTACCATCACGCATGGTGGAATAAGGCACGCCATTTTCATTTAAACGACCACTGTACCAATCGCCCGAGGTGGTTCCCACATTGTAGTGATGGTGAAAGCCATCCTGCTGCCAGCCGGCCTTCTCGTCAAACAAATCCTGACGCTGCAAGTGGGTATGTGCCGACAAGGACAGGGTGTACGGGAAATCTTTCAGCAGCTCAAACAAGCGTTCGCGATCAGCATCGCGGTAAGGGTCACCCGCTGGCTCGCTAATAGGGATGTGGAAAGCCAATACCACCAGGTAATCCTTGGGCACCAGCCGAAGATCGTTCTCCACAAACTGCAGCTGATCTTCACGAAATCCACCCCAGTAGCCTTTTCCATCGCGCGGATCCGGATACAGGATATCATCCAGCACAATGAAGTGCACCTTACCATGATTAAACGAATAGTTGGCCGGCCCGAAATGCTTTTCAAACGACTCATCCGTCAGGTGATCTTCCTCCCCATCGTAGTTCATATCGTGATTCCCCATCACATTGTACCAAGGCACACCAATGGGCTGCACTGCTTCTTTATAGGGTTGAAACAGATCAAGGTTATCGCCGACCAAGTCACCCAAGCTCAAGCCAAAAGCCACGTTGTCGATCCCTTTCAACTCCTCAACAATGCCGCGCGAGAAGAAATCGATCTGGTTCATGTTGTAGGGTTGTGGGTCACCAAAAACCAGCATGCGAAACTGGCTCTGATCGTCATCAGCATACAAGCCAAAATCAACCGAACGAGGGAGATCTCCTGTTGGGGCCGTGCCTCCGTACTTCAACTCGGGCGAGCCATTGGGCTTGTGGATGTAGTAAAACTGAGGCAGGTTGTATTCATTCACCGGAAGGGTGTAACCTGAAGGTTTAATCACGAAAATAATCTGGTCGTCGGCCAGCGGAAGCGTATACTCGCCGCGCTCGTTGGTCTGAACAACCGCCACACCATTGGAAACTGCCACACCGGCAATTCCTTTTTCTTTGCGATCCTTTTTGTTGTTTTGATTGCTGTCTTCGTAGACAACACCCCGAACCACTGACTGGGTGCGGGAATACGCCGAATAACTAAAAAAAAGACCCAAGAGGGCCAGTAAAATAATTCTCTTCACGGTTAAGTGGTTTTGTGCACAAGTGCAGGTTAGACAATAACTAATCAGCCGGTTAAGGCTCGTCTAAGTTAACAAAACAAACCCGAAAAAGATTACCCCTACCTAAGCACTGCATCAATAAAAAGTTAAGCTTGCGGAATAAAAAACAAGGCAAAAAAGCTGAAATTGACCACGTGAGATGGGGCAAGAAAAGTAATATGGTATTTCTGACTCTCCCCAAGCTCGTTGCACTCGCTTTGCCCCTCTCTTCCCAAAAAAAGGGGAAGAGTCGGTGAGATCCGACAGGATTGAACATGACTCTGGGGTGAGTTATCTTTTCTGCGAAGCCGATACAGAATCACGAATCAAGCACTGACTTTATTTTGTCGAGAACGTTATACACATCTTTCAATTCTTCATTTTTAATCCTTAGAACCCGCATCCCAAGTCCTTGCAGAATCGCATCACGGTGTTGGTCATCCTCCTTCTGAAAATCATGAATTTTTCCATCAACTTCAATAACCAGCTTTTGCGAAGCGCAATAGAAATCAGCAATGAAAAATTGTGGATGATTATTGTCTAGTTGATATATAATCGGATGTTGCCGAAGAAATTTGTACCCATGAAACTTACGGGCTCGAAGCCGTCCCCACAGTTTGGTTTCTTCACGGGTCATATTTTGACGCAAGCGCCGTGCTCTTCCTATTGGTGACTGATCACTCATTACACTTAGGTTGATGCACTAATTTACAACAACTTGAAGAATATTTGAAGGTTTTCTCAAACTCTCCCCAAGTTCGCTACGCTCACTTTTCCCCTTTCTTCCCCAAAAAAGGGGAAGAGTCAGTGAAATCCGACAGGATTGAACATGACTCTGGGGTGAGTTCAATTAAAACAAAAGACTATTAATAGAAAATCGATTTGACAAATGACTCAAGCACGTTCCATGTTGCTCAAATTCTAGACTCTCCCCAAGCACGTTAAAACGCGCTTTACCCCTCTCTTCCGGAAGAGAGGGGAAGAGTCGGTGAAATCCGACAGGATTGAACATGACTCTGGGGTGAGTTCAATTAAAACAAAAGACTATTAATAGAAAATCGATTTGA